>NZ_CP151802.1:0-302540 GCF_038446665.1 Lysobacter sp. FW306-1B-D06B | reverse complement strand
TGGGGGTGCCCGTGCGCTGCGGGCCTGGATCCCGGCCTTCGCCGGGATGACGGATCTGAAATGCTGTCGCCGAATCCCGAATCCCGAATCCCGAATCCCGAATCCCGAATCCCGAATCCCGAATCCCGAATCCCGAATCCCGAATCCCGAATCCCGAATCCCGAATCCCGAATCCCTACGCCGACGTCACATCCCGCAGTTCCCACGCACTCCCCGCCAGCCAGCGCAGGCGCTGGCGCAGCAGCTCGCCGGGCAGGCCGGTGGTCGCGACCAGGTCGATGTGCAGATCGTCCTGTTCGCCGCGCACGACCGCGTTGGGATCGGTGGCGCCCAGTGAGGGTTCGACCGCATCCGGATCGTCCTGCTTCGCCTTCCACCGTTCGAACAGCGAAGGTTCGCGCAACGCGGCTTCGAGCTGTTCGGCGAAGCCTTCGGCACTGACCGCGGTGAACGACAGCGACGGATCGGCGCCGCGTGCACGCTTCGCATCGGGAAGTCGGATGTAGTAACGGGCGGCCATCTCGGAACTCCTGGGTGTTTCACCCGAGTGTAGGTGCCGCCCGCCGTGGGTCGCGTGAACGCTGGCCGTCACCGGCGAACATCACCCCGTGAACTTCTGTCCTTCTGCCGCGAAGCCCACCACCACCGCACCCTTGCCGACGTTGACCATGCCGGTCAGGCTCATCACGCTTTCGAACAACTCGACGTTGTTCGACGCGCACGCATCGCGCAGGCGTTCGTAGCCGGGCAGCACGCGCAGGCCTTCCAGCTCGCCGCCGTAGCTCAGGCACATCGTCGGGGTGAGCAGTTCGTTGCGCTCCACGCGATGCGCGGCATGCTCGAACAACTTCTGCACCGCCGGCTCGAAGCCCTTGATCTTCGCCACCGGGCCGGTTTCGCCGCGGTTGGCGTGCAGGATCGGCTTGATGTCCAGCGCGCTGCCCAGCGCGGCGCTGAGGAAGCCGACGCTGCGGTCGCCCTTGGCGCGCGCGCGGTTGCGCAGGTAGTACAGATCCGGCGGCACCATGTAGCCCTGCGTGTGCAACGCCAGGTGCTCCAGGCGCGCGCGGATCTTCGGCGCGCCTTCGCCCGCGGAGCGCAGGCGGATCGCCTCCACTGCCGTGATGCCCTGCGCGGCGAACAGGTTCTGCGTGTCGATCACGCGCAACGCGAACGGCGTCGCGTTGCCGGCCGCGGCGCGCACGGGCTTGTAGTCGTTGAGGATCGCGAAACTCGCCTGCTGTGCGTTGTCGAAGATCGGACTGCGCGTCTTGGTGATCGTCATGCAGAAGACGTAGTCGTAGTCGATCACCAGCCGCTGCAGGAACAGGTCCTGGATCTGCTGGACCGTGTACGGCATGGTCTGCGCTTCGTGGCCGCGTTCGGCGACGTGCGCATGCAGGAATTCGAGCGTGGCTTGCTCGTCGCGGTGATCGGCGAGGACGGCTTCGCCAATGCGCACGGTGATCGGCAGCACGGTGACCTCGTGCTGTTCGAGATACTGCAAAGGCAGGTCGCAGGCGGAATCGACGACGAGTCCGATGCGCATGGTTCCCCTCCCGGAAAAAGCGCTGGCTTTCGAAGTGTGACGGCCAGCATAACCTGTTCGAGACGGATGTCCGTGCGGCGGCGCCGCATGACGCTGCGCGTCAGCGTCGGCGCTGCAATCCCACCGGGAGTTCGCTCAACCGGCGCATTTCCTCGTCCTGCAGAACGGCCGGGTCGTGCAATGCGGCCAGGGCGAAGTCGAAGGCGTCGTTGCCCCAGAACAGCTCGCCGCCGATGGAGAGCGTCGGCACGCCGTAGACGCCGGCGGCGATCGCGGCGTCGGTGTTGGCGCGCAGCGCGGCCTTGGTGGCGTCGGCTTCCAGCGCGTCGGCGGGGACGTCAAGCGCGGCCATCAGCGGCACCAGTGCCTCGACGCTGTCGCCGGCGCGGCCGTGGTTCCACAGCCAATCGAAGACCGAATCCACGGCCTCGGGCGTATCGCCGGCGGCGATGCTCAGGCGCAGCGCGGCCAGCGGGTTGAACGGATGCGTCGGCGGAAAGCGCAGCGGCACGCCGGCCTGCCGCGCCAGCCACAGCACGTGCCGGTAGGTGAACTCGCGTTTGCCGGGGATCTCCGCCGGGCCCTTCTGCCCGCACGCGTCCAGCACCGCGGCGAAGACGATCGGCACCAGCCGCACCGGCGGCTCGCCGGCGTTCTCGCGTTCGCGCAGCAGCGGCTTCAGGCGCTGCCACTGCAGGTACGAGAACGGCGAGATGAAATCGAAGTACCAGACCAGCGGCGCGGTCATCGCGGTGCCCTCAGCGCCACGCGCCCAGGATCAGCCCGTACAGGCTGAACTGCACGATGTGGTAGCCGGCGTCGATCATCCACAGCTTCAGGCTGCGCTGGGCGAAGGCGTAGTTGATGCCGAAGCTCATCGCCACGAAGAACAGGCCGGTGACGAAACCCAGCCCGAAGCCTTGCACGGCCGTGAAGCCGGGCGGCAGTGACGCGCCGAAGATCAGCGCCGCCAGCAGGCTGCACACGAACGCGACGGCGAAGATGCGTGCCGGATGCGAAGGCGCAGAGTCGGGATCGATGCCGGCCTCCCGGCACCACGCACGCTTGAACAGCGGCCCGTACCAGATGCCGCCCAGGACGAAGGCGGACACGGCGGCGGCGATCACCGCAAGCCAGTTGAGGTCGATGTGCGGAAGCGAAGGCATGGGCGGTCCCCGGGAATGGCGGGCGCGGTGCGTGCCCGTGGTGGGCAGCATAAGCCCCGGAAGTTCGCCGGTCTCCTTCTCGTGCCCGAAGAGCCCGCCCTGGACTTGGTCCAGGGGCGGATGAGGGGAAACGAAGCGGCAGCCCTGAAATCACGGTGCCCTACCGCACCGCAGATTTTGCCTTCGTCACTCCGTTGCCCCTCACCCCAACCCCTCTCCCGATGGGAGAGGGGCTTGAAGCTTCAGCGACCCTGCGCCGGATACGCCCGCGGCAAGCCGCCTTCCGCCGCCGGTGTGCCGGTGCGCAGGTAGCGGTCGCGCAGTTCGGTCTGGCGACTGCGCATCGGGATCGCGCGGCCGTCCATCCACACCTGCATGGCGACGGTGTTCACTTCCAGCGGATCGCCGCTCCACAGCACCAGGTCCGCGCGCTTGCCCGGAGCGATGGTGCCGATGCGGTCGGCGACGCCGAACGTCTCCGCCGGCACACGCGTGAGGCCGGCAAGGCCGTCCTCCCACGACAAGCCGTTGGCGACCGCGTTGCCGGCCAGCTGGCGGATCTTGCGCGCGTTGTGCGAGGCATCGCCCGCCTGCGAGAAGCCCACCTGCACGCCCGCCGCGCGCAGCCGCGCCGCGTTTTCCATCGTCGCGCCGATCTGGTCGAAGTCCGACGGCAGATTCCCCAGTGGATTGACGAACACCGGCACCTTCGCGCTCGCCAGCATCGGCGCCACGCGCCAGGCCTCGGCGCCGCCGGCGATGGCCACGCGCACGTTGTGACGCTCCGACCAGCGCAGCAGCTGGCGGATGTCGGCGGCGCGATCCACCGCCACCACCACGCGACCGCCGCCGCCGATGTACCTGCCCAGCGCGGCGCGACCGGCCGGCGTCAGCAGCGCGGCGTTGGCGTCCGGCGGAATGCGCCCGCGCACCTCGTCGATCAACTGGTCCAGGATCATCCACTGCGCCGCGCGCGAATTGCCCGACAGCCCGGCCGCATCACCGCCGATGCGCAGGAACAGCTCGCGCGGCCCGATCGGATCGGCGCTGCCGTCCAGCCGCACCACGCCGCCCTGGCCCGCGACGATCGAACCGCCCGTCGCGGTGCCCGCGCCCAGCAGCGTCCAGCCGATGCCCTCGATGCGCGTCACCGGAATCAGGATCGAATCCGGATTGAAGGCCAGCGTCACGTCGAACTCCGGCCGCACCGTCATCTGCTTGGTGTCGGCGCCCAGTGCGAGCGTGTCGTCGACGGTGGCCTTCTCGCCGGAGACTTCCTCCAGCCCGATCTCGGTGATGCCGCCGAACAGCGTCGGCGTCACCGGCTTGCCCTGCGCGTCGATCACCTGCGCGCCGGCCGGCGCGGAAAGCCCCGTGCCGACGGCGCGGATCGTGCCGCCGGAGACCAGTACGTCGGCGTTCTTCAACGTGCCCTGCGCGCCGGCGGTGTGCACGGTCGCGTTGCGGATCAGCAGTTCCTGCGCACCGGCGGACATCGACGCCAGCAGCAGGCCGATCAGCAGGAAGCTGCGGCCGGAGGAATGGAAGTACGACCAGCCGGCCTCGCGTTCGCAGCAGGCCAGGTCGAACGTGTCGGTCGGGCGGTTGTGCCGCGAGCGACCCAGCTGGATGAAGCGTGTATCGATGAAGCGCCTCACTGGACACCTCCGTTGGCAGCGGCGCCCTGGCCGATCATGAAGTCCGACACCGGCTGGCGCGAACGGTCGTTGCGGTCGAACACGCGCGCGCCGTCGATGTAGACCTGCTCGGCGTGGGCGTAGACGCTGAAGGGATTGCCGTTCCAGACGACCACGTCGGCCATCTTCCCGGCCTCCAGCGTGCCGGTCTTGTCGAGGATGCCCAGCGACTTGGCCGCGTTCTGCGTCATCCAGCGGATCGCCCGCTCCGGCGGGATGTCCATGCCGACCAACTGCGCATGGGCCATCACCTTCGCCGCTTCCTGGTTGAGGCGCTGGATGCCTTCCTCCGAATCCGAATGCACGATCGCGCAGCTGTTGGGCGGGCGGTCGACCAGGGCGAGGTTCTCCTGGATGCCGTCGAAGGCCTCCATCTTGAAGCCCCACCAGTCGGCCCACAGCGCGCCGCAGACGTTCTCGGCGGCGAGGCGGTCGGCCAGCTTGTAGGCCTCCACGCCGTGGTGGAACGCGGCGACCTTGAAGCCGAACTCCTTGGCGAGGTCGAGCATCACCGCCATCTCGTCGGCGCGGTAGCAGTGGATGTGCACCTGGATGTCGCCGTTGATCGCGCCGGCCAGCGTGTCCATCTTCAGGTCGCGCTTGCCGCCGGTGTCCTTCTCGCTGTCGGCGTTGCCGTTGGAGCTGGACCACCAGCGCTTCTTCTTCGGCTCGCCCTCGGCCGCCTTCTTGCCGCCGTTCTTGCGCAGGTACTCACTGGCGTCGATGAACGCCGCGCGGTAGCCGGCGACGTTGCCCATGCGCGTGGCCGGGCCGCTCTTCTGGCCGTAGACGCGCTTGGGGTTCTCGCCGCAGGCCATCTTCACGCCCCACGGCGCGCCGGGGAATTTCATCGCCTGGTACGTCGTGGCGGCAACGTTCTTCAACGTCACGCCGCGCCCGCCGACCAGATTGGCCGAGCCGGGCAGCACCTGCAGCGAGGTGATGCCGCCGGCCAGCGCGGTGGCGAAGCCCGGGTCCTGCGGCCAGATCGAATGCTCGGCCCAGACGTTGGAGGTCACCGCGCCGGTCATTTCATTGCCGTCGCTGTGCGCGCTGACGCCGGGACTCGGGTACACGCCCAGGTGCGAATGCACGTCGATCAGGCCCGGCGTCACCCACTTGCCGGTGCCGTCCACACGGGTCGCGCCGGCCGGGGCCTGCAGCGACGGCCCGACCGCGACGACCTTGCCGTCCTGCAGCAGCACGTCCGCGCCGTCGAGGCGCTGGCCGGTGCCGGTGAGCACGGTCGCGCCGGAAATGAGCACCGGCGCGGCGGCGATGCGCTGGTAGGTGCTGGGATACGGGTCCTCGATGAAGCGGGACTTGGAAGCGGTCGATCCGGACTCCGCGGCGTACGCGGAGCCGATCGACAGCACCGCGACGAGCGCGGCGGTCAAAGGTCGAAGCATGGATGTCCCCGGGGAAAGTGCGGCTCGTAACCTTCGCACCGTAGCCGCGGCGGCGGCGGGATGCCAACCCTGACGATGGTCATGGCGCTCGGGATTGGAGATTCGAGATTCCGGATTGGTGAATGCGGTCACGGAGGCGCACCTGCATCCTGACGCGCAGGCAGACGGCTACCTCTGCCTGCATTCGCGGCCGTATGCTTCTGCGAATCCCCATTCCCGAATCCCGAATCCCGCCATGAAAGACAAGGAACAGATCGTCGACAACTGGCTGCCGCGCTACACCGGCGTGCCGCTGGACCAGTTCGGCGAACACATCCTGCTGACCAACTTCGGCGGCTACGTCGGCAAGTTCGCCAGCATGACCGGCGCGCCCGTGGTCGGCATGGACCGTCCGATGCCCAGCTGCACGCACGACGGCATCACGATGATCAACTTCGGCATGGGCAGTCCCAATGCCGCGACCATCATGGACCTGCTCAGCGCGATCTCGCCCAAGGCCGTGCTGTTCCTGGGCAAGTGCGGCGGACTGAAGAAGAAGAACCTGCTGGGCGACCTGATCCTGCCGATCGCGGCGATCCGCGGCGAAGGCACCAGCGACGACTACCTGCCGCCGCAGGTGCCGGCACTGCCGGCGTTCGCGTTGCAGCGCGCGGTGTCGACGATGATTCGCGACCTCGGCCACGACTACTGGACCGGCACGGTCTACACGACCAACCGCCGCGTCTGGGAGCACGACGAAGCCTTCAAGGAGCGTCTGCGCGCGATGCGCTGCATGGCCATCGACATGGAGACTGCGACGATCTTCGCCGCCGGCTTCGCCAACCGTATTCCGTGCGGCGCGCTGCTGTTGGTGTCGGACCAGCCGATGATTCCCGAGGGCGTGAAGACCGAAGCGTCGGATGCGCGCGTCAGCGCCGACTATGTCGACAACCACATCAACGTCGGCATCGAAGCGCTGCGGCTGATCCGTCGCAACGGCAAGTCGGTGCGACACCTGCGCTTCGACGAATGACGCAAAAAGCGAAGGCCGGCGGATGCCGGCCTTCGCGACGAGCCGCGGCGTTGCGGGTCAATCGCACGCCATCTGCCATTCGGTGGTCTGGGTGTCTTCGTTGAACACCTGCTCTGCCACGCAGGCCGGTGGCGGTGCCGATGCGGCCGGCTGCAGCGAAGCACTCAGGGACTGCGTGTCGGGCGTTCCCGAGGATGGGCCGCAGATCTTGTAGATCGGCGGCAACGGCTGTCCGGCGGGCACGCAGTACACCCGTGGCGGGCTGCAGACCAGATAACAGTTGTAAGCCTGCGCGGTGGCGGAAACGGGAATGAACAGGGCCGCCAGCGGGAGGGCGGCGAGGAGCATGTGCTTCATGGGATTTCCCTCAGGATGGGAAGCGGAGCGGGGGAATCGGCGCGGCTCCAGGTGAGGGTATCGAAGGCCCGGTGGGCCTTCCACGAAGGGCGCGGATTCAGTCTTGTGCAGCCGACGTCAAGGTCGCGTGGACGAGGGTCACACTCAGTGGGAACGTTTCGCGTTCATCCGGGCCGGCCACGCCTGGGCCCCAGCCAGCTCGGCCACCGCCACCTGAATACCCTGGCGCGGCCCGCGAGCCCGGGGTCGCATCGCCTGCGACCTCCTCCGGGCACACTGGGCGCCTGGACGAGAGAGGGGGCGTGATCATGGAGAAGCTGGTGTACCTGGCGCTGGGCGCCGCACTGACCTGGATGTTCTATTTCATCCAGCGCCGGGTGGAGAGGCGCGGCGCGGTGGAGGCGATCGAGCGCAACCAGAAGCTCCTCGACCTCAAGACGGGCCTGGACGAATCCAACACCAACCTCGACGACCTGCGCCGCCTGGAGCAGCGCCTGATCGGCAAGGCCGAGACCGCCGCGCGCATCGCCGACAACTACTTCAGCAAGGCCGAGGAAGTCGCGCGCCAAAGCGACGACATCGCAGTGACCCAGCACGACATGAACCAGCAGGCGCTGGACGAATTCCAGCGTGCCGACGCGCGCCTGGGCACGGTGGTGGCGCATCTTCGCCGCCAGCTCGACGAGGAAACGCTCGCCATCTTCGACGATGCGCACCGCAGCTGGCTGCAGTTCCGCGATCGCTATGCGCGCTTCGTTTCGCAGTCCTACGCAGGCGGTTCGATCCGTCCGCTGATCCACGCCGTCACGCTGGAAAGCGTCACCGAACTGTGGACGAACGAGCTGGAGACGCAGCTGGGCGACGAGTCGGTGTGACGGCGTTGCGGGCGTGTCGCCCGCGCGTGTCCGTTACCCTACGGGCCCCACTTCGACGAGCCGCGCATGTCCATCGCACCGCACGACGTCCTCGCCTTCTGGCACGAGGCCGGATACGACCGCTGGTTCTCGCGCGACGACGGTTTCGACGCGCGCTGCCGCCGTGATTTCCTCGACGCGCATTTCGCCGCCGCGCAGCGCGAACACGAACACTGGATGGACTCCGCCGAAGGTGCGCTGGCGCTGGTGATCCTGCTCGACCAGATACCGCGCAATGTCTTCCGCAACAGCGGGCACGCGTTCGCCACCGACTCGCTCGCGCGCCACTACGCCGCGCGTGCGATCGATCGCGGCGACGATGTCGTCGTCGATCCGGCGCTGCGGCCGTTCTTCTACATGCCCTTCGAGCATTCCGAAGCGATGGCCGACCAGGAACGCTCGGTCGCGCTGACCTCGACGCTGGGGGGCGAGTCGGGCGCGAGCTATCTCGACTATGCACGCCGGCATCGCGACGTGATCGCGCGTTTCGGCCGCTTCCCGCATCGCAATTGCGTGCTCGGCCGCGACTCTACGGCCGAGGAGCGCGAATGGCTGGATGCGGGCGGGGGATTCTGAGGGATTGGAACCTCGATGAGCCATGCGGTCATCCCCGCGAAGGCGGGGATCCAGCGCGCAGGCGGATCGCACTCGACGGAGGGCGTGAGGGATCGGACAGTTGGATCCCCGCCTTCGCGGGGATGACGATCGGACGACTGAGAGGGTGCGGGCCTGGGTCCCGGCCTTCGCCGGGATGACGGCTTCTGAAACGCTTTCCCGAATCCCGAATCCCGAATCCCGAATCCCGAATCCCGAATCCCGAATCCCGAATCCCGAATCCCGAATCCCGATTCCCGATTCCCGATTCCCGATTTTCCCGAATCAGTACTTCGGAATCCCCGCGTCGAAGTCGGCCCATGCGTCGATGCCGCCGACGATGTTGTAGACCTCGCGGAAACCCAGGCCGCGGAAGTGTTCCGCCGCCTGCTGGCTGCGACCGCCGTGGTGGCACAGGAACGCCAGCGGCGTGTCCTTCGGCAACGCCTGCAGGGCGTCGGTGCCGTGGTCGAGCGTGTCGAAGGCGACCGGCGCGGTGGCGAAGGCGCGTTCCGCCGCCGGGCGCACGTCGACCAGGCGCAGCGCACCGGCGCGCACGCGCGCGTCGACCTCGTGCGGGGTGATCTCGCGCACCGGCGGCGCGGCGAGCGGGTGATGCACCGACAGGCCGCGACCGCGCTGGTCGTCGACCCAGTCGATGGTGATGCCGTCGGCGCGACGCGCCTGCAGCGGATCGGTCTGCAGGCGCACGCCCTCGACTTCGACCGCCACCGCGTTGGCATCCGTCGGCGCCAGTTGCAGGCGCACGGTATGGCGCGCATCGACGTCGATCTGCACCGCATAGCCGCCACCGGCGTTGGCGATGGCGCTGCGCAGCATCTCCAGCGCGGCGGGGGTGATGCTCAGCTCGGGCGGGCTGCGGTCCGGCGGCGGCAGGCCGAGCGCGCTGTGCAGCTCGCCGCTGCCGGCCATCTGCTCGACGATGTCGCTGCCGCCGACCAGTTCGCCGTCGATGTACAGCTGCGGGATCGTCGGCCAGTTGCCGTACTGCTTGATGCCCTCGCGGATCTCCGCGTCGGCCAGCACGTTCACGTGCGCGTAGCCCTGCGGCAGCAGCGCGTTGAGCACGCCGACGGCCTTGGCCGAGAAACCGCACTGCGGTGCCTCGGGCGCGCCCTTCATGAACAGGACGACGCGGTTGGACTGCAGCAGGGTTTCGATGCGCGAACGCAGCGCGGGGTCGAGCGACATGGGCGGGCTACCGGATGCGGTGGGAATGGGGTGCATGTGGGGGCGAGGCGGGCGTTTGGCAAGCGCGGCGCACTCCCTCTCGACTCCGCACCCCTCTCCCCTTGCGGGAGAGGACAGGCTCGCGGAGCGAGCCAGGGAGAGGGGGGCGCTGTAAAGGCACGCGCTGCGCGCGCCCCTCTTCCGGCGCTCCGCGCCACCTTCTCCCACGTCGGGAGAAGGGAAGAACAAAGGCAGCGCTGAGAGGCCTGGGGCGTTCCCGTACCATCGCCCCATGCCTCCCGTTTCGTTCCATCAGCCTCCCCGCCACCCGCACGCCTGGGCCTGGGTCTTCATCGCCTCGCAATTGGCGGTGATCGCGATCTGGTGGGCCTGGGGCTGGAAGGCCGGCCTGCCGACGCTCGCCGTCACGCACCTGGCGCTGGTCTGGGCCACGCTGCGCCCGCAGTCGCGCGTGCTCAGTCCGGTCCTGAACCGGCTGCCGACCGGCGACCGCGCCGTCTGGCTCACCATCGACGATGGCCCCTCCGACGACACCCGCGCCATCCTCGACCTGCTCGACGCCCACCGCGCGCGGGCCACGTTCTTCCTGGTCGGCGCGCGTGCGCAGGCGCGGCCGGAGTTGGTGGCGGAGATCGTCCGCCGCGGCCACGGCATCGGCCAACACAGCCACACGCATCCGCAGGCCTGGTTCTGGGCGTTGCCGCCGCATGCGATGCGCGCGCAGATCGACCAGGCGCAGTCCGCGCTGACCTTCCTCACCGGCACGCGTCCGCGCTGGTTCCGTGCGGTGGTGGGAATGGCGAATCCGTTCGTGGCCGCGCAGCTCAAGCGCCACGGGCTGGCGCGCGTGGCGTGGTCGGCGCGCGGGTACGACGCCGTGCTGCGCGATCCGGCCGGCGTGGTGGCGCGCATCGAGCGCGATCTCGCCCCCGGCGCGATCGTCCTGCTGCACGAAGGCGCCGCACACGGGCGCAATGTCGAAACCCTGGCCGCGCTGCTGGGCCGGCTCGACGCGCTGGGTTACCGCACCGTGTTGCCCGAAGACATCGAAACCCTGCCCGCCGCCGCCTAACCCGCACGCGTGGCGACGATGCGCCAGTTGTTGAACGGCGTGTTGCCGCGCAGCGGTATGAACTCGGAATGCAGGCCGGCGGCGAGGAAGCGCGCGCGCAGCATCTCCGCATCCGGGTAGTGGATCGGCGCGGCATTCATCCAGCCCACCACTTTGGCGAAGATGTCGACGGCACGCGTGACCTGCGCACGGTGGCTGCCGTCGGCCAGGCCGGTGCGGATCACCAGCTTCGCGCCGGGTTCGAGCATGCCGATGAACGTATCGATGGCGCGCATCTGCGCGTCGGCGGGCACGAACTGCATCACGTCCAGCAGCGCGACGCTGCCGCGATGCGTCGGCAGTTCGGCGCCGAGGTCGGCGGTGCCGAACTCGACGTCCGCCAGCTCCCGCCGCTGCGACGCCCGACGCGCGCGTTCGACCTTGCTGGCATCGTTGTCGTAGCCGCGGTAGGGCATCGTCTGTCCGTCCGCGCGCAGCGCGTGGGCGAGCAGGCCCAGCCCGCAGCCGATGTCGAGCAGCGGCGCGCGCGTGCCGCGCAGGACATCGCACACGCCGGGATACAGCGGATCGGTGCCGAGCTTGGTGCGCGCGTAGTAGTAGTCGTAGCGAACGTTCCAGCGCGGCATGAAGGCGCGCGCGATGTCCTCGGCGCGTTGCGCGGGCAGCGGGCGGATCAGGCCATCGACACGCATGTCCCGGTCCTCAGCGCTGCAGCAACGCGCGGGCGGCCGGCAACGCCAGCGCGGTCCACAGCGTGTACATCGCGGCCGAAGGATGCAGGCCGTCCTCGGCGAGCATCTCAGGCTCCGCGCCACGCTCGCGCGACACCGGCGTGATGTCGACGAAGGTCACGCCGTGCGCCTCGCACACCACCTGCGCGGCGGCGTTGAAGGCGTCCAGTTCGGTGGCGATGGTCTGCGGCGTGGCCTTCGTGGTCTTCACGAAGGGCGTGACGCCCCAGTCCGGGATCGACAACACGAGCACGCGGTCGCCGCGACCACGCGCGTAGCGGATCGCGCGCTGCAACAGCGCTTCGAAGTCGCCGCGGTAGTCCGTGGCGCTGCGGCCGCGGTACTGGTTGTTCACGCCGATCAGCAGCGTGACGAAATCCCATTCGCCCAGAGGCTCCGCACCGTCGATGCCCCAGGCGAGCTCGTCGGTGGTCCAGCCGGTGGTGGCGATGATGCGCGGATCGGCCAGGGCGATGCCTTCTTCACGCAGCGCGGTCGCCAGCTGCACCGGCCAGCGGCCGGCTTCCGCGACGCCTTCGCCGATGGTGTAGCTGTCGCCCAGGGCGAGGAAGGACAGCGCGGGCGCAGGCGGGCTCGACATCGGCATGTCCGGTCGCTCAGGCCACCGCCGCCTGCGCGTCGGATTGCGCGTAGCGGTCGAGCAGGCATTCGATGCGGCGGAACACCTCGCGCAGATCGTCCGGCTGCGGCAGCAGCGTCACGCGGAAATGGTTGCGATAGGGCACGTTGAAGCTCGAACCCGGGACGACGAGCACGTCCTGCGTTTCCAGCAATTCCAGCGCGAAGCGGTGGTCGTCGAAGCCCTGCGCGGCGTCGCCGGTCACGGCCGGGAACGCGTACAGCGCACCGGCCGGCGAGACCAGTTGCAGGTGTTTGCTCTGCGCGATGCTTTCGATCACCGCGCGGCGCGCTTCGAACAGGCGACCGCCCGGCGCGCACAGCGGCGCGATGGTGTCTTCGCCGTGCAGCGCGGCTTCGATGGCGAACTGCCCCGGCACGTTGGCGCACAGGCGCAGCGCGCCGAGCAGGTCCATCGCATGGTGCAGGTTGCCGCTGGCGACCGGATCGCCCGACAGCACCGCCCAGCCCACGCGCCAGCCACAGGCGCGATGCACCTTGCTCAGGCCGCCGAAGGACAGGCACGGCAGGTCGCCGGCGATCGGCGCGATCGGCGTGAAGTTGGCTTCGCCGTACAGGATCGAGTCGTAGATCTCGTCGCACATCAGCAGCAGCTTGTGGCGCTGGGCGATGGCGACGATCTGCTCCAGCAGCTCGCGCGGGTACGCCGCGCCAGTGGGATTGTTCGGGTTGATCAGCACGATCGCGCGCGTGCGGCTGGAGACCAGCGAGGCGATCTCGTCCGGATCGGGCAGGAAGCCGTTCTCCGGCAGGCAGCGGTAATAGACCGGGCGGCCGTCGTTGAGGATGGTCGCGGCCGACCACAGCGGGTAGTCGGGCGAGGGCAGCAGCACTTCGTCGCCCGGGTTCAGCAGGGCGCGCAGCGACAGGTCGATCAGCTCACTCACGCCGTTGCCGACGAACACGCGCTCCGGGCTGGCATTGGGCGTGCCGCGCTGCTTGTGGAAGGCGGCGATGGCCTCGCGGGCCTGCGGCAGGCCCTGCTGGTGGGTGTAGGGGTCGGTGTCGCTGATGCGGTCGGCGATCGCGCGCTGCAGGTGTTCCGGCGCCCGGAAGCCGAACGCGCCCGGATTGCCGATGTTGAGCTTGATCAGCTTGCGGCCCTGGGCCTCCAGCTCGCGGGCTCGCCGTGCCAGTTCGCCGCGGATTTCGTAACGGACTTCGGAGAGGCGTTCGCGGGTCTTCACGGGGGGCAGGGACATTGCTGCGGGATGTATGGGGGTTCGGAGGCCCAGACTAGCCGAAACCGCGGCCGGGTACAGCGATGAAAGCCGCGGGAATGGTGCCGAAGCCGCCGCCGAAATCGCTGCAGTGCCGGCGATCTCCTTCGAAACTTCCAACGCAGTGAACAACGCGATGCGTCCGCGAATCCCCACCCGCCGCGCGGCCGCACTAGAATCCCGGGCCATGACCCCCTCATTGCGCCGCGCTTGATGTCCACCTTCGATGCCCTCCGGGCGATCGGCTGGCCGCTCCCCGCGGACGCGCCGGCGCCGGACGGCGCATCGCAGGCCGACTCGCAGTGGCACGCGCTGATCGCGCAGCACCCGCAGGCCCGGCCGGCGCGGGTGATCGAGCAGCATCGCAGCGGCTACGTGGTGGCCGACGGGCCGGACAGCGGGTTCCCGGTCGAGTCCCTGCCCGAATGGCAGCGCCCGCCCGGCTATCGCAAGGGCACGGTCACCATCGACCAGCGCCCCGGCGTGGGCGACTGGCTGCTCATCGAGGGACGCAAGGCCGTGGCCCTGCTGCCGCGGCGCAGCGCGATCAAGCGCGGCGCCGCAGGCGAGCACTACCAGCAGCAGCTGATTGCCGCCAACGTCGACACGGTGTTCGTGGTCTGCGGCCTGGATGCCGATTTCAATCCGCGTCGCATCGAGCGCTACCTGCTGCTCGTGCGCGGCGGCGGCGTGGAGCCCGTGGTCGTGCTGACCAAGGCCGACCAGGCGACGGCGACCGATGCCGAGGCCCTGCCCGAAGCGATGGCGGCGCTGGTCGAACTGGCTGCGCAGGGCGTGGCGGTGCGCGCGGTCAACGCCAAGGACCCCGACAGCGTCGCGGCGCTGGGCGAGTGGCTCGGGCCGGGCCGCACGGCGGTGCTGATCGGCAGTTCCGGCGCGGGCAAATCCACGCTCACCAACACCTTGCTCGGCATCGAGAAGATGAAGACCAGCGCCGTTCGCCAGAGCGACTCGCGCGGCCGCCACACCACCACGCACCGCGCGCTGATCCCGCTGCCGACCGGCGCCTGCCTGATCGACACGCCCGGCATGCGCGAACTCAAGCCGACGGGCGAGGAAGACGTCGCGGAGAATTTCAGCGATGTCGAGGCGCTGGCCGAGCAGTGCCGCTTCCGCGACTGCAAGCACGCCAAGGAGCCCGGCTGCGCGGTGCGCGCGGCGATCGAGGCCGGCAAGCTCGATCCGCAGCGCTTCGCCAACTACCTCAAGCTCAGCGACGAGGTCGCCGGCGCGGCGAACAAGCTCGCCAACCGCCGCGCCCAGAAGGCCGAGGAAAAGGTGGTCGGCAAGGCGCTCAACAAGCGTCTCGACGAAAAATATGGGCGGCATTAGGCGCGCGCGAGTTCGCGAGGTTCTGCTCCCTCCCCTGCTTGCAGGGGAGGGTTGGGGAGGGGGCGCGAAGCCGCATCGCGGCGAGCTCGGCGCCGACGCGCCTCACGTCCCCTCCCAACCTCTCCCTGCAAGCAGGAAGAGATAGATATGGACACCCTCGCCCCCGACATCGCCCACCACGCCGCCCTCGACGCGCGCATGGTCGCCGCCGCGCGGGACATCCGCCTGCTGGCGCGGGTGAGCTGGCCGGCCGGGCAGGAGGCGAACTTCCTCGCCGAGTACGAACGCGGCGCGGTGAAGCTGCCCCAGCCGGAGTACCCCAGGCTCGACTTCAGCCAGACCCGCGCCGAACTCGACGCGATCATCGCCGCGGCCGATCCCGCGCACCCGCTGGGTGAATACCTGATCGAATCCGCACGCAGCTGGTCGATCGCCGCCGCGCTGTGCGAACGCCTGGGCACGCGCGAGGTGACCGACCTGTCGGTGCAGCTGTTCGGCCGCCCCGACGAAGCGCTTCCCGGCGACGGCCCGACCACGCGCGAGGCCGCGCGTCATTTCATCTCCATCGCCGACGAACTCGACCACCAACTCATGGCCCCGGCCGAGCACGTCACCATCTCCGCCACCGCGCTGCAGCTGCAATTGCAGCGCGAACTCGACGACTACTTCGACGGACGCGTGATCGAGGTGGTGCTCGATCCGGACCTCATCGCCAAGGCCGCGGCCGGCGCCACGCGCATCCGCCTGCGTCACGGCGCGGCGTTCAGCGATTACGACCGCCACCAGTTGCTGCAACACGAAGCCTTCGTGCATTCGCTGACCGCGCTCAACGGCCGCGAACAGCCGGTGCTGGCGAGCATGGCGCTGTCCTCGCCGCGCATCACCGCCACGCAGGAAGGGCTGGCGACGTTCGCCGAGCAGATCACCGGCAGCATCGACATCGGCCGCATGAAGCGCATCAGCCTGCGCATCGAGGCCGTGGCGATGGCGCTGGGCGGTGCGGATTTCATCGAGGTGTTCCGTTATTTCCTCGATGCCGGGCAGTCACCGGAAGACAGCTTCTCCTCGGCCCAGCGCGTGTTCCGTGGCGTGCCGACCACGGGCGGCAGCGCGTTCACCAAGGACACCGTGTACCTGCGCGGGCTGGTCGGCGTGCACACCTTCTTCCGCTGGGCGCTGCGCGAGCAGAAGCTGCAACTGTGCCGCTGGCTCTTCGCCGGCAAGATGACGCTGGCCGACGTGCAGCGCTTCGAGCCGCTGTTCGCCGACAACGTCCTCAAACCCGCGCGCTGGTTGCCGCAATGGGTGGCCCGCGCCAACGGGCTGGCGGGCATGCTGGCCTTCTCGCTGTTCGCCAACCGGATCCAGATGGACCGGATCATGGCGGACGGCCACGTTCCGGACCTGTGAATCCTCAGCGCGCCGGTGTCAGCGCGCCGTCCTTGCCGATCACGTAGTCGGCCGGCGCGTCGCTGGCGACCAACTGCACGCGATCGCCGATGGCCACGCCGTGGTAGCTGTGGATCTGGTGGGACAGGCGCAGGTAGATCCAGTGCTGGCCCGGATCCAGCGCACGCAGGCGCACCGGATAGTGGTCCGCGGCGGACACCGCCTGCGCCATCGCCGGCGAGAACCGCGACTGCAGCTCACCCACCTCGTGCATGCGCCGCATGACGTTGACGCCGTGCCACACGCTGAGCAGCGCTGCCAGCACCAGCACGATGCGACCGGTGCGATCGGTACGCGACCACAGCGCCGCGCCCAGACCGGCGATGGCCGCGGCGAAGCCGTAGCCGTACTGGTTCGCCGACTCGGCCAGGATCAGCACCGGCCCGAGCGCCGCCGCGCCGATCAACACGAAAGCCAGCAACCAGCGTGCGCCGGCCCGCCAGAACGTCCAGGCCATCGCGAGCCACACCAGGCCCGCGAACCACACCCGCGGGGATGCGAAGCCCTCCGGCAGCAGCCCGGTGATGCCCGCCCGCGTCGCCATCGGCGGGAACAGCTGGTACTCGGCCCAGCGCAGCGGCACGAACCAGGCGCTCCATTCGTAATTGGTGGTGGTGCGCGGGGTGAACAGGATGGCGTCCAGGCGCAGCCCCAGGTACAGCGCCGCGACCACGCCGCTGCCCAGCGTCGCCCAGGCCCAGGCCGGGCGACGGCCGAGCATCAGCCAGCCCAGGGCGGTCAACGCCGGAATGACGATGCCCGCTTCCTTCGACAGCAGCGCGATGGCGGTCAGCGCCCCCGAGCCGGCGACCAGGGCCCAGCGCGCGCCGTCGCGCTGGGCCAGCAGGCCGGCCAGCAGGGCGCAGCTGACCCATGACAGATCGCCGATGGTCCCGATCCAGCCGTGGGTCTGCACCGCGAACGCGCTCATGGCGAACACCAGCGCAGCCGCGACCGCCGGGCGGGTCGCGAGGCCGAAGCGGCGCAGCAGGCAGGTCAGCATCGCCGCGTTGAGCGCTCCCCACGCCACCAGGACGGCATGGAACGCGAACGGCTGGTCGAACAACAGGCGCGACAGCCAGATCCACAGCGAGAAGGTGAGGGGCCGGTACTGGAAGATCTGCGTGTCCCGCCAGATGCCTTCCACCGACATCGCGAACGCCGGATCGGTGGCGTGCGCCGCCCATTGCAGCTCGTCGTGGCTGAAATAGCCCGGGTTGAGGATCAACGGCAACTGGAACAGGGCGACCGCCAGCGCAACGGCAATCGCGGGCCACCCACCCGCTTGGCCTTTCCTGTCCATTGCGCCCCGACTCCGTGAAGAAGGTCGAATTCTGGGCAATGCCGCGCACCTGCGCCATACCCCGCCGTCCTCGCGCCCCGCGCGAAGCGGCTAGAATCGGCGGCCCGACCGTGGTTTCCGCCCTGATGTCCGAACAATCGTCGTCCGCCAACGAGCTCAAGCACGCCGCGCTGGAGTACCACCGCCTCGCGCCCCACGGCAAGATCAAGGTCTCCGCCACCAAGCCGATGGTGACCCAGCGCGACCTCGCCCTGGCGTACTCGCCGGGCGTGGCCTACGCCTGCGAGGCGATCGTGGAGGACCCGGGCCTGGCCAGCGAGCTCACCGCGCGCGGCAACCTGGTGGCGGTCATCAGCAACGGCACGGCCGTGCTGGGCCTGGGCGACATCGGCCCGCTGGCCGGCAAGCCGGTGATGGAAGGCAAGGGCGTGCTGTTCCAGAAGTTCGCCGGCATCGACGTGTTCGACATCGAGATCGACGAGCGCGATCCGGACAAGCTGGTCGACATCATCGCCAGCCTGGAGCCGACCTTCGGCGGCATCAACCTGGAAGACATCAAGGCGCCGGAGTGCTTCATCGTCGAGCGCAAGCTGCGCGAGCGGATGAAGATCCCGGTCTTCCACGACGACCAGCACGGCACCGCGATCATCGTCGGCGCCGCGGTGCTCAACGCATTGGAAGTGGTGGGCAAGGACATCGGCCAGATCAAGCTGGCCACCACCGGCGCGGGCGCGGCGGGCATCGCCTGCCTGGACATGCTGGTCGCGCTGGGCGTGAAGAAGGAGAACATCACCGCCTTCGATCGCGACGGCGTGATCTATGCCGGCCGCCCGCACCTGGACCCCGACAAGGCGCGCTACGCCAGCGATACGAATGCGCGCTCGCTGGCCGAGATCGTCGCCGGTGCGGACGTGTTCCTGGGCCTGTCGGCCGGCGGCATCCTCAAGCCGGAGATGGTCGCGGCGATGGCGGACAAGCCGATCATCCTCGCGCTGGCCAACCCCTATCCGGAAATCCTGCCGGAAGACGCGAAGAAGGTCCGCCCGGACTGCATCATCGCCACCGGTCGTTCGGACTACCCGAACCAGGTCAACAACGCGCTGTGCTTCCCGTACATCTTCCGCGGCGCGCTCGACGTGGGCGCCACCGGCATCAACGAGGCGATGAAGCTCGCCTGCGTGCGCGCCATCGCGGAACTGGCGCGCATGGAATCGGCCGACCTGGGCGCGGCCTACGGCGGTGAAGTGCCGGAGTTCGGCGCCGAATACCTGATCCCGCGTCCGTTCGACCCGCGCCTGCTGGTGAAGCTGGCGCCGGCCGTCGCGCGTGCGGCGATGGAGTCGGGCGTGGCGACGCGCCCGATGGAAGACATGGAGGCGTACGAGGAAAAGCTCGGCACGTTCATCTACCGCACGGGCCTGGTGATGAAGCCCGTGTACGACCGCGCGCGCAGCGACCGCAAGCGCGTGGTCTACGCCGAGGGCGAAGAGGAAACCGTGCTGCGCGCCGTGCAGACGGTGATCGACGAGAAGCTCGCCCATCCCATCCTCATCGGCCGTCCGGACGTCATCGACACGCGCATCAAGCGCCTGGGCCTGCGCATGCGCGCGGGCATCGATTTCGAACTGACCAACATCAACGACGACCCGCGCTTCAACGACTACTGGCAGCAGTACCACGCGCTGACCGAACGTCGAGGCGTGTCGCCGGCCGCGGCGAAGAACCTGCTGCGCTCGCGTCCGACGCTGATCGCCGCGCTGATGGTCGAGCGCGGCGAAGCCGACGCGATGATCTGCGGCCTGGTCGGCCGCTTCCACAAGAAGCTGGGCTACCTGCGCAGCGTGTTCGATTTCGACCGCGGCGTGACCGGCACGGCGGCGATGACCGGCGTCATCAACGACCAGGGCGTGTGGTTCTTCCTGGACACGCACGTGCAGTGCGACCCGACGGCCGAGCAGATCGCCGAGGCCGCGCTGCAGGCGTCCTTCCGCCTGAAGCTGTTCGGCATCGAGCCCAAGGTCGCGCTGCTGTCGCACAGCAACTACGGCAGCCACGACAACCCGTCGGCGGCGAAGATGCGCAAGGTGTTCCAGCTCATCAAGCAGCGCTACCCGAAGCTGGAAGTCGACGGCGAGATGCAGGCCGACACCGCGTGGGACGAAGAACTGCGCCACCGCATCTTCCCCAACACGCTGCTCAAGGGCCGCGCCAACCTGTTCGTGATGCCCAACCTCGATGCGGCCAACATCACCTACAACATGGTGCGCGTGATGACCGAGGGCGTGGCGATCGGCCCGATCCTCATGGGCCTGGACAAGCCCGCGCACATCCTCACGCCGGCTTCGACGCCGCGCCGCGTGGTGAACATGACCGCGATCGCCGCAGTGGATGCGCAGATCCGCGCGGCGTTGGGGCAGGGCGGCGCGCAGATGCCGTGACGATGCCGGTGCCGCGCGGCTTTCTGTCGCGCGGCACGCAGCGGGGCTTCACGGTTTCTTCCCCTTCTTCTTCGGCACCGCCTGGCGCGCGCGGACGCGCTCGACTTCCGCCGGCAGTTCGCGTTGCAGCATGCCGAGCAGCTCGGCCGTCGCGTCGTTGTCGATGCGCTTGCCCGCCGATGTCGTCGCGGTGACGCGCGTGAGCGTGCGATTGCCCGTCTCCGCAGCGGTCATCGCCTTGGTCAGCACCAGGAACTCCACGCCTCGGTAGCGCAGCGAATACAGGTCGAGCATCTGCGCTCGCCCGAGGTATTCGACACCGCGCATGTTCACGACGATCTGGCCGACCGCATTCCACACGTCCAGCTTGTCGGCGGGCACGGTGAACTCGCCTCGTGTCACCGTGACGGCGGGCGGCGTGGTGGTCGCGGTTCCGGCGTCGGGCACCGCGGCCTCGTGCGGGGGCGCCGTGCGGCATCCCGCCACCAGCATCACCAGCCCCGATATCAGCAGCGCGCGGCGCATCGACAGCGGGGCGATCGGCAGCGCACGCATGGGCGGCCTCCGTGCGGATCGGACAGCAGTGCGGGCGAGCGTAGCGGGCTGCCCGTCATTGCCGTGCGATTTGCACGGTCCCCGCGCCTTGCAATGCATGGAGGGGGCGGGTGGCTCAATGCCGGGCCGATAGTCAATCGGGAAAAGTCCCTTCCGCTTTGCGAATCGTCTGATGTCCCGTGCAAGCGGCCGCTTCTAGCCTCGGGGCTCCCCAAACGCAGAGGCAGCAAGCTTATGGAATGGTTCCTGAAGGTCGTGCGCAATCACTACTTCGACTTCAACGGTCGGGCGCGCAGGAAGGAGTACTGGATGTTCGTGCTGGTGAACGTGATCCTGGCCGTGGTGGTCAGCATCATCGCCAACATGATCAAGCAGCCGTGGATCTCCAGCGTCCTCGCGCTGGCACTGCTGCTGCCTGGCCTGGGCGTGGCGGCGCGCCGCTTGCACGACATCGGCAAGAGCGGCTGGTTCATCCTGATCGCCCTGATCCCGGTGGTGGGCCTCTACCTCATCTACCTGCTGGCGCAGGAAGGTAATCGCGGTCCGAACGCCTACGGCCCCGATCCGAAGCGGGCGTGATGCGCCGCATGGCCGGCCTGCGATGAATTCGCCGGCCGGTCGCACCTCGCATTCACGCGCGACGCCGGCGCGCGCTCAACCGCCGGCCTTCCATCCCAGGCCCAGCGTGAAACCGCGCCCTGGTGCCGGTTCGAAATACCGCGCATTGCCTTCGTTGACGATCACCGATCCCGCGTAGTCGCGGTCGAACAGGTTGTCCACGCGCGCGAAGCCATACCACCCTGATGCCGCCGCGCGCCATTGCAGGCGCAGCGCGAAAGTGGCGTAACCGTTGGAGGCGTCGGTGTTGCGGTCGTCGGTGGGCATGCCGTCGCTGGCGCGCATTTCCATTGCGGCGACGGTGCGGCCATCGCGCGTGTTCCAGGCCAGTTCCGCGTAGCCGTTCGCGCGCGGGATGCCGGGGATGCGGTTGCCCGCCTCGACGATCTGCACCGCACCGCTCGCCACGCGGTACGAGAAGTCTTCGGTGAAGCGCGCGCGCAGCCAGTTGGCCGTCAGGGCGTACGACCATTGCCGATGGAGGCGGCCCTCGATGCCCGCTTCCACGCCCTCGCGGCGCGTGCGTCCCGCATTGGCGAAACTCGCGCGGCCGCCGCTGTTGGTCGCCGGCACGATCTCGTCCTCGCCGTCGATGCGGTACGCCGACACGCTCGCCTCCACCGAGTCCGCGCGCCAACGCGTGCCGATCTCCGCCGTATCGAAGTGCGCCGGTTGCAGATCGGTATTGAAGCCGGCGCTGCCGTCGGGCCGGTAGGCCAGTTCCGTCACCGTCGGCGTTTCGAAACCCCGACCGACGCTGGCGAACACCTCACCCGAACCGAACGCGCGCGACACACCCAGCGCCGCCGCCGTCTCGCCGTAATCCAGCGATCCGCTGTCGTCGCCGTTGCCGGGCGCGATGTAGTGGTCGTCGGATTCGAACCGCAGTTCAGAACGACGCACCGCGCCGAGCAGCGTCCACGCATCGGCCGGGCGCAACTCGCCGAGCACGAAGGCATCCAGGCTGCGGATGCGATTGTCTTCGTCGCGACGCAGTGCGCCGCGAACGCCGAGTTGCGTCCCGACGAAGTTCTCGTAGCCGCGCCGCGCTTCGTCCAGCCAGCCGGACTCGATGCCCACCGTCAGCGCGCCGCGATCGAAACTCCAGCGATGCCCCGCGTCGATGCCGGCCGAGGTGCGCCCCAGGTCGATCACGCCGCCGGCGCTGCCGGGCGCGCGCTGTGCCGCGATCGGAACGGCGAGGAACTGCACCACGTCGCGCTTCACGCCATAACCGCCGATCCAGTATTCGCGACCCGGCGCGTACGCGTCTTCCCATCGCGCGCCGATCTGCGCGTTGTCGATTTTCTTGCGCGTGTCGAACTGCTCCGCGACGGGATCGGTGCCGTGCGGATCGCGCTCCCATTGCGCCCGCGTGAGGCCCAGCGGGTCGTCCGTGTACGGCTGGCTCAGGCCTCCGGCCACCAGGCGCAGGCGCGAATCGTCATCGGGCGTGTACTGCGCGACGGCGTCCACTTGCGTGCGTTGCGCCGCGCTGTGCGGTCGATCGCCGTCGGTGGTGAAGTAACTGCCGAGCGCGCGCCATTGCCATGCGTTGTCGCCGGTCGCGCCTTCGAATCCCGCTGCGCCGCGTGCACTGGAATCCGAACCGACCCAGCCTTCGGCCTCCGCCGAAGGCCCGTCGAACGCCGTCTCGCCGACGATCGCCCCGCCTGCGGCGTTGCCGTATTGCAGCGCGAGCGGACCGCGCAGCACCTGGATGCGGTCGAGTGCGCTCAGCGGGAAGCTCGCCGCCTGGCCTTGTCCGTCGAGCGCGGACGAAGGGATGCCGTCGACGATCAGCTTGATCCCGCGAATGCCGAACGTGGAGCGCGCACCGAAGCCACGGCTCTGCACCTGCAAGTCCTGTGCGTAGTTCTGTCGATCCAGCACGGTGATGCCCGGTGCGCGCACCAGCGCTTCCGACAGCGATACCTGGCGCTGACCCGCGCGCAGCGTGTCGCCGTCGATGACGCTGATCGAACCGGGGAAGTCAGACAGCGCGTGGCGCGCGCCGAGCACCTGCACGGTGTCGAGCGTGGTCGCCGAATCGCGCGACTGCGCGTGTGCCGGCACAACGAGCGCGACGGACAGCGCCAACGCCAGCGGCGCAGCGGCCGGCCGTCGGTGCGCGCGCCGTGAAGGTTTGCACACGGGCCCCTCGTTAACGTGGCGGCCGGAATCGTCCTGCAGGGGTGGGGTCATGAAGGTCGCAATCCGAGCAATGCTGCTGTTGGCCATTGTGGCCGTGCCCATCGCGATCTGGGCACAGACCACGCCGACCGCGCCCGTGCCGCCCGTTCCGGCAACGCAACCCGTGCCCGTTCCGACGCCGTCGGCACCGCCTGAGCCGCCGGCCGGCGACCCGATGCCGATGGACCTGGACGGCGACGGCGTGGTCACCGCCGCCGAACACGCCGCCGGTGCGCGCGCGCTGTTCGAACACATGGACGCCGACCACGACGGCCGCGTGACGCGGGCGGAAATGGCGGCATTCCAGCGGCAGGTGCTGGGGATGCCGGTGGCGCCGCCGCGCTAGTGGCGGCGTTGCGGCGGCCTGCCGCGCGAGGCGACTGCGCTTCCTTCTCCCCTTGCGGAAGAAGGTGCCCGAAGGGCGGAAGAGGGGAGCGTCGGCGCAGCCGACGCGCCTTCGCGTCACTGCAACCCGGCCCCCCTCTCCCTGGCCGCCTCCGGCGGCCTGTCCCTCTCCCGCAAGGGGAGAGGGCGCGTGCCTCCCCACGCCATCCGCCCCCGTACGCAAACCCGCGCCGCAATTCGCCTTTCGTAGCAACGCTGCGGCCCGTTCACGGGGTCCGGCGGCCCGGATCGCCCTGTTAGAATCGATGCTCTAACCCGTCCCCACACGAGGCGCGGCCAATAGGGGCCGCGATACGCATGACGTCTCTCCACGCTGTCATCTCCGACATCCTCCAGAACGACCCGGATCCGACCGAAACCCGCGAGTGGATCGAGTCCGTCCAGGCCGTCATCGAGCGCGACGGCGCCGAACGCGCCCACCAGCTGCTCGAAGGCATGGTCGAAGTGACCCGCCGCGCCGGCGCGCACCTGCCGTTCTCGCCGACCACCGAATACATCAACACCATTCCCGCGCACCTGGAGGTCAAGAGCCCCGGCGACCACGCGATGGAATGGCGCATCCGTTCGATCCTGCGCTGGAACGCACTGGCCATGGTCGTGCGCGCCAACCGCAAGCCGGGCGACCTGGGCGGCCACATCGCGTCGTTCGCGTCGGCCGCCACGTTGTATGACGTCGGCTTCAACCACTTCTGGCGCGGCCCGGACGGCGACCATCCGGGCGACGTCATCGGCGTGCAGGGCCACAGCTCGCCGGGCATCTACGCCCGCTCGTTCCTGGAAGGCCGCATCAGCGAATCCCAGCTCGACAACTTCCGCATGGAAGTCGACGGCCGCGGCATCTCGTCGTATCCGCACCCGTGGTTGATGCCGGACTACTGGCAGGTGCCGACCGTGTCGATGGGCCTGGGCCCGCTGGCCGCCATCTACCAGGCGCGCAACTGGAAGTACCTGGAAGGCCGCGGCCTGCTGCCCAAGACCGACCGCAAGGTGTGGGCGTTCCTCGGCGACGGCGAGACGGACGAACCCGAATCCCTCGGCGCCATCTCGGTGGCCGGTCGCGAAGGCCTGGACAACCTCGTCTTCGTCATCAACTGCAATCTGCAGCGTCTTGACGGCCCGGTGCGCGGCAACGGCAAGATCATCCAGGAACTGGAAGGCCAGTTCCGCGGCGCCGGCTGGAACGTCATCAAGACCATCTGGGGCAGCTACTGGGATCCGCTCCTGGCGCGCGACACCACCGGCAAGCTGCGTCAGCTGATGATGGAAACCGTCGACGGCGAATACCAGAACTGCAAGGCGTTCGGCGGCAAGTACACGCGCGAGAACTTCTTCGGCAAGTACCCGGAGACCGCGCAGCTAGTCGCCAACCTCAGCGACGACGACATCTGGCGCCTCAACCGCGGCGGCCACGACCCGCACAAGGTCTACGCCGCGTACCACGAAGCGGTGAACACCAAGGGCATGCCCACCGTCATCCTCGCCAAGACGGTGAAGGGTTACGGCATGGGCGCGGCGGGCGAATCGCTCAACCCCACGCACCAGACCAAGAAGCTCGATGACGAAGCCGTGCGCGTGTTCCGCGACCGCTTCAACATCCCGGTGACCGACGCGCAGCTGGCCGACGGCAAGGTGCCGTTCTTCCACCCGGGCGAGAAGTCGCCGGAAGTGGAATACATGCACGAGCGCCGCAAGGCCCTGGGCGGTTACCTGCCGCAGCGTCGCCGCAAGGCCACCGAATCGCTGGAAGTGCCCAAGCTGGAAGCCTTCGACCGCCTGCTCAAGAGCAGCGGCGACCGCGAGATCAGCACCACGATGTCGTTCGTGCAGTCGCTCAACATCATCCTGCGCGACAAGCAGGTGGGCCCGCGCTGCGTGCCGATCGTCGCCGATGAGGCGCGCACGTTCGGCATGGAAGGCCTGTTCCGCCAGATCGGCATCTACGCCCAGCACGGCCAGAAGTACAAGCCGGTCGATCGCGACCAGCTGATGTACTACCGCGAAGACGAGGCCGGCCAGGTGCTGGAAGAAGGCATCACCGAAGCAGGTGCGTTCTCCAGCTGGATGGCCGCCGCCACCAGCTACAGCACCAACAACCTGCAGATGTTGCCGTTCTACATCTACTACTCGATGTTCGGCTTCCAGCGCATCGGCGACAGCGCGTGGCAGGCAGCGGACATGCGTGCGCGCGGCTTCCTGCTGGGCGCCACCGCCGGCCGCACCACCATCAACGGCGAAGGCCTGCAGCACGAAGACGGCCACAGCCACCTGCTGGCCAGCGCCATCCCGAACTGCCGCAGCTACGACCCCACGTTCGGTTTCGAAGTCGCGGTGATCCTGCAGCACGGCATGCAGCGCATGCTCACCGAGCAGCAGGACGAGTACTACTACATCACCCTGATGAACGAGAACTACGCCCACCCGGACATGCCGGAGGGCGCAAGCGAGGGCATCATCAAGGGCATGTACCTGCTGCAGGACGCCGGCAAGCCCAAGAAGGGCGAACTGCGCGTGCAGCTGATGGGCAGCGGCACCATCCTTCGCGAAGCCATTGCCGCGGCGGAACTGCTGGACAAGGACTTCGGCGTCACCGCCGACATCTGGTCCTGCCCGAGCTTCACCGAACTGGCGCGCGACGGCGAAGACGCCATCCGCCTCAACCGCCTCAACCCGGAAGGCACCCAGCGCAAGCCGTACGTCACCACGTTGCTGGAAGGCCGCCAGGGCCCGGCGATTGCCGCCACGGACTACGTGCGCAACTTCGCGAACCAGATCCGCGAATTCGTGCCGATGAAGTACACCGTCCTGGGCACCGACGGCTTCGGCCGCAGCGACACCCGCGCCAACCTGCGCCGTCACTTCGAAGTGGACCGCTACTACATCGCCCACGCCGCCATCGCGGCGCTGGCAGCGGAAGGGAAGATGACGGCGAAGGATGTGGCCCGCGCGATCAAGCAGTACAAGCTCGACGGTGAGAAGCCGAATCCGCTGGGCGTCTGAAGCAAGCGCGATCTGCAACACCGGAAGGGCGGCCGTGAGGCCGCCCTTCTTCATTTCACGGGGCGGGAACGAATGATCGGTCGCGCACCGATCGCGCGCTTGATCTCCGGAACCCAATGCTTCTTGGAAAGGTATGCGAACCCGCGCTGCGACGGATGGATCTCGTTGTCCCACCATCCCTCATAGTCGGGCAGTTCCTCGCGCGTATCGAGTACGTTGGTGGTGTTGTTGGTTGCAACGTCCCGCAGCAGCGCCGCAAACGACGCAAGCAGCCAGCGTGAGAGCACGCGCTGTTCGTCCTTGTCGGTGAGCTCGAACTCGCGCATCGGCTTCCACAGCCACGGTCCGGCCTTGAAGCCGAAGAACTCGTACTTCTCGTTGCACGGCGTGACGTCGGCATAGGAGTGGCAGATGATCGGCGCCCCTGGCGCGTGCGCGTTGCGCAGGTCGATCAACGCCTGGTAAGCCGCGCGCACCTCGGCGAACGTCTTCTTGAGCGATGTGAACTTGATGTGCCGTCGCGCCACGTCAGGAACGGGTTGCCACGGCCACGGCTTCACATCCGGCGGGTCGCTGGCCTTCTTCAAATGCGTGGCGAAGTCCTTGCCGATGACGTCGTTGCCGCCCAGCGACACCAGGATCGCCTGGAAGGGACGGTGCATGTCCTGCATGAACGCCGCCCACGAGGTCACCTCCGACACCACATCGCTGACCAGGTTCTTCGCATCCCGCCCGGGCTTGCTGCTGTCGAGCATCAGCGCCTTCCCATCCAGATCCAGCTCGATGCGGCGCTGCAGGTCCGGGAACGGGCGCAGCGCGTACTGGAACCACGAATCGCCGATGGAAAGAACGCAGGCGCGTCTGCGGTTGTCCCTGACGTCCTTCACGTACTTCTGAAACTGATACCCGCTGCCGGCCATGACGGACTCCTCCGTGTCGATCGTCCTATCGCCCCGAACGCCCACCGCCGGCGCCGCCGGCCAACCGGATGCAAGCCCGCTGTCCTTCGCCGCAGCGGTTCCGCGTAGTCCGAGGGAAAAGGAGCGGGTTGGCGGCGTCGAAGCGGTCGGCGACTGCGGCCCTCAGGAGGTCCAGGTGACGGACGAAACAGGGACGGGACCAGACGCCGGCCGCGTGTACGCGACGCAATGCGATCTGGTCATGAAGGGCGGCATCACCAGCGGCATCGTGTATCCGCTGGCCGTGGTGGAGATCGCCAAGGCATTCACCCTGCGCAGCATCGGCGGGACCAGTGCCGGCGCGATAGCTGCGGCGGCCGCAGCGGCGGCGGAGCTGGGGCGGCAGCGGCAGAACGACTTCAAAGGCTTCGAGCTGCTGGAGGCCCTGCCGGCGCATCTGGTGAAGCCATCCGCCGACGGACGCGGCACCAAGCTGATGGCCTTCTTCAAACCCGCGCCCGCGCTGCGGCCATTGTTCGACGTGTTCCTCGCCGTCATGGGCACGCGAGGAAGCTGGCCTCGCGCATGGGCCGGCATCAAAGCGCTGTTCCCGCACTTCGGCCTGGACATCGTGCTGGGGATCGTGATCGGCGGCGTCCCCATCGGTTGGGCCGTCGCTTGCAGCGGCGCCGCGCTGGTGTGGCCGTGGGCGCTGGCCGGTGCCGTCATCGGCGGGATGCTGGTGTTGCTGTTCCATGCGCTGCGCCTGGCGCTACGCGAACTCCCCGCCAACAGGTTCGGCGCATGCTCGGGAATGCCCGCCGACGGCGACAACACGGGCGAAGCACTGACGGTCTGGCTGACGGACTATCTGGATGACCTGTGCGGCCAGAAAGAGGCCCCCGGCGTCGCGGACGGCAAACCGCTTACCTTCGGCGACTTGCGCGCGCATGACATCGACCTGCAGATGATGACCACCTGCCTCACATTGGGGCGGCCGTTCCGCCTGCCGTTCCGCGACGACCCGCAGGTGCGCGAGAACAAGCAGTTCTATTACAAGGAGACGGAGTTCGCCTCGCTCTTTCCCGAACGCGTCATGGCCTGGATGCACGCGCACGAGCGTCCCGCCGGAGCGCCGGGACCGTACCCGCCCGGATACCGTCGCCTGACGATGCCCGATGACATGCCGGTCGTCGTCGCGGTACGCATGAGCCTGAGCTTTCCGCTGCTGCTGAGCGCGATCCCGTTGCATTCGGTGGACTACAACCGCCGTCCCGACAAGAAGGACGCCGCAGACGCCGAACCCATCCACGAACTGGAAACGTGCTGGTTCACCGACGGCGGCGTGGGATCGAACTTCCCCATCCACTTCTTCGACAGCGCGCTGCCGTGCCGTCCGACGTTCGGCCTGGACCTGGGGCGAGCGGAGGAGGGCCAGGAAGAGCGCGTGCTGTTCCCGAAAGACAACGGCGATGCGCGGCTGTGCTGGTGGCGCCGCTTCGGTGGCAGCGGCTTCGCCGCGCTCGCCGACTTCCTCGGCGCCGTCATCCATGTGGCGAAAGACTGGAACCACGAAACCCTGTCGCATTTGCCGGGCTTCCGCGACCGCATCGGCCTGATCCAGCTGACCAAGAAGGAAGGCGGACTCAACCTTTCGATGGACGAGGACCTGATCGGGAAGCTGACCGGATACGGACGCAAGGCGGGCATCGAGTTCGTGGAGCGCTTCGGTGATCCGCAATTCCTGCCGGCGGGAAAGACGCCGCACGAGATGGGATGGGGCAACCACCAGATCATCCGCCTGCGCCTGTTGCTGGCAAGCATGGCCGAACTGCTGGGCTCGCTGGAGGGCACGTGTTCCGAGCTCGATTCCAAGCCTGCGGACTATGCGCGGTTCTTCTGCCCAACGCCGGGCTCGTACAGCTACCGGTTCAAAGGCCTGAACAACCTCAAACGCGACGCGCAAGGTTGCTACTACACGCAGGGCGGATTGGCGCTTGGCGTATTCAAGCGCCTACGCAGGCTGGCGCGACTGATCGAGAAGACGAACGTGGCCAGGCCCGACACCCGCCTGGACCTCGGTGCGCCCCGCCCGACACCGGAGCTGAAGACACGTCCGCGGGTTTGAAGCGCACGCGACCGCAAGACAGGGAGAAACGACATGCCGATCACGGGCACAGGATGGGAGTTCCACATCGTCCGCCAGAGCGAACAGCGTCGCGACAGCGATGGAAAGCGCAGGACGGTGGGGCGGTATCAGGTCTATCACGACGGCGTGGCACAAACCGGCCCCGGATTGTCCGGCACCGTCGCGGAAACACGCGGCCCAGGAGCGAACCGGCCACGCGGAAACAACCGACGCATCGAGCCGGGGCGCTACACGCTCGCCACGCAGGGTGGCAGCAAGCCAGCGTAGCCCGGGTAAGCGAAGCGCACCCGGGTGTTGTCACGGAACCATTGTCAGATGCGCCCTGATCGCGAGGCCAAGACATGCGCAGGTTCATCTCTGCGACGGCGCCTCGATCAACTCCTCATACTCTGCGAGCTTCGCTGAAATCTGTGGATCTGTTGCGTACTTCGAGCGCAGGTGAGCGAGGCTTTCATCTGTGCCGGTGCAGTACTCCTTTAGGCCTTCTTCCACTTCGCGTGCGCGATCCGACTGGCCGGGGTCAGGGATCTCCCCGCGGAAGTAGTCGCACGTATCGCGGCGGTCGATGAAGGTGCTTACGTCCTTCGGGATTTCGTCGGCATGCTTCGGCGGAGAACCAACCCGTGGGCTGCAAGCGGAGAGTATTGCTGCGAGCAGTGCAGGAGCTGCGTTGGAGGGCTTCATGGTCAGCGCCCATCGTTGGACCAATGAGGGCGGTCTCTATCGCCGCCACGGAACTTGACGACGCCATAGCTGGCGCCTACTGAGCGCAGGTCGTGGTTCATGCCATCGCGCGGAGTCGTTGCGATAGCCTCTTGGAGTCCAGACGGGACCTGGATGTCTAGCGTGCCTTGCCAGCCAATGGTCATGTCGATCGCGTTTCCTTCGATATGTCGGGAGTTGAGCGCGGGTGCCGTGCGCAGGTTCTGCATGCCGTATGCATTCACATCGCCGTAGCCGCGGCACGGGAAGCGCGTTCCGAGTATTCGCCGTTGTCATCGGTATGCTTCCACTCAATGTCCACTCCTTCATGGGCGGGGACGTTCCGAGGATCGACGTTGTCATTGACGATTTTCCACGACCAGTGCATGAGAAAGGCGCGCTCACGGGGTCTTAGCGTCGCCGATATGGTCACGCCTGCACCGGCTCTGCGGAGTGCTGCGATAAAGGCGGCTGCGTTCTCCCGAAACGGAGAGGTCAGGTCGTCCGTGCTCGTGCTTGTGGGGAACTCGGACACCCAGGATGCGCCGCTCAGCCGTCTTGCTGGGATCTGGATGACCGCCGGGTTGCGGTCACCTGCGGGCGTGAGGATTCGCTGGCAGCGTAGCGCCAGGTTGGCGCCGTTAACACCCGCAGGAATCCGTACGGGCCGCGGGTCCGGTTGATTCCTCGGCATAGATCACCTCAATTGTTGCGGTTTCGGGAAGATCGGAATGGGCTGACTGGGTCAAGCCGAAGGCGTCCGTAGTTCCCTCGAAGACCTTTCCGGATTCCAACGTGATCCGATACCGAAGGCCTGCAATGGGTCCACCGGACTTCGCGCTGTTCAGGAGGAAGCGAAGGTCGAACGCGGACGAGTGAGTTCTCGACATCAGCGCGGACGACAGATTGGTGTATGCATCCGATACGCCGCTGCGATTGGCAAGCTCAACCGAAACGTTGCGTTGGTTTACCGAAACGAGTCTGTGTCCACACGCCAACGAGCAGCCGTCGAAGGCGGCAGGGTGGTTGGAAAAGAAGAACGTCACGCCTTCGGCTACAACAGTAGGTCCGCATTGATCACACACGACTGCATGTCCGACGCAGACGACGGGGCGGCTGCTTCCGTCGAGGCATTCGATATGAAACGTCGAAAGACCTTCGATGGCGGTCCCGCCGCCCGTGGTGGGGTCTCCAACGACAATTACGTAGCGCTCGGCCATGGATGCACCCGCTGAAGTGGACGTGATTCGTCGCAACGTGCGTCGAATACTCTCCGTGTACGACGCAGCTGGGCCAACGCTATCCGTCTGAAAATTCGCTCGGAATCAGAAGTGTCCGAAAGCTCCGCTGTGGCAAAGCTTTTGTTGTAGTGGAAGCGGCTGCCGCGTGTGGCGTTCTGCATCGCGACCCACGCGTAGCCAAGTCGCACGCGTTGAATGAAGTGCGAAATGTTCTTCACGACATTCGATGAAATTGCCTTGAATGTCGATGCGTGCACAACGAGACTTCAGTGCAAGGAGCTTCGAAACTCCGAAAGCTAGCGGGACCCACCTCCGTCATTCCGGTGGTTTTTTTATGCCTGATGTCTGGGCATTCCGACGCAAGCAGCTCTGCGTCGGGAGGGCGGCGGAATACAACACCTCGCGAGAGGAAACACGCCCGGCCGGCTAGCTTCGGTTTCGAACCTCCCGACACCTTGCGCCGCATCCCGCGGCGCAAGCCGGCTGGTTTGCTGGAGACCCCACGATGCAAAAGGAAGCTTGCAGTTCCCCCGCCGCGTTGCGCGGCGTGCTGTTGCCCGACTTCGCGCACCACAAGCTGGTGCAGACGCGCGATCAGTTGTTGCTGCTGTCGCAACTGGCCGAGTCGCGAAGCGATGATCCGGGCGAGTACGAGTTCCGTATCCAACCCGAGGCGCTGTCCGAACTCTTCGACCGCATGGCGCTGTACCTGGACGAGTGCTGGGCAGCGTCGTCGAGCCGCCTGCATGAGCGAAGTGCACCCGGGTGCGGCCTGCGACCTTACCCAGCTGCATCCCGACAGCCGCTCCCACACCGGGAAGGTGTCCGGGAAGATGAGAACGGCGGCCACGAGGCCGCCTTTCTGTTTTCACGTCCCCGCAGCAGGATCGCGCCGGCTCGCGCAGCGGACGGCATCCACGCCGGAACATGCCAGAATCGGTCCGCACGTCTCGATGGGGACGCCGTTCGCGGCGGATGCGAGCGTGATGTAACGACAACAGACCGGTCGCCGGTGGCGGCGCGCCAAGCGCGCCTGCGTGGCCGTGCCCGAAGGGACGTATCCATCACAGGGGGAGTATTGATGAGTGCAGTCGTGAAGTACGTAGGAATGCCGATGCTGGTGGCCATCGCATCGCTGTCACCCACCGCGCAGGCCGCCCGGCCCAAGCCGGAGATCGTCTCGGCCAGCACGCTGCAGGTGACGCAGTTCTACGGCGTCATCGATCCCACTCGCATGCAGGTCATGAAGGGCTCCGCACTTGGCGCAGCCGTTCAACGCGAGTGCGGCATCACGCAGTTTCCGGTGTTGGAGCCCATCGAGGAGCCTGTCGGCGCCTTCATGGCGCCTGCCGCGGCATTCGTCGGCAGCATCGTGGTGGATTGGGTCGCGGGACAGGCCATGAAATACCTGAGCAAGCAGGCAGCCGAACAGGTCAAGGCGCACACCGCCGGCTACAGCAACACGCCCGAGTACGACGACCTGTTCGCCAAGCGCAAGTGGAGTGCCGACGGTTCGCAGAGCTGCGTCGTCGCGCAGCGGTGGTACTGCACGCAGCAAGTCGATGCCTTGGCGGACTGTCCGAAACCCAAGGTCGAACTGGCCTCGACGATGATCTTCGTGCTTCGCCGCGAAGGCGGCGCACTCAAGGCACTTCCGCTGGGCTACGAGTTCAACCGCTTCGTGCCACGCCACTCCAAGGGCCGCGTCGCGTTCTCGGCGGGACTGGCTGTGCAGGCCATCGGCGCAAAAGACGGCGCCGGCTACTACTGGACGAGCGAGCGCGACGGCAAGGAAGCGGTGCTCATCGATGACGACTGCGACGCCGACGGCAAGCGGCTCCCCACAGGGAACTGCATGGACGTGGAGACGCCCGACTGGTCGAAGGCGGCCGTCCTGCCGATGCCGCCGGGCTTGCCGGAAGGGGCCGAATCCTCGATGGCCGCACTGGAAGTGACCGTCGCCGAAGTGGGGCGACCGGACGCATGGACCAAGGCGTGGGCATCCTTCACTGCGGCCAGCGAGGGCGATGTCTCCGAGGCCATGAGCAGCGCGCTGAAGAAGCAATGGAAGCTGGGCACGGAGTAATCGAGCCTCCGGTCGCCGCTGCGCTTTCGCTTCACGGTCTGAGAGCGGTGCGCACGGTTGAGCAACCTCGTAGCCCGAAGCGAAGCGCACCCGGGTGCGAGCGCGCCGGAGTCGATTTGCGGACGAGACCGACAGCGTCGCAACGACACGAGGAAAGGTGGAGGGGCACGGTGGAACCCGGGTGCGCTTCGCTTACCCGGGCTACGTTGGCCTTGACGAGAAGCCGTCGCAACCAGATCACACGTTCACCGCCGGCAACCGCCACCCAGGAGGAAGGTGACGGCATGCATGCTGCATCGGGTGGTGTTCGAAGTAGTCCTGGTGCTCCACTTCCGCCTCCCAGAAGCGCCCCGCAGGTTCGATCGCGGTGACGATTCGGCGCGGAAGCAGGCCGGACGCTTCCAGCTCCGCAACGGTGGCTTCGGCGGTTACTCGCTGCGCATCGGTCAGATAGAAGATCGCCGAGCGATAGCGCGTGCCGATATCGCGCCCCTGGCGATTCCACAGCGTCGGATCGTGGATCTGGAAGAAGAACTCGAGAATCTGCCGGTACGAAAGCAGCGCGGGATCGAACACGATCTCGATCGCCTCGGCATGCGTGCCGTGGTGGTCGTACGTGGGATGCAGTACATCGCCGCCGGTGTAGCCAACGCGCGTGGACATCACCGTGGGCACGCGACGCAGCAGCGCCTGCATGCCCCAGAAGCAACCGCCGGCGAGGATCGCGGTTTCGGTCTTGATTACCATGGACATCCCATCCCCGATCGATAACGGTCCCCGGCCCGGACCTTAGCACTGCGATGGCTATCGAACTTCGAACATCACCGTCGCCGCCGTTTGCTCGTTTACACGAAGCTCGACGCGATACGCGCCCACCGGCCACGTCGGCGTGGGACGCACGAGGAAGGTTTCGGTGAACGGCGCCTGCTCCAGCAACCGGTCCGCGCGTCCGACGGAGATGGCTTCGCTCCCGCCCGCGGCGAACCAGCGCGCGGTGATGGTCGCCGGGCCCGGCAGTTCGGGCGTGATCGTCGCCGTCGCCTCCAGCACGTCGGACGGTTTGAACACACGGCCTGGACGGGCGGACGATTCGCGTCCCACCGTGGCAACGACGCGCGCGGTGCCATCGGCCAGTGGCAATTCGCGCATCAGACGCTGCTGCTCCATCGCAGCCAGGAACCCGCCCTGCGGCGAGAGGACGGCCATGCCCGCGCCCGGCTGCCGCGCGCGCGTCTGCGCGGCGTCTAGCGCCCCCGGCTCGGCGCGCATGTAAGCGCAGGCGAAGTCCAGCGAGGCCGCCTGGTCGGTGTTCGCCTCGACGGCGTCCAGCGTGTCCAGCGCGTAGGTGTCGCGGCGCGAGAGTTCCGTGCCGCGATCGGTGCTGGCGTAAGTCACGACCGAAAGCGTGCCGAACCGCCGCGCCGCGCAGTCGAAACGCACGCGCAGGACGTGATGGCGTGCGCGCACGCGCTGCTCGCCGTCGTACTGCGCATCGGCCGCCACGGTCTCGTCGATCAACGCCCATGCCTCCACGATGTCGCCGTTGCGGCGCATCGTGTTTGCGTCCACATAAATGCCGGAACCGTCGTCGATACCGGTCTCGACCCAACGATGGGCCATGGCCGGCGCGCTCAACAGCAACGCCGGCAGAAGCAGTGCGATTCGCATGGATGGATCCCCCTGCGCGCGAGTCTAGCGTTTCGTCCGGGGCGCGCGCTGCGTGGTCAGTGGCGTTCGTTCGCGCACTATCCACGGACGCTTCCTGCTGCGGCACAGGGACAAACCATTCCCGACCCCCTCCTGATCCGCTCCACGCCAATCGTCACGCGCTGATGATCGGGCCAGCAGAAGAATCTGCGCTTGCTTCGGCCCCCTCCGGAGCGGGATTTCCAGTCGCGTAGACCGCCCTTGTGTTGGGGGAGCCATGCGCAAGCCGATCAGTCGCGACATTGCCCTGGCAACCGATCAGGCCATCTCCACGGCGGCTCGTCTCGTCCATCGCCCATTGCCGATGGCCGTGCTGCTGGGCCTCGCGTGGCTGGTCGCACCCGATGCGGCTCTCGCGCAGCAGTGCAAAGACCGCGCGGCCTGGCGTACCTGGGCATCACGGCCAACGAGGCCCGCTCGGTGTGGTTGTCCGCCACCGGGGCCGGCTCGTTCCAACTGGAATCGGCGCAGGGCAGTCAGACGGTCGACCAGTGGCAGCGCAGTCGACGCGGCCTGCGCGTGACGCTGTCGCCCGTCGTGTCCAACGGCAATGGCGGCGTGCACCAGTTGCTCGTGATCGAAGGCAATCGGCCGTGCATGATCGATTCGCAGAACCAGAAGGGTGGCATCACCTTTCCGTCGTTCATCCGGTTGCCCGAACTTCGCCCGCCCGGCGGAATCCGTCCGCCTGGTGGATCTTCGATCGGCGACCTCACGCCACTCACGCCGTCGGTGCCTGGCGGCATTACCGCCCCCATCGCCACGCTGCCATCCACCGGCGCGATGCCCACGCTGCCCGGTCGCCCTGCCGCGCCGCCTTCCGGTGTGATGCCCACGCGTCCCGGTGGTGTCGCGCCGCCGATGGCAACACGTCCGCCCACCGGCGCGATGCCCGCGCGTCCAGCGCTGCCTGCAGCGCCGCCTTCCGGCGCGATGCCCACGATTCCCGGCCGTGTTGCGCCCCCGATCGCGACGTTGCCGCCTTCCGGCGTGATGCCCACCGTACCGGGCGGTGTCGCGCCACCCATTGCAACGCTTCCACCGCGCGGTGTGATGCCCACGATGCCAGGCGGTGTCGCGCCACCGATCGCCATGCTGCCGCCTTCCGGCGTGCCGGGCGGTGTCGCGCCGCCTGTCGCAACGCTTCCACCTGGCGGTGCGATGCCCGCGCGTCCCGCGCTTCCTTCGGCACCGCCTTCCGGTGTGATGCCTGCGCTGCCGGGCGGTGTTGCACCGCCGATCGCGACGTTGCCGCCTTCAGGTGTGATGCCCACCGTGCCGGGCGGTGTCGCGCCGCCGATCGCAACGCTGCCGCCTCCCGGCGTGATGCCTGCGCTGCCGGGCGGTGTCGCGCCACCAGTCGCAACACTTCCACCCACCGGCGCGATGCCCACGATGCCCGGCGGTGTCGCGCCGCCGATCGCGACGCTGCCGCCTTCCGGCCTTACGCCCGGCGTGCCCACGACATCGCCGCCTGCGGTGACACCCACGTTGCCCGGCGGCGTGACGCCTCCTGTCGCAACACTTCCGCCGACAGGGCTCTCGCCCGCAGCCCCGGTCCCACCGACCGGCACCATTCCCTCCGTGCCGACCGCACCGATGACGCCTGTGCCTGCGATCGACGACACCACGCTCGCGCGCCGCGAAGCCCTGGACGAAGCCGCAGCGACCTGCGCGCAGTGGACACGCGATGGCCGTGAAAGAGACGTCGAGGACTATTGCGATCGCATCGCCGCGGAGCAGGCGCAATCGGGCTTCGGCCAATCCGTCCCGATCACGCCGGGTCGTGAATTCGCAACGCCCACGCGCTGGAACCTGTGGTTCGACGGCCGCGCGCTCGACACCTCCGACGAGCGCCACGGACTGGACACGGACGGCAGCGGCAGTTACTTCACCCTCGGTGCCGACCGCCGCTACGACAACGACGTCGTCGCCGGCTTGCTGGTGTCGTACGAAACCAACGAGAGCAACGGATTCGACGGCAACCTGCGCCAGGAAACGGACGGCTACGGCATCGGCGCCTACATTGCGCAGGCGCTGTCGCCGCGATGGGCGATGGATGCCTCGGCCGTGTATGCATGGTTGTCCAACGACACCCGCATTGCCGTGCTGGACGGAAGCTACGACTCCACGCGCGTGTCGCTGGCGTTGAACACCACGGGGCAGTACCAGGCAGGCGAATTCACGCTCCGCCCGAAGTTCACCCTCAGCTACAGCCACTACGACAACGATGCCCACCAGCTCTCCGGCGTCGTCTTCGACACGCCCATCGCGCTGCAAGTCGCCCAGGACAGCTTCGACAACGGCACGATCGAAGGACATCTGGAAGTCAGCAGGACCGTCCACACCGCCAGCAGCATCGTGATTCCCTATGGCGAGCTCGGCGCGAGCTACGCCTTCATTCGCCCGCAGGACGGCGGCATCCTCACATCGGACCTGCGCCTGGCCTCCACATCGGCGTGGCTGGGATCGATGCGCGTGGGTGCGCGCGCCCTCGTGTCGCAGGCGATGTTCGTGGAAGCGAGCGCGGGCTACCTCAGCCTCGGCCAGAGCGACAACGACGTCTGGGAGTTCCGCCTGTTCCTGTCGTGGGCGTTCTGATCGGCGCAGCGACCCTCACGCCCACAGGCGCAGCGGCAGCAGCCCGCCGAAGGCCAGCACCACGGTCAACTGCAACACGGCCACCATCGCGACGACGTCCACGATGTCGAGCGCGGACCACGGCCGGCGACGCAGGCCGAAGATCAGGCCCAGCACCATCGTCAACGGCAGCAGCGCCGTGACCGCGGCGAGCGTGCCGCTGGCCGGCGTGAGATCACCCAATTGCAGGAACGACTGGCGCAGGAACAAAGGCACCGGCAGCAACAGCACCGCGATGCCGAGGAAGGGAATTACCGCCGATCGCTTCCAGCGATCCCGGCCATCCAGCACGAACCGCACGGCGCCCATGACCAGAAGCCATGCAACGCCCAGCAATCCCGCGGCGAGGCTGATCCAGCGTGCGGCGATGACGGGTAGCGCCACGCGTTCGTAGGTTTGCAATCCGGTGGTGATCGCGCGCGTGCTGTCTGCGGTGGTCACGAACGCATGCGATGCGAGAGCGCGATCGTCCGCGCGCAGCAGGTTGCCGCCTACGGGCGTCAGCATCAGCGCACTCGACTGGAGCGGCGCGAAGCGAACGCCTTCGCCCTCGCGCGTGATGCGAACGAAGCCCAACGTAGCGTCGAGCCATTCGAAGCGGGCGAACCGGTTGGGCGAGGGGATGTAATAACCCTCCATCGCATCGCCGGCTTCGCCCATGCGAGGCAGCGCTTCGGCCATCGGCAAGCCGAGCGATTCGATCAGCAGCCGGTCGAACCGTCCGTAGTCGGCGGTTTCGTGGTCGGTATTGAGGGCGATGAAGAACGCACGCTGGTGCTGCGGAAAGACGCAGAGCATCGCGCGGTATCCCACCGTACTCCCGCCGTGGCATTTGCCTACGGCGCCATGGCGGTCGCGCGTCGCCATTCCCAGGCCGTAGCCGACGCGCAGACCGGCACGTGCTGCTTCGGTGCCTTGCGGTTGACCCATCGCACGGAGCAGCGTGGGGTCGATGAAGGCCGTTCCATCGATGCGCCCGTCGCTCATCAGGAAACGCGCGAAACGCCCCATGTCTTCCGCCGTGGTGGTGAACTGCCCGGCGGGGCGCAGAAACATCGGCACCGCCGCATGCGCAACGCCGTTCTCGAAATGCCCCATCGCCACGCGCGAATTCGCGCCCGCGCCTTCCTGCGTGGTGAAGGCGAACGTGCTGTCGTGCATGCGCAGCGGACGCAGCAGGTTTGCGTCGAGCCACGCATCGTAACGCGCACCCGTCACCGCCTCGATCACCATGCCCAACAGCGTGTAGCCCGTGTTGGAGTACGAATGCCGACTGCCCGGACGGCTGCGCACACGCAGCGTGCGGCCATCGAGGAAGGTCGACAGCGGCGCATCCGCACGCGCCTTCAGGCTGAACATGTCGGCAAGGCGCGCATCGTCCAGGCCGGCCGTGTGATCCAGCAGGTGACGCACGCGCACGGGACTGTCCGACGCCCACGGGTTGTCGAACGCGACGCCGGGCAGCAATTCCGACACGGGCGCGTCCAGCGACAGACGCCGCTGGCTGACCAATCGCAGCACGCCCGTCGCCAGCACGGTCTTGGCGACCGAGCCGACGTGCACCTGATCCTGCGGGTGCAGTGCCGCACCCGTTCGCGCATCCCGCGTTCCCGCAGCATCGACGGCGATGGCGCCATCGTCCGCGACGGTCGACCACACGGCGCCTTGCAAGCCCTGCGCGGCGAGCAGATCGGTCATCGCCTTGTGCAGCGCTGCGTCCGTCACCGTCTGTGCCCCTCCGGCCAGCGGGATGCACAGCAGCGTCGCGAACGCCATGCGCTGTAACCACCGCAATCGGGGCCGTGCAGTGTGAGCAGCCAGCATCGCGACGGTCCTTGTCCGGAGATCGAGGCCGAGTATCGAAGCGCCTCGACGGAGGCGTCGCGTGTCGTTAGTCACCGACGGGAACGCGCGCAGCCCCATCCGGCAAGGAGAACGCATACCGCCACAGCGCGAAGAACCACGGCAACATCAGCAACGCCGCGAACGCCACGCCTGCAAACAGCAAGTCCGACTGGCGGTCCATCACGGCCTTCGCCACCAGAGCTACGTTGACGGCGAGCAACCCCGCAAACACGGCTTGCCACAGCAGGCGCGGACCGTACTGCGTGTTGGCGATATAGCCGGCCAACCCCACCAACCCCAACGCGCCAAGCGCCGCATACACCCAGCTGCCGATTTGCGAAGGTTCCGACACCAGCAGCCACACGATGTTCAACGCCATCACGGCGAGATAGAGCCACCACAGGACCTTGCGCATCTCACGCCTCCGGTGGTGCAGACGACGAATCGGCGGCAGCCGGGGCAGCGCGTCCCTTGAGCTTCTTCAACCCATACAGCACCAGATACGCCGAGGCGGCCGCGATGAGAACGCTTGCGATCATGCCGCCGCGTGCTTCGTCGGCGTTCTGGTGCGGCACGGTGCTTCCACCCAACAACTGGCCGATGCTCGACAGGAAGAGTAGCCCGCCGAAGACAACACACCCCAGGCCGATAACCGTCGAGGCAAACGTACGTTTCTTCTGCGCGACCTTCGCCGATGGCGGCTGATACGGATTCATCCCTTCCTCCTAACGATGTGAAAACCTGCTTGCCGAAGTACGGATACTGCGTTGGTTGCATCGTCCCCAAGATGCCACGCAATGTGCTCCCCGCGACGCGAATCAATCCTGCGTCCCGCCAACGCCGAGCATCGACATTACTCCAACGTTGCAACCCCTAGGCCGGGACGCAGCCGATACGGCCCCGTCTTCCATTGCGTTCACGTCGGCTCGCCGAGTTCCCGCAGCATAAAGCGGCCGCGAGCGGCCACGTGAGGGGATCGATCCGACGCCAGCTTCCTTGCCGCCCAAAGCGCTTCCTCGCCCATCGAATGCAGATGCTTGAGGAGAAACTCGCCGCCGACGTAACGGACCAACGGCGACCTATCCTCTAGCGTGCACTTCAAAGTGTCCGCGAAAGGAAACTCAAGGGTGAGTAGCCGCTCTTCCAGCACCGGTTCGAACTTTCCCTTGGCCCACTTCAGGTCGCTCCATGCCCACTTTCTTCCGGCGAACCAGACCATGCGGCCTTCCAGTTGCGCGCGGCATGCCCGTGCACGCACGGACGGCTGCATCGCATCGCGTGCGATCTCCGTCAGCCAGCGGTCGAAAACGGGCGAGCGCCCGACTTGCGCAAGCATGGATGCTGCCGGCCCCGCCGTTGCCGTCACGATCCGTTTCTTGAGCGCGATGGCGACTGGCTCCACGGTGACCATCGCGTCGAGGACTTCACGGTCCGCATGCTCCATCCGGCCCCAGGAGATCTGATGCACCAGCGTCTCCCACAGCGCGTCGGCCACGTGGTCAGGATTGGAGCGCCCCGCGATGAGCGGAAGGTGTTCGCGCGCGGCTTGGCGCACCTGTGGCACCCAATCGTTGAGCCGACGCATCGCCAGCGCCAGAAGGAGCGCGTTCGGCGCTCCGGTGGAAAGGCACCGCAGCGTCTTTTCTCGGGCGTGGCCATCCCTGCTGCATAGGTCGAGCCAGGAGAGGGGGCGCTTCCGCGGCTCGCGACGCCACCATGGAACCGGTGAGCGCTCCACTTCGATCGTGTAGAGCTCGCTGCGAATCGAGCGTTCCCACCCATCCAGATGGGCCAGCGGGACACGGTCTGTCTGCGCGACCAGGCGGGCCGTCGCTTCAGCGGTGCCACGGCCGGACGTGGACGCACGCAGGAACTCGCGAATTGCGTCCAACGTGGTGCTATCGAGTTCCAACGGCTTTGACACGAAACCCCTCGCAGTGACGGTTGTTCTGCCCCGGCGAATGCGCCGGTCGCCGAACCATGATCCGCGACCGAGGTTCCTCTGGCCAGAGAGCCTAAGTAGCCCGGGTAAGCGAAGCGCACCCGGGACACCCCACCCGCACCGACGCGACCCGCCAAGGCAAACGCTAAAACCCCGGTCGAACGCCAAAGCGCCCCGCCGACGCCCACCTGGCCGCCGCCCCGCACCGCCTGCGTAAGCAAGCAGTGCACCGCCCAAGGAGTGCAGTGGAATGGAAGCCAAGCTGGACAGCCTCGCCAAACTCATCGCCGCCGCCGCGTCGTTCGCCTGGCCGGTGGTCTTCGCGGTCCTGCTCTACAAGCTGTACGAGCCCATCCGCAACCTCGTCGACTCCGCGCGCGGTCGCAAGTTCAGCATCAAGGTGGCCGGCAACGAGCTGAGCATGGAGGAAGCCTCCGAGCAGCAGCGCCAGGTCATGAGCGACGTCCAGGCCAAGCTGGCCGAACTGGAGCAGCGCCTGGCCGCCAGCCCCGTGCCCGTGGCCGCCGCCGCGCCCGCACCGCAACCGCTGACCACCGGCAAGCGCATCCTCTGGGTGGACGACAACCCCCGCAACAACAGCTTCCTCATCGCCTCCCTGCAGGACCGCGGCGCCACCGTCGACACCGCCCTGACCACGCAGGACGCACTGCGCCAGTTGCAGCGCAGCCAGTACGACATCGTCATCTCCGACATGGGCCGCCCCGAAGGCGACCGCGCCGGCATCGAACTCGCCCAGAAGCTCAAGACCAACGGCGTCACCACACCCGTCTACATCTTCTGCGGCGCATGGGCGGCGAAGCACTGGCGGGGCGAGGCGCTTGCGGCGGGCGTGGCGGAGATCACGTCGTCGGGGACGACGCTGTTGTCGGTGTTGCCGTTGGAGTAGGGCGGGGTGAGGGTGTGCCGTGGCTAGGCCACATGCGAGAGTGGCCCGATGCTGCTTCGTGTGAGGCGCACGAGCTGTGATCCGAAGCGCGTTTAGCCGGAGTGCTCTGGCTCACCGACAGGGGGCGAAATGCTGACCAGATATTCGAACGCGTTCAGGCTGCTCTCTCGTGAGCTTCAGAAGCTCAAGGATGAACGAGATGACATGGCGACGCTGCGCCGGATGCAAGACGGCATTGCGAAGTACTTGCGTACGAGCGAGCGCGGCGTCGTAAGAGCAAGAGCGCGATTGAAGGAGACGAGGCTCCAACTGCGAACAGCCAGGCTGAGCGGTGAAGATGCAAGGCGCGCCAAGCTGAAGATTCGCCAGTGCGAGGACAGGATCGACCAATACCGGTCGGTCAACTACTTCTTGAAGTGCTTTGGTGATGCCATTGCATTCTTGTATCTAGATGCGTTCGCTCTAAAACATACCTTCTACAAGACCGACGACTACACTGTTCGTGAGGAGCCAGGATTCATCAGCGAAAGCGCCGGGTTCCCACATGAGCGAGCAATCACCCGCCAATTCTTGCGCAACGGAATTCCAGCGCTGCAGTGTGACCTGACGAACGTCATCCGCTATGGCGATGTATGCATTCTGACGGATTCAGACCCATGCCTTGTCGAGGTCAAGTCAAGTGGCAATCAAAATGCCAGGACCGTTCGACAGCAGGAGAATATGAGGAGGATCTCGGACTTCTTTACGAATGACGGCGCTTCGGACTTCAGAGGTACGAAAAGCATCGTTCGCCAGGCCCTGCATGCCAGCCCGGTTACACATGCGCCCTATATGAACGATCTGATTCGGAAGGCGCTCGCCGATGGAATTGCATCGGGAAGTCCCGAGCATGGCCTCCTATATGTAGCTATTCGAACGGCCTCCTCCCCGCCTGACGGCTTAAGTAGGGCTCTCGATGGCTTATGCAAGAGTCCCTGCGTTGCATTCGATCTAAACGAGGCGAAGAACTCTCGGTCATGGCTTCCGCTGTATCCGTTCACGCTCTCCCTTGAGGAAGAGCATGTAATTCGCTTCATTCTTGGCGAAGTCGTACTCCTTGTGGTCATAGACCTCGCGGCGCTGAAGTGGCACTTCTCCCAGCTCGGAGCCCGCTCGGCATCGCTTGGGGATGGCCCTTATGTCATGCAGGTTGTATGCAACGAGAAAGACCCGAGTCAGGGCATGTTCCGCATCTCGCGGCAGATGTTCTCAAGAATCGCGCTCGAATTCTGGTCGCTGAGATGGTTTGCAGCCGAGCAGGCGACGCTCGGGCAGCGGGCCGTTGATAAGCTCCGCGATTGCATGGAGTTGGGAGTGCCCATGCCGACCGACTGGGTCGAAGTGGAGGATGGTCACCGGAGCCGCCCTTCCAAAGAGGGTCTACGTGCGTTGGCAGTCACTGGTGGAACCTCAGACGTACTACGTTTTTCTGGACATTCCGGAAGCTGCGCGAAACTTGATGCTGACCAAGGCAAAGCATCGCGTGTTGCCTGAGGAGTTCTATCGGGACGCTTTGGTGGTGGGGCTTGCACCGGGCGGCTGGGTAAAGCTGTGGGTAAACGGAGCTGCCGGCGGTCCCACGGAGGTGCTGTGCACCCGCGCCGAGATCGAACCGAAGGGGCCATATGAAGGACTGTCCAACGGAAAGTACCGCCCGTTGTCGGACCGCGCGATTCCATATGTAACGGAGCACCCCATCCCGTACGACAGCTGGGCTTGCGGAAAGTAGGAAGGGTTGGCTTGCAATGACGCGAAATATGCTGGCGGCCAGCCTGCTACTCGTTGCTTTCATCCCAGGTGAGGCTTCGGCGCGAAGCTCCTTGTCCTACGACGCGTGGTCGCTGGGCTTCCTTGCCCCCAATTACATGGAAGTCTGGGTCGAAGCGGCTGAGGTGGAAGACATGAATGGCCGGCTGTTCCCGAACGTAGGTGGTGGTACCGCCTCAATCGACTACAGCGGAACCGCGCAGGGCTGGGGCCATATCGGCGTTGGGGGCCGCCACGTTATTGGCGCGGCCCTTCCGAAGCGGCTCTATGTGCGTTGGCAGTCGCTGGTCGAGCCTCAGACGTATTACGTCCTTCTGGATATTCCGGAAACGGCGAGGCGGTTGATGCTGGCCAAAGTAGAGAGTCAGGTTCTTCCCGAGTAGTTCTATCGGGACGCTTTGGTGGTGGGGCTTGCACCGGGCGGCTGGGTAAAGGTGTGGGTAAACGGAGCTGCTGGCGGCCCCACGGAGGTGGGTTGCCCGCGCGCACAGGTCGACCCGAGAGGGCCTTCGGAGGGACTCAATCAGGGGCGCTACGCATACAGCATCGACAAGCTTGAGCCTGCTACGCAGCAGTACCTCAAGAGCCATTCGATCCCATATGACAGCTGGGCTTGCTGATCGTTGCGGCGCGACCTCCTCACGGGATCAGCCCCCTCACCGCAACGGATCACCCCGCGCCGGCGTGGCTGGTTGAACCTCCGCCGCGGCGTCGGTGGCCGGCCCATTGGGCTCGAAGTTCCAGGGGGAGTCTTTCGGCGCGGGTTCGACGGGCGTCGTCGGTACCGCGTTGCCGCGTCTCCAGGGCAATTCATTGCTTCGCAATTGCATTGCAGCCCTCGCGCCTTGAATACCCAATACTCAGATCAGCCTGTCGAGGGCGACCGAGCAGCGCGGTATTGCATGCCGTCAGGCCGTTGCGGAACGCGGATGCACCTCGCGCAGGATGGCGTCGCGGCGCCGGCCGCACGGGCTTGGCTGCAATTGCTGAAGGCGGTGCTGCGCGCGCCGTCGGGCTGGAAGGCGTTCGATACGGAGGCGGGACGTGCGACGGGGGCCGAGGCTTGCGGGCCGCGATGGCAGTGGTAGCCGCCGTTCTTCCTGTCGTGGTGACAACCCTCGGCATTGAGGCCGCCGCCGTGCGACCACGCGGCGCTAGCGGCCGCCCACAGGCAGACACAGATCAGAACGCGTTGCATCGGTGCGGCTCCCCATTGCCGGTAGGGGGAAGGTAGCAGATCGCCCATGCGAGGCTTTGTGCGCAACGGCCGCAGGCGCATGGCGCTTGGAATGGGAAGCGCCGACGATCAGTGCGACGAGCCGCCCACGTCGTCCAGTTGCGGCGAATCGATCAGCACTTGTTCGAGCGCAGTGGTCGGGTCGGCCATCGTCGCCTCCTTGCGGTATACGGCGCGCGTGCGGTCACGTGCCTCTCACCGCCCTCAACGCATGCTCGCGTCGTGAGCGGACAGAAGTGCAGGGCCGTTCGTCCGGCGAGCACGGCGGCAACTTTCGGATTATTCCGATTCCAATACGCCCGGCCGCCAAGCCGAATGGAACCCTGGATTGGGGCATGGGGATGGACATGAAGGGCAAGCAGAAGGTGGCGTTCGCGCGGGTGGCGGTGTGCATGCCGTGGTTGCTCGTGGCGGCGTGCAGCGTCGGTTCGCGCGTGGAAGGGCGGATGGCGACGGGGCAGGAAGTGGAACCGCCCATGCCGGTGCCGCATGTCGTGGCATATGAAGGCGATGCGCCGCTGCCGGAATTCGCCGGCGAGCCGGACACCGGGGGCGAGAACGAGACGGTCGTGCTGTCGATCGATCCGGCGCGTATCGACGCCACCGCCGCGGCAGTCGAGGCCGTGGACGAGTGCAAGGCGTGGCAGCTGTCCGAGGACGAGGCGGAAGAGCTGTTCGCGATGAGCCATGCGGTGGATGCCGGAACGTACCTGGGCTACGGCGAAGCGCCGTGCACCATCACCGGCACCGTGCGCAGCGGCGGCGTGGACTGGCAGTTCACGATCAACGGCACCGCGAAGGCGACGTGGAAGCATGGCAGCGACGTGCGCTTCCTCGGGTGCGATGAACGGGCGTGCGAGGGGTTCGGCGCGTAATTCGCTGGATCGCGCGCGCCAATGCAAAGCCCCTCTCCCACCGGGAGAGGGGTTGGGGTGAGGGGCGGCGAAGCGAGGGCGCTCGCACTTGCGGTGCATTCGGCACGCTGCCGCGCTTTCCTTGGGTCTCCTCATCTGCCTGATGCCAATCCCGCCCGCATCAGCGCCAACATCCGTGCCACCTTCACACCGCTCGTCGCCCATCGCGTAACGCGCGACACGCGGGGCGCCGTTTGCCGCGTGGATTGCGTTTGATCCCAATGCGCCGGTTCGAGCGCCGCGGACGGACGCGATCCCCTTCCCCCACAGGACATCGCCATGAACTCCCCACGCTCGCACTCGCGGCGCGCTCTGCGCCGCCTGCGGCTATTTGCCGCGCTCGCCCTCTCCATCGCGCTGCCCGTGCAGGCCGATTCGGTCACCGACTGGAACGCGCTCGCCAGCGGGCCGGTCGTCGGGTCGCGGTTCGGAGGACCGCAACAGCAGGCGCGCGCGGTCGCGATCGCCGCGCTGTCGGTGCACGACGCGCTCAACTCCATCCAGTCGCGCTTCAACACCTATCGCCCGGTGGCGAGTGCGCCCGGCAACGCGTCGCCCGATGCCGCCGTCGCCGCCGCCAATCGCACGGCATTGCTGGCGATGATCGGCGCATTGCCTGCTCCGCCCACGCCGGCCGAAGCCACGGCACGCGCGAACGCGATCGCGGCGATCAACGCGATGTACGACGCCGCCATCGGGCCGGGCGCGCCGGATGCACCCGAAGCGGCGGGCATCGCCGCGGGTGAGTCGGCCGCGGACACGATCATCGCGTTGCGCTACGCCGACAATGGCTCCGGCGGGCTCACGCCCACCGACGGTTCCGGCACGCCGAATGCACCGGCGTATTCGCAGCCCGCCGCCGTGGGCGTGTACCAGGCGACGCCGGCACCGGAATTCCCGGCCGCGATCGTGCCGCAGTTCATGGGCTGGGCCTTCGTCACGCCGTTCGGCGTGGACAGCGCCACGCAGTTCCGCCAACCGCCGGGCGCGATCTTCAAAGTGAAGGCGGCCAAGTACGCATCCGAATACAACCTGGTGAAGTCGATAGGCGATGCGCGCGCGCGCGGGGCGCAGCCGAACTCGCCGCTGAGCGACATCGCGCGCTTCTGGGCGGGCGGTGGACTGGAGTGGAACGCGAACGTGCGCAACGCCGCCGCGAGTCGCGGGCTGGATCGCTGGCAGAACGCGCGGTTGCTGGCGCTGGCCAACATGTCGATCGCCGATGCGTTCATCACGAACATGTCGGACAAGTACTTCTACAACTTCTGGCGGCCGGTCACCGCGATCCGCTGGCCCGACGACGGCAACCCGTTCACCAAGAGCGATCCGACGTGGCGGCCGTTCCTGCAGACGCCGCCGTATCCGGATTATCCGTGCGCATCGACGTCGGCCACCGGCGCGGCCGCGCAGACGATGCGGCGCTACTTCAAGAGCGATGCGGTTCCCTTCACGCGCATGGTCAACGCACCGGTGGCGCCGCTGCCGCCGCCGCTGGTGGATCTGCCGGCCAAGCCGATCACGCGCTCGTATCCGTCGCTGTCCACCGCCGAGCAGGAGCAGGTGATGGCGCGCGTGTACGCGGGCATCCACTTCACCGAAGGCTGCCTGGCCGGGTTGAAGACGGGCAACAAGGTGGCGGACTGGGTGTTTGCGCGGTATTTGCAGCCGAAGTGAGGCTGCAGGTGGCGATGGCGTCGATTACGCTAGCTCCTTCGCGTAGTCGGCGCCCTGCCATGGACGATAAGCAGCTTCGGTTCGAGATTGCCCGCGCGTTCGCCGACGTTCCGCAGCCCGCGAAGTCGGCCATCGCCCCGCACGATTGCCTGGAATGCGACGAGCTGCGCGTGGCATTGGCGCCGTACGCCTGGCACGACGTGCCCGGGAAGGTCCTCGACGCCTGTCGATTTGGCATGCCGCTGTTGTCGGCCGATGCCAAGCAGCACTACCTGCCGGCCTGGCTGCTGCGCTCCCTGGACGAACACGAGGTCGCCGGCGACTATCGTTCCATCGTCGTATTTGCGCTCGACCGCGATCATCGCTGGGATCCAACGCGCCCGTATACCGCCGAGCAGCGCGCGGCGATCCTGCGCTACCTGGACTTCGTGTGCGCGCAGGAAACATCCGAATGGGAAGCGCAGGACATCGAGCGGGCACGCGCCAGCCTGTACGTGCGGCTGCGCTGAGGAACATCCCAACGGCGGGATTCTGACTCCCCCGTATCCCGTCTTTTGCCCCGGCACCGCGGGACCAAGCTCATTGGGGGACGGAGCGCCGATACCCGGCGCCTTCGCGTTCTCTCTCCCATCAGGAATTCGAAATGAGCAAGCTCGCAGGAAAAGTGGCCATCGTGACCGGTGCGTCCAAGGGCATCGGTGCCGGCATCGCGCAGGCGCTGGCCGCCGAAGGCGCGTCCGTCGTCGTCAATTACGCCTCCAGCCAGGCCGGCGCCGACGCCGTGGTCGAGCGCATCACGCAGGCCGGTGGCCAGGCCATCGCCGTGAAGGCCGACGTATCGAAGGCCGACGAGGCGCAGGCGTTGATCGACGCCACCGCAAAGGCGTTCGGCCGGATCGACGTGCTGGTCAACAATTCCGGCGTGTATCAGTTCGCGCCGCTGGAGGAGATCACGCAGGAGCAGTTCCATCGCCAGTTCGGCATCAACGTGCTCGGACTGCTGCAGACCACGCAGGCGGCCTCCAAGCACCTGGGCGACGGCGCCAGCGTGATCAACATCGGTTCGGTCGTGTCGCACATCACCTTGCCCGGCACTGCGGTGTACACCGCCACCAAGGGTGCGGTGGATGCCATCACCGGCGTGCTGTCGCGCGAGCTGGGTCCGCGCGGCATCCGCGTGAATTCGATCAATCCGGGCATGGTGGAAACCGAGGGCGCGCACGATGCGGGCGTCATCGGCTCGGATTTCCACGCCGATACGGCGGCGCAGACGCCGCTGGGGCGCATCGGGCAGCCGGAGGACATCGCGCGCGTGGCGGTGTTCCTGGCGTCGGATGACTCGCGCTGGGTCAGCGGTGAGCTGATCAAGACGGCGGGTGGGTTCCGCTGAGTTTCGGCTGCACGGAGCTCGTCGCTGACGCGGCTTCCGTTCCTGCTTCTGCCGTTTGCCCCTCCCCTGCAAGCAGGGGAGGGAGTTCTCCCGCGGCGGGGCAAGCAGTTCCCGCGACGAAGAAGGCAGCTTCAATCCATCGAGTCGTCAAGATAAAGCTCGTAGTGCGCGATCCGACCCACCGGCGCCAGCGCCTCGCGCACATCGGCGCGGGCCAGCAGCGTGTCGCGTGCCGCGCGCGCCGCGACGTCGCCGGGCAACGGCGCCGGGCGCAGGAAGTCCTGCATCCATCCCAGCACCGCGCCGCGGTCTTCGGGTGAGGCGAGCAACGCGCGCACGCGCTGCGCCGCCTGGTCGACGTCGCCTTCCCGAAGCAGCGCCGAGACATAGAGCAGTTCACCGTCCTCGCGGTGATCGCGCAAATAGGCCAGTGCCCTGCGGGCGCCGCGCCGGTCCTGTTTCTGCAGCGCCGCGCAGTGGCGCACGCTCTGCTCCACCATGCGGCCGTAGCCGCTGATGTCGTCGCCCAGCACGTCGATCGCGCGCAGCGCATCGACGGGACGTTCCAGGCTGCAATAGAAAACGCCCAGGTTCAGCGCCTGGCTGATGTTCTGCTCGCCGCCCTCGGTGAGCTGCGCGGCGCGCTGCAATTCGGCCAGCGCTTCGTCGGTGCGGCCCAGGCGCCGCAGCGCGATGGCGCGGTAGTTCATCAGCCAGACCTGCGGGTCGAGGTCCTCGAAGGCGGGCGAACCCGACGGCGCCGCGGCGATCTCATCGAGCGTACGCGTGGTCATCTCGATGGCCTGCTCGTTCTGGCCCGCAGTTAGCAGCGCACTGGCGAGATACGAGCGCACCCGCAGGTCGTCGGGCGTGGCGCCCATTTGTTGCATGAGCGCATCGACCTGCCTCTGCGCGGCGCGCTCGGCGTTCGTCGACCAGCTGTCGGCGGCCATCGCGCCGTCGAAACGTTTGTCGCTGCGCAGGCGAATCAGCGGCTTGGCGGCTTCGATGCGGCGGATCACCGCGCGTGCCGTTTCCGTGTCGCCGCGGTCCATCGCTTCGACGGCCAGCTCGTACCACGCCTCGGCCTCGCCGCCGAGGCGGCTGCGCCAGTTGGCGTTGAGCAGCGCCTGCAGCAGCGCGAGCCGCTCGGGCGACCCGGTGGTGGAGCGGTACACCAGTTGCAGGATGTACTGCTCGCGCACGTTGGGCAGCGCGTCGGGCCAGCGCTCGACGACTTCGATGAAGGCGACGGCGCCCGCGTCCGGACGGCCCATGTCCATTTCCAGCATGGCGACGCGGTACCAGTCGTCCGGATCGGAATCGTCCTGCGCGAGCGCGCGCCGGTACAACGCCAGCGCCTGTGCGCCCTGGTCCTGCTGGATCGCCATCCAGCCCGCCTTCGACAGCGCGGCGCGTTGCTGCGCGGGTTCCAGCGAAGAGAACTGCGGATCGTCGAACACGCGCGCGAAGGCCTGCTGCGCACTGGCGGCCTGGTTGGCCCGGGCCAGCGCGTGCGCGGCGGCGAGTTGCTGCCGGAACCATTGCTGCTGCGGATCGGTGGCGCCGACGGACGGCGGCGGAGTGTCCGCGGCGGCCGTCGCCATGCCGGCGTGATTCGACAGGGCCAGCCCCGCGGCCAGCAGAAGACTGCGCTTGACGTGCATCGCTCCACCTCCCCAGGCGTGGGGGCGAGTGTAGCCACATCCCGGTCGGCCCGGTCGAGCGCGGTCAGAACGTGAAGCGCAGCGCGATGGCCGCGAACGCCGTCGATTCGGCATCCACGTCGATGCGCGCATCGGTGTCGTCCTCGAAGTCGTGGTGGCGGTCGAACTCGCTGCCGATCTTTGCGGCGATTCCCCAATGCGATGCGAAACGCCAGTCGGCGGTGAGCGCGGCGCGCCAGGCTTCGACGGTGTAGTCGAAGTCCGCGCCGTCGCGTTCGTCGCTCACGACATGCCAGCGCGCGCCGGCGGGCGCGACTTCGATGCCCAGACGCCACGCGTCGTTGGGCCGCCAGTGCGCGTGCGCGCGCGGCCAGCCGAGTTCGAGCGCGAACGACGCTGAGGAGTAAGTCACTGCCGCGATGGGATACAGCTCCGGATCGCCGAAACTGTCGTCGTACGCCGCGCCCAGTCGCCAACCCCAGCCTTCTTCCACGCCGCGTTCCACGGTGGCGCGGCCGTATAGCGCGAAGTCATCGCCGGTGCTGCGCGAGAACAGGTCCTTGAAGATGTTCGACGAGGTGGCGACGGTGGGAATCGCCGCGAGGGTCACGGAGGTCGCGCCCTGCGAGGTCCATTCGATTGGAATGGCGAGGCGATGCAGGTCGCGGTCGCGCGTGGGCAGGCCTTCGTAGGAGTAATGCGTGTAGAGATAGTCCGCGCCGATAGCGAATCCGTGGCCGAACGTCGGCGTCCACGCGCGCAGTCCCGTTTCGAAGCCCTCCATGCGCGCCGTGCCCAGGCGCGCATCGTCCAGGTGCAGGTAATGCGCCTGGACTTCGCCCTCGCGCGGCTGCGCGAACGCGTCCGGCGCGAGGCCGAGCGCGGCGAAGAGCGTCAGGATCCCGGAGCGGGCCATGGAGACGATCCCGTGCGATGCCGGCGGAGGATAACGCCGCAGGGCTTCAGGCGATGTCTACGTCGCGCGGCGACGCGTCGGCGGCACGACGAACCACGCCAGCAGCACCAGCGCCGCGAACGCGCTGTACGCGGCGACGAAGCTCCACCACGGCGCGTCGAAGAAGATCAGCCGCGAGAGCCAGTGTTCGATGAAGGATTCGCCGTACGCAGCCTGCCCCGCGCGTCGGCGCAACGCCTGTTCCCACACGGTGAGCGGGCACAGCGCGCCCAGCCACGCCTGCAGTGCGATGAACACCATCAACAGCACGTGCGTGAGGCGCCATCGGAAGCCGCGCACCCACGGCCAGCGCGTGCGGCCGACGAAGATGGCGATGGCGCCCAGGATCACGAACGCGACGATGCCCACATGCACGACGAGGATCGCATCGGCCAGCAGGGCGGCGAGGGCGGGCGTGGGCTGCATGCGCGCACTGTAGCCATCTTCAGGCGCATGGGCGCTCACACGCGCTCGTGCACAATCGCCGGCATGCGCTATCCCCTGGTGATCTTCGATTTCGACGGCACGCTGGCCGACTCGTTCCCGTTCTTCGTGGAGGCGCAGCATGTGCTGGCGCGGCGGCATGGGTTCGACGCGATCCCCGAAGACCGCATCGACGAGATGCGCCGGCTGGGCACGCGCGAATTGCTGGACCGGCTCGGCTTTCCGAAGTGGAAGCTGCCCATCGTCGCGGCGGATTTCATACGCACCATGCGCGATGCGCCGCCGGTGCCGTTGTTCCCGGGCGTGGCGGACGTGCTGCGGCACCTGCGTGAGGGTGGCGCGCGGCTGGCGATCCTCACGTCCAACTCCGTCGACAACGTGCGGCGCGTGCTCGACGCGGATGTGATGGCGGCGATCGAGCGGATCGACGGCGGCGCGCACATGCTCGGCAAGCATCGGCGCATCGCGCGGATGCTGAAGGACGCCAGGACCGACGCTTCGCAGGCGATCTACGTCGGCGACCAGGTCAGCGACGGCGAGGCCGCACGCCGCGCGGGTGTGGCCTTCGGTGCGGTCGGCTGGGGCTATGCGCACGCCGACGCGCTGCGCGCGGCGGGCGCGGAGGAGTTCTTCGAGTCGGTGGCGGATTTGCGGCGGTTGGCGGGATAGGGGCATGAGGCATGGCGATCGCTGTCTTGAGCGCATCGCGCCTGGTCATACGTCACCCCGTTCGTCCTGAGCGCAGGCGCGCAGCGCAGAAGTCGAAGGATGAACGGGGTACGCGAGCGGCGGGGAGCAGCTCCCGCGCCCGCCTGTGAAGGGACCCCCATTCAGCCCCGGGGTCGCATCCCCTGCTGCAATGCAACATAATTCCCCCATGACCCCCGCACTCTCCCCCGCGCCGGCGACGCTCTCGTCGCGGCAGGTCACCCTGATCCTGTTCGCCCTCGCGATGGGCGGCTTCGCCATCGGCACGAGCGAATTCGTGGTGATGGGCCTGATCAGCGACATCGCCCGCAGCCTGGGCGTCAACGAGCCGCAGGTCGGCCACGTCATCAGCGCCTACGCGCTGGGCGTGGTGGTCGGTGCGCCGACGTTGGCGATCCTCGGCAACCGGATGTCGCGGCGCAGCCTGCTGCTGTGCCTAATGGGGTTCTATGCGTTCGGCAACCTCGCCAGCGCGCTCGCGCCGGGCTACTACACGCTCATGTTCGCGCGCTTCGTCGCGGGTCTGCCACACGGCGCGTACTTCGGCATCGCCGCGCTGGTGGCCGCACGCATCAGCCCGCCGGAGCAGCGCGGCCTCGCCGTCGGCCGCGTGATGCTGGGTCTGTCGATCGCGCTGCTGGTGGGCAATCCGCTGGCGACGTGGCTGGGGCAGGCGTTCGGCTGGCGCTGGGCGTTCGCGCTGGTGTCGGTGCTGGCGCTGGCGACGGTGGCGATGACGATGCGCGTGCTCCCGCATGGCATGAACGCACCGCGCCCGGACGCGCTGGCCGAGCTGCGCGACTTCAACCGCAAGCCGGTGTGGCTGGCGCTGGGCATCGGCGCGATTGGCTTTGCCGGCATGTTCTGCGTCTTCAGTTACCTGGCGCCGACGCTGGTGCACGTCACCGGCGTGCGCGAGTCGTTCGTGCCGTTCGGCCTGGTCGCCTTCGGCATCGGCGGAATTCTCGGCACGCTGGGCGGCGGCTGGTTGTTCGATCGCTACGGCTTCCGCGCGGTGCCCAAGGTGCTGCTGTGGTCGATCGGCGTGCTGCTGGCGTTCCCGCTGGCCGCGCATTCACCGTGGTCGGTGCTGCCGGCGGTGCTTGCCGTGGGCACGATGGGCGCGCTCGCCACCGTGCTGCAGGCGCATCTGATGGACGTGGCGCGCTCGGCGCAGACGCTGGCCGCCGCATCGAACCATTCCGCGTTCAACTTCGCCAACGCGCTCGGCCCGTGGCTGGGCGGCATGGCGATCACCGCCGGTTACGGCTGGACGTCGACCGGTGTGGTCGGCGCAGCGACGGCGGTGGCGGGACTGTTGATCTATGCGTGGGCGCGTGCGGATCTGCGTCGCGGTGAAGTGATTGCGGTGGACGAGGCGGCGTAAGGTCGCAGGCGCTTGCGGAGCTTTCGTCGCGAACAAAACCGTCATTCCCTGGACGCTGCAAGTTCGGGCTGCCGATCAGAGTTGATGCGCCGGAGGGTTGGATGGTGCCGCCGTTCGGCGGCCCAAAAGACTCCGCCTGCGCGGGAATGGCAGCTATTCAAGGCGCTGCACGCGCCAAGCCTTCCTCCACTTCCGTAAACGCAGAACGCGCGCCGCGCGGCGCATCCGGAACACCGGTCGCGAAATACGCCACGCCCGTACCCGACACGCGATCCACCCACACGCCCGACAGCAATCCGTAAGCCGCCCCCGCGTGCCCCACGCGCGCGACGCCGTCGCCGAAGGGATCGTCGCGACAGCCTTCCTGCTTTGTCGCCAGCGTCTGCACGGCCAGTCCGTAGCGGCAATAGAAGCCGCGCTGCGACTGGCTGCTGTCGTCTTCTTCCACGGTCAGGCCGTTGCCGGGCGCGTAGGTCCACAGCGGCTGTTCCATCGCGCGAACGGATGCAGCGGAAAGCAGCCGCACGCCATCGACCCCGCCCTCGTTCAACAGCAATCGGCCGATCTTCGCCAGCCCGTTCGCCGAGATCCGCAGCCCGCCCTGCGGCGAGAACAGCGCGCCGTTGCGTCCGACCTTCCACAACGACAAGTCGCAGCCACCGTCGCGGGAACGGTTGACCGCACACGCCGGCTTGCGCCCGCCGTTGTCGTCGCGCACCGGCTGGCGTTGCGCGTCGTACAGCACCACCGCGCGCGCGGCCGTCGCTTCGTCGCAGCTGTCCCAGTTGAAGCACGCGTCCAGGTGCAGCGGTGCGAACACCAGGCGTTGCATCAGCCGGTCGAAGCGCTCGCCCGTCGCCTGTTCCATCGCCGAGGCGACGACGGCGAAGTTGAGGTTCGCGTAACGGAAGAACGCGCCCGGCGCGTGCGTCGCGTCCCATGCGCGCGGGTCGTCGGTGACCGCGTGCAGCGCGCCGTCGAGCGGCACGGCGTAGTAGCCGGCGGCGTCGGTCAGGCCCGCGCGGTGCGAGAGCAGCAGGCGCAGCGTGATCGGCGCATCGGGAAAGGCCGGGTGGCGCAATCGCCAGCCCAGGAGCGGGGAGAGGTCGGCGTCGAGGTCGAGCTTGCCCTGTTCCACCAGCCGCATCGCGCCGATGGCGGTGACGAGCTTGGAGATCGACGCGACGCGGACGGGGTCGTCGGCGCCCACGGCCCGCGCGGCCGCGACGTCCGCCAGCCCCCGCGCCTGCGTGGACACCACGCCGTCGCGGTCGAAGGCGATGCGCACGCTGGCCACGGGCTCGGCGGCACCGGCAACGGACGGTGCGAGTGCGGCCAGCGCGAGGAGCAGTGCGAGCGTGCGCAAGCGAATCGGCGTCATGGAAGGAGCCGTGGGAGCCGGAGGCCCGCAGCGTAGCCGCTTCGCCGTGGGCGGATGGCGGAATGACCCTTCTCCCGTTCACGGGAGAAGGTGCCGGCAGGCTGATGAGGGCGAGGGTGGCGGGATCGTCCGGACACTCGCTTTGCCCAGGCCCTCACCCCAACCCCTCTCCCGCAGGCGGGAGAGGGGCTATGCGGGGGACTCGCAGACACTGAACGCCCAGGCGTCCGCCTTCACGGGGCCGCGAGTCGTCCCGGGCGCACACTCCCGGAACCTTCCGGGGAGATAGCGAATGGACACCCATGCGCTGCGCCCGATGGTCGACGAACAAGTCATCAAGGACATGCTGTGGGCGTTCGCCGTGCGTTCGCCCGAGCACGCTGCGCTGCTGCTCAGCGAGGAAGGCGAGGTGAGCTGGACCAACGCGGGCGCGGAGATCATCCTCGGCGCCGCGCCGGGCGGGCTGGTGGGCATGAACATGGCGCGCTTCTTCCTGCGGCGCGATGCCAACGCCGGCATTCCCGAACACGAACGCGTCGAGGCACGGCATCGCGGCACCGCATCGGACGACCGCTGGATGGCGCGTCTGGACCGTTCGCGCTTCTGGGCCTCCGGCGTGACGGTGCACCTGGGCGGCGAGGTGCCGAGCTGCACCTTCCTCAAACTCTTCCGCGATCTCACCGAAGTGAAGATGCAGATGGAGAGCAGCCGCGAGCGTTGCCGCGCGGCGACCGAAGCCAGCGAGGGCAAGAGCGCCGCCATCGCCCTGCTCGCGCACGAGCTGCGCAATCCGCTGTCGGGCATCAGCCTGGGGATGGGCGTGCTGCAGCGCCGCTGCGAGGGCGTGGCGAACATCAACGGCGCCATGGAGGCGATCGAGCGCAACGTCACTCTGGCCGCGCGGCTCATCGATGACCTCATGCACCACAGCAAGGTGCACGCCGACGGCTTCTGCCTGGAGCGCAGTCGCTGCAACCTGCGCGAGCTGCTGGAGGCGTCCTCGGACATCGCGCGCCGGCAGATGGAGCAGGACGACCGCACGCTGCGCGTGCTGGTTCCGCGTGGCGACATCGAAGTGCGCGTGGACCGGATGCGCATGCAGCAGGTGTTCGTGAACCTCATCGCCAACGCATTGCGTTACACGCCTGCGCCGGGAAGGATCTGGGTGAGCGGCACGCTGGAAGGGTCGGAGGTGATCGTGCGCGTGTCCGACGAAGGCGTGGGCATCGCGTCGGAACGGCTGGAGCGCTTGTTCGAGATGTTCACGCTGTCGCGCATGGAGACGTCCAAGCTCGGCCTGGGGTTGGGCCTGGCGCTGGTGAAGAAGATCGTGGAGCTGCACGGCGGCAGCGTGCAGGCGCGCAGCGAGGGGCCGGGGAAGGGCAGCCAGTTTGTCGTGCGCTTTCCTGCGCATGATTGAGCGGCAGGAAGGCGATCGGTGCTGCTTTTTGCTTTTCCTTCTCCCCTTGAGGGAGAAGGCGGCGCGAAGCGCCGGAAGAGGGGACGCGCGCGGCGCGCTGCCCTACAACGCACCCGTCCGAACGTGGAACCCCAGTGCCCCAGCCACCATGCGCAGCGCCTCGTCGTCGCGCTGGCGGGTGATGAAGCCGGCCTGTGCACTTTCGCCGGTCTCGTAGGTCCACAGCGTGTAGTGGTGCTCGCGCAGGCGGTCGAAGGCGACGTTCACCAGCGCCGGCACTTCGGCATGAGCGAGGAATTCATCCTCGTCGGTGTCCTCGCCCCAGTCGATGCGCAGTCCCAGCCGCGAGGCGAGCTCGTCGAGCACCTCGACCAGACCCGCCGGATCGGTGTCGTCGATGTAGAAACCCGAGCGCCAGTCGATCACGTCGCGCAGCACGGCGACCGGGTCGGCGCCGTCGGCCAGGGCTTCCCGGCAGGCGTTGAACTGCTCCATCGCGGCCTCGTCGTCGCCGGGGTTGATGAGCAGCAGGAACTGCCAGGCGACCGCTTCCATCGCGGCCTCGTCGTCGATGTCGGCTTCGTTGTGGAAGGCGCGGGCGAAGTTGTCGTCGGGGTCGTATTCGGAATGCATGGCCGCGGCGCCGGGCGTGGGGCGCACAGGATACGGCGCGGCAAGTGCAGGCACCGAGGCGACGCTGCGTGAGGCGGCAAAAAAGAAGGGCTGCGGCAAACGCCGGCAGCCCTGAAAGGAGTGGACGCCTGGGGGAAGGGGAGGCGTCCGGCCGACTCGCACGGCCGCGGCCAGAGTCGCCGCGGGCGCACATCGGAACCATCGGACGATTCCGAAACCGACGCGGCCTTTCGTCGGAAGGCGCAGGGCGGGCGTGGCGGTCGCGCGGCGGCGGCGTCAGGCTGTGCGCACCGTCCGATCGTCGGGAGCCTGCGCATGGCCTCGATTCAACGCGACATCGACGTGGAAGTCCCGCTGCCCACTGCGTGGGATGCGCTGCGCGACGTCGGCCGTATTCACGAACGGCTGGTGCCCGGCTTCGTCGCCGATTGCCGAATGGAAGGCCGCGTGCGCGTGGTGACCTTCGGCGACGGCACGGTGGTGCGCGAGCCGATCCTCGACATCGACGAAGCGCGACACCGCGTCGCCTGGGCGGCGGTCGGTTCGTTCGAGCACTACAACGCGTCGGTGCAGGCGTTCGAACGCGACGGCGGCGGGACGCGCCTGCGCTGGATCGCCGACCTGCTGCCTGACGAAGCCGCGCCGAAGGTGGCCGGCATGATCGAAGAGGGGCTGCGCACGATGAAGCGAACGCTGGAGGCGGCGACGCGCGCTTGATGAGCGAGGTGGTGAACCTGATGCGCTGCGGGCCTGGGTCCCGGCCCTTCGACAAGCTCAGGACAGGCCTTCGCCGGGATGACGGGTTTGAGGGGGCGGTTCGGAGCCCCTCTCCCGCACGCGGGAGACGGGTTGGGGTGAGGGCGGCGGAGTACCGAAGCTCGCACTCGCGGCTCGCCCAGCATCACCTCGGAAATAAAAAGCAGGCCCGACCGCATCGACACCGACGCGGCCGGACCCAACCGGAGGTCACGGCAGCGCGGTGCCCTGGTCGGCGATCGCGAGCCAGCGGCGCCCGTCGTGGCTGTACGTCACGCCCGTCAGCGCGCGCTGGCGGAAGCCGATGCGCGGGATCTCGTACACGGTCTCGTACAGGATGAAGGCGGAGTTGCAGCCGTCGACGACGCGGTAGAGCTCGGTCCAGCTCCACTGCGCTTCGCGGTTGGCGAAGTGGCCGGCCAGCGCGGTCATGATCGCGTCGATGCCGGTGAACTTCGCACCGCTGCCGAACACGGTGATGGCGCGGTCGTCGTGCACGGCGCGGAAGGTGTCGGCGTCGTAGTCGCGGAAGGATTCCATGTCCATGCGCTGGGCCAGTTCGAACTGGCGCGCGCAACCGCGGGCGCCGTGGTCGCCGCCGTGACCGCCGGCGAACGCGGGGGAGAACGCCGCCAGCGACAGCAGGGAAACGGCCGCGAGCACGCCGCGGCGCAGGATCGACGGGGAGTGCATCGTCATCGTCATGTCCTCGAGTGGGGAAGGCAGGGCGACGTTAGGCGTGCAAGCGGTCCCTTTCGAGAGCCAATGAAACGCGTATCCGTGGGGCCAATCTGCCCGGTGCAGGCACCCATCGGCGATGACGCCGTCAGGCGGGTTCGGGCGCCATCGGCGGGAACTCGCGGTGGCGCGGCAGGCCGTCGGCGATGCCGAGCCAGGGCAGGCGCTCGGCCTCCCAGTAGTGGAACTGCGGGGGCAGCCGCGCCGGTTCGTCGAGGCTGCCCAGGGTGAGGTCGATCAGGCCGGGCAGGTAGTCGGCGGTGAAGCTGAGCGAGGTGCCGCATCGGGCGCAGAAGCCGCGGCGCGCGTCGGGGGAGGACGCGTACTCGGCGGGGCGATCGTGCATGAACTCGACGAGATCGGCGTCGAACATCGCCCAACCCACCGCCGGAGCGCCGGTCGCGCGGCGGCACATCGTGCAGTGGCACAGCGCCACCATCGTCGGTTCGCCCTGCACGCGGTAGCGCACCGCGCCGCATTGGCAGCCGCCTTCGTAGGCGATGGACATGGGCGTGCTCCTGTCGGGGATGAGAGAACACAGCGTCGCAGCGGCGCGTTGATCGCAGTTGCTGAATGCGCGGCTCTGGCACTGGCACGGGCGGGTCGCCTGAGTAATATGACGTTCGTCATATAAGCCACTCCGCCATGCGCTACGACGCCGACCACAAGCACCAGACCCGCCAGCGCGTCCTGCGCGCCGCCGCGCGTGCGATCCGTGCCGACGGCCCGCACCGCATCGGCGTGGCCGGGGTGATGCGCGATGCCGGGCTCACGCACGGCGGCTTCTACGCGCACTTCGCGTCGAAGGACGAACTGGTCGCCGCGGCGATCGCGCAGATGTTCGACGACGCACTGGCGTACTGGGCGCGTTGCCGCGAAGGCCGCGACGACGCGCATGCGCTCGCCGCCTACTTCGGCCTGTACCTGTCGATGGCCCATCGCGACGCGCCCGGCAAGGGTTGCCCGATCGCCGCGCTCGCCAGCGATCTGCCGCGTCTGGACGCGCCATCGCGTGCGGCGTTCGCCGCAGGCGTGGAACGACTGGCGGACGCCATCGCGCAGCCGCTGGCGAGATTGGGCCAAGGCGATGCGCATGCACTCGCGAGTTCGGTGCTGGCCGAACTGGTCGGCGCGATCACGCTGGCGCGTTGTGAGGTCGAACCCGCCCGCGCCGAGGCCCACCTGCACGCCACGCGCCAGCAGTTGGGGCGACGCCTCTCTCTCGACATTCCCCCGCTGGAGAAAACCGCATGAGCCTGGTCGATGACGTTGCCGCCGGACAGGACGGCCTGTCGCAACTGCGCGCGCTGATCGCCTCCGGACGCAAGCCCGGCATCCTGAAGTCGCTCGACTTCGATTTCATCGAGGTCGAGCCCGGCTTGGCCGTGTTCGCCGGAACCCCCGGCGACCACGCCTACAACCCCATCGGCATGGTCCACGGCGGCTATGCGGCGACGCTGCTGGATTCGGCCTGCGGCTGCGCCGTGCATTCGCGCCTGAGCGCGCAGCAGGCGTACACCACGCTGGAATTGAAGATCGCCTACCACAAGGCGATCACGCGCGAGACCGGCCCGCTGCGCGCCGAAGGCCGCGTGACGTCCATCGGCCGCCGCGCCGCGTTCGCCGAGGCGCGTCTGATCGACGGCGAAGGCCGCCTGCACGCCTCGGCCACCTCGACGCTGCTGGTCTTCGATCGCCCCGTCGCCTGAGTTCGCTTCCCCCACCGCATCGCCCCGCGATGCCCGCACGAGTTCCGCCATGACCTCCCACGATCCCGTCGTCATCGTTTCCGCCGCCCGCACGCCGCTGGGCCGCTTCCTCGGCGCGTTGTCGCCTGTGACCGCGCCGCAGCTCGGCGCGCACGCCATACGCGCCGCGCTGGAACGCGCCCACCTCGCGCCCGAACGCGTGAGCGAAGTGCTGATGGGCTGCGTGCTGCCCGCCGGCCAGGGCCAGGCGCCGGCGCGGCAGGCCATGCGCGCGGCCGGCCTGCCGGACGACGTCGGCGCAACCACCGTCAACAAGGTCTGCGGTTCGGGCATGAAGGGGACGATGCTGGGCCACGACCTGTTGCTCGCCGGCTCGGCGGATTTCGTCGTGGCCGGCGGCATGGAGTCGATGTCGAACGCGCCGTACCTGCTGGCGAAGGCGCGCGGCGGTTACCGCGTCGGCCACGACCGCATCTTCGACCACATGATGCTCGACGGCCTGGAAGACGCATACGAACCCGGCCGTGCGATGGGCGAGTTCGGCGAGGCCGCCGCGCAGCGTTACGGCTTCGACCGCGCCGCGCAGGACGACTACGCGATGGAAACGCTGCGCCGCGCGCGCGAGGCGATCACGACGGGCGCGTTCGCCGACGAGATCGTGCCAGTCACTGTCCCGGCGAAGGGCGGCGATGTCGTCGTCGACACCGACGAGCACCCGCTGAAGGTGTCGCCGGAGAAGATCCCGACGTTGAAGCCCGCATTCGCCGCCGACGGCACCATCACCGCCGCGAGCGCCTCGGCGAACGCCGACGGTGCCGCCGCGCTGGTGCTGACGCGACGCTCCGTCGCGCAGCGCGAAGGGCTGCCGATCCTGGCCGAGATCCGCGCCCACGCCACCCACAGCCAGGCGCCCGCCTGGTACACGACCGCGCCGATCCCGGCCATCGAAAAGCTGCTCGAACGCACCGGCTGGGCGGTCGGGGACGTGGACCTGTTCGAGATCAACGAGGCCTTCGCGGTCGTCGCGATGGCGGCGGCGCAGGAGCTGGGCATCCCGCGCGATCGCCTGAACGTGAATGGCGGCGCATGTGCGCTCGGACATCCTATCGGCGCCACCGGCGCACGCCTCATCGTCACGCTGTTGCACGCCCTGCGCCGGCGCGGGCTGCGGCGCGGCGTGGCCGCGCTGTGCATCGGCGGCGGCGAGGCGACGGCGATCGCGCTGGAAATCACCGGCTGAAAATCGCCGTCGCGCAGATCCCGAACATCCGGTCTTTCCTTCCCGAAACGAGGTGACGCATGGACATCCGCAACGCCGTGGTCCTGGTGACCGGAGCCAACCGCGGGCTCGGCCGCGCGCTGGTCGAAGCCTTCCAGAAAGCGGGCGCGAAGAAGGTCTACGCCGCCGCGCGTGATCCGGCGTCGGTGAACGTGCCCGGCGCGGTGCCGATCGCGATGGACGTGGCCTCGCCCGACAGCATCAGCGTCGCCGCGCGGCAGTGCTGCGACGTGAACGTGCTGGTCAACAACGCCGGCATCGCCAAGAGCGGACAGCTGTTCTCCGACGAAGGCGAGGCGAAGCTGCGCGAGGAAATGGAAGTGAACCTGTTCGGCCCCTGGCGCGTGGCGCGCGCGTTCGCGCCGACGTTGCAGGTGAACGGCGGCGGCACGGTGGTCAACGTGCTGTCGGTGCTCAGCTGGCTGAGCATGCCGGGCAGCGCGACCTACTGCGTGTCCAAATCCGCCGCGTGGTCGCTCACCAACGGTTTGCGCAACGACCTGGCGCCGCAGGGCACGAAGGTCACCGCCGTGCACGTGGGCCTGATGGACACCGACATGACCGCCGGCATGGACGCGCCCAAGTCCTCGCCGCGCGACGTGGCCGAGCAGATCGTGCGCGCGGTGGCGGAAGACGCGCCGGAAGTCCTCGCCGACGAAACCAGCCGCCAGGTGAAGGCCTCGTTGGCGTCGAACCGGGCGGCATACCTTGGGCCCGCGTCGGCGGCATGACCGTTCCGTGCGAAGGCTTCGCGCGGCGGTGAAGCGGGAAGGACACAAAACGCCGGCATAATCGAAGTCCCCACGTCATCGGAACCGCCTCCATGACCCTCCTCGTGACCGGCAGTGCCGGCCATCTGGGCGAAGGCTTGATGCGCCAGCTGCGCGCCACCGGCCGCGACGCGGTCGGCATCGACCTCAAGCCGTCCGCGTTCACCGACCACGTCGGCTCCATCACCGACCGCGAGTTCGTGCGTCGCCACATGAAGGGCGTGCGCGCGGTGATCCACGCGGCCACGCTGCACAAGCCGCACGTGGCCACGCATCCGCACCAGGATTTCATCGACACCAACATCAGCGGCACGCTGGTGTTGCTGGAAGAAGCCGTCGCGGCGGGCGTGGACGCGTTCGTGTTCACCAGCACGACCAGCACCTTCGGCGCCGCGCTCACGCCCGCGCCGGGCGAGCCGGCGGCGTGGATCGACGAGGACGTCTCGCCGATCCCGAAGAACATCTACGGCGTGACCAAGCTGTCGGCCGAGCAGCTGTGCGAGCTGTTCTACCGCAAGCGACGCCTGCCGGTGCTGGTGCTGCGCACATCGCGCTTCTTCCCCGAGCCCGACGACAGCATCGACGTGCGCAACGGATTCTCCACGCTCAATGCGCAGGCGAACGAACTGCTGTACCGGCGCGTGGACATCGCCGACGCGGTGGACGCGCACCTGCTGGCGGTCGAGCGGGCGAAGGCGATCGGCTTCGGGCGCTACATCATTTCGGCGACGACGCCGTTCACCCGCGAGGATCTGCCGGACCTGCGCTGCGACGCACCGGCGGTGCTGGCGCGGCGTTTCCCCGAGGCCGGGGCGCTGTACGCCTCGCACGGTTGGCGCATGTTCCCGCAGCTGGACCGCGTGTACGTCAATGCGCGTGCGCGCGAGCAACTGGGCTGGCGCCCGCGTTACGACTTCGCGTTCGTGCTCGATGCGCTGCGTCGCGGCGAGGACTTCCGCAGCCCGCTGGCCGAGGCCGTGGGCAGCAAGGGCTACCACGACGTGGTGTTCGAGGAAGGGCCGTATCCGGTGGCGTCGTAGGGACCGAGCGTTCTGCCTCGGAGCTGCTGCCGTCAGCGCGGTGTCACCGTTCGTCCTTCGACTTCGGCGCTGCGCGCCTACGTTCAGGACGAACGGGTCGCAGGGGGAATCCGCTTCGTCACTTCCCCTTCGGCCGCACCGACACCGCCGCCGCCTCGGTGAAGGCGATGCGCAGCATGTCGCCGACCTTGAGCTCCGGCAGTCGCGCGCGGTGTTCCGGCCTCTGCACGTCGAGCGTGACCACGTTGCCGCGCGGGCCTTCCACCGTGATGGTGTTGTTGGCCAGGTCGATCGCGCGGATCGGCGCCAGCACCGTCACCACTTCCGCAGTGCCCAGGCGCGGTCGCTCGCCGGTCTTGGCGACGTCCTTGCCCTGCTTGATGAAGGCGCCCGGTTCGGCGCTGCCGGCGGGCTGGATGTCGACGGTGACCGCGCGCAGGTAGTCCAGCGCCACGATGTCGCCCACGCGGACCTGCTCGAAGTTGCGCACCGTGTCGTCGGCATGCACTTCCACTTCGTTGCCATCGGGGCCGCGCACGGTGATGAGGCGGTTCGGAGTGTCGATATCGGTGACCTGGCCTTCCACGCTCAACGTCACCGCTGCGATCGCGGTGGGGCTGGGCGCGCGGGCGGCGGTCTCGGCCGGCGGGTTGCTGCTGCAACCGGCGGCGAGGGCGAGGGCCAGGACGGCGGCCAGCGGAACGGGGCGAAGCGGGAGCGGGGAATTCTTCACTGCATCCTCCGTGCGTTGCGAGTGAATGCGCACCGCGCGGGGGGCGCGATGGTGGGCCATGCGGCTCAGGCCGCGCGGGCTCGATTCAGTCTGTGCACGGAAAAGTGAAGGCAGCGTGTGGCCGCGCGCCCGCGACGGCGCGGCGGCGCCGTGCCAGCGGCTCATCTTCGCGGGCGTGGAAACAGCGAAGGCCCCTTCCGGGGCCTTCGTCGTGTCGCGGCGGGTGCGCGATCAGTGGTGCAGCAGCACGTCGGCGATGATGCCGGTGGCCACGGCGATCAGCACGTAGCGGCCGTCGTCGCTGCGCACCCAGCGGTGGCCGCGGGGCGGTTCGCGCAGCTCGTAGCGCGGGTAGTCGTCCACGTAGACGCGGCGTTCGACGTAGACCACGCCACGGCGGTAGTCGTGCTTGTAGTGGCCGCGCTTGCGGCCGCGGTCGTGGTGGTCGTCGTGATCGTGGCGATCATGGCGGTCGTGGTGGTCGTGGCGATCCCGGTCGTGATGGTGCTTGTCATGGGCGGACGCGGCCACCGGTGAGAGCAGCAGGAAGCCGATCGCGAGGGTCGACAGCAGGTGCTTCATGGAATCCCCTGTTTGCATGCGAGTGAGTCGTTGTTGTTCTGGACTGCGATGCGATCCTGACTGGGCTGCATGCAGTGGCAAGTGGGGACGACGCGGAACCATGACGCAGTTCGCTGTTCTGCACCGAAATGCTTCACGCGGCCTTTAGGTAAGCGCTTACAACGCCCCCGACGGACCCGCATGCCGCGCGAGAAAAAGAAACCGGGGCGGCGCGAAGGGCCCAGTCCGCGCGCCGCCCCGGGGATCTCCCTGACGAGGAGAGCGCGCAGTCTGGCCGCCGGCCGTCGCAGCAGGCGAGACGACCGGCGGCGGCCCTCCTACACTCGGCCGAACGTGCATCCACCAAGGGGAAGGGAATGATGAAGCGTCGCGCCGCCGCGGCCCTGACGGGCCTGACCGTTGCTCTCTCGCTGGCTTCCGCCGCTCCGGCGCAGGCCCCGGCGGCCGCGGGACCGGTCGTGCTGAAGGCGGCGCACCTGTTCGACGGGCGCAGCGGGCGGCTGGTCTCGCCGGGCGTGGTGGTGGTGCAGGGCACGCGAATCGCCGCCGTGGGCGAGGCCGCCGTGCCGGCCGGTGCCAAGGTCATCGACCTGGGCGATGCCACGCTGATGCCCGGTTTCATCGACGCCCATACCCACATCGCCTCCAACCACGACGACAACTGGGCGCAGGGCTTCTACGAGAACATGCTGCGCTTTCCCGCCGAGCAGTCCTTCCACGCCGCGCACAACGCGAAGCTGACGCTGGAGGCCGGCTTCACCACCGTGCGCGAAGTCGGCGCGCCGGACTTCGTCGACATCGCCCTGCGCAACGCGATCCGCGACGGCCTCACCGAAGGCCCGCGCATGCTGGTCGCCGGCCATGCGATCGGCTCCACCGGCGGGCATTGCGACATCGCGCCGTTCCCGCCCGAGCGCGTGGCGCCGCTGGGCCCGCGCGACGGCGTGTGCAACGGCGCCGAACAATGCCGCCTCGCCACCCGCGAACAAATGAAGTACGGCGCGGACGTGATCAAGATCTGCGCTTCCGGCGGCGTGCTGTCGGAGGCCGATCCGGTGGACGTGCCGCAGCTCACGCCGGACGAACTGCGCGCGATCGTGACCGAGGCCCACGCCTGGGGCCGCAAGGTCGCCGCGCACAGCCACGGCGATCTGGCCGCGAAGCTGGCGGTGGAGGCGGGCGTGGACTCGATCGAACACGGCAGCTTCCTCACCGAACCCACGCTGCAGCTGATGAAGCGCAAGGGCACGTACCTGGTGCCCACGCGCATGACCCAGGTCTGGGTGGTGGAGAAGGCCGACACCTACCCGCCGCAGATCGGCGCCAAAGCGCGCGCGGCCGGCGCCGCGCACCAGGTGATGTTCAAGGAAGCGCTGCGCGTGGGCGTGCCGATTGCGCTGGGCACGGACGCCGCGGTGTATCCGCACGGCCTCAACGCGCAGGAGTTCGGCGACATGGTCGAGCTGGGCATGACGCCGGTTGCGGCGCTGCTCACCAGCAGCCAGGGCTCGGCGAAGCTGCTGGGGATCGACGGGGAGACCGGCACGCTGGAAGCGGGCAAGTTCGCCGACGTCGTCGCCGTGCCCGGCAACGTGCTGGAGAACATCCGCGCCACGGAAAAGCCGCTGCTGGTGATGAAGCAGGGCACGACGGTGCGCGCGCCGTAACGGCGGCGTCGTCCGTCGGCACGCCTTCACCTGGTCAGTTTTCGAGAAGCGGCCGCCGTGCGCGGCCCCTAGCATGGCCCCCGAACCCGAGCAGTGCCGTCCCGTCACGCCGTTCAAGGAGGCTCCAATGAACTGGAACAAGTGGATTCGCCAGATCCATCGCTGGCTCTCGATCGCCTTCACGTTGTTCGTGATCGCCAACTTCGTGGTGATGGGGCGCGGCGACATCGCCCTGTACGTGGGCTTCGCCACGCTGCTGCCGCTGGCGCTGTTGCTGCTGACGGGGCTGTACCTGTTCGCGCTGCCGTACCTTGCGCGCGGGCGTCGCGGGGCGCAGCAGGAAGGCGCCTAGCAAACACAGTCGTTCCCTTCTCCCCTTGCGGGAGAAGGGGGGCGCGGGCGCCTTGCATCGATCCAATTACCTGACTAAAGTCAGGTAATGGACGAGCGCCAGATCCAGCAGGTCCGCAGCTTCAACCGGTCGGTGACGCGCCGGATCGGCGTGCTGTCGGACGACTACCTGGGCCGCGGCCGGCCGCTGGCCGAGTCGCGGCTGCTGTTCGAGATCGGTCGCGACGGCGCCGACGTGCGCGACCTGCGCGCGCGGCTGGCGCTCGACTCGGGCTACGTCAGCCGGCTGCTGCGCTCGCTGGAGGCGCAGGGCCTGGCGAAATCGCAGCCCGCGCCCGGTGACGCGCGCGTACGCCGCGTCACGCTCACTGCCAAGGGCCGTCGCGAAGTCGAGGCGCTGGACCGTCGTTCGCAGGATTTCGCCACCTCGCTGCTGGCGTCGCTGGGCGAAAGGCAGCGCGAACGACTGACCACGGCGATGGCCGAGGTCGAGCGGCTGATGCGTGCCGCTTCGGTGGTGGTCGAGCCGGTCGACCCTGCCAGCGACGACGCGCAAGCGTGCATCGACGCCTATCTGCGCGAACTGGCCGAACGCTTCGAATCCGGCTTCGATCCCGCGCGCGGGCCGTCCGCCGATCCGGACGAACTCGTGCCGCCCTCGGGCGTGCTGCTGCTCGCGCGCCTGGACGGTGAAGCGCTGGGTTGCGGCGCGCTGAAGGTGATCGGCGAGGGCGTCGGCGAGATCAAGCGCATGTGGGTCGCGCCGAACGCGCGCGGCCTGGGCATCGCCCAGCGCCTGCTGGACGCGCTGGAAGCCCAGGCCCGCGCGATGGCCCTGCACACGCTGCGGCTGGACACCAACCGCACGCTGCTGGAAGCGCGCGCGCTGTATGCGCGCAACGGCTATCTCGAAATTCCCGCGTACAACGACAACCCGTACGCGGACCACTGGTTCGAGAAGCGGCTGGGCTGAGGCGCCCGCTCGCCTGCCCCGCTAGGATGGGGGCCGGGCACACGGAGCGCGCGATGGTCACTCCCGGGGAGAAGTGGACGCTGCGACGGGCGCAATGGCGCCGTTACCGCGTGGGGCGGGTGCTGATGTACGCCGGCCTCGGGCTCTACCTGCCGGTCATGATCGCCTTCAATCTCGTCTTCAAGGCGCTCGGATGGGCCGACGACGCGATGTTGTGGATCGCGGTGCCGTGGATGGCGGCCTGCGTGGTCAACGGCCTCTGGTTCACCTGGTTCGTCTGCCCCGAATGCGGCAAGCGGTTCTTCACCCGGGGCGGCAACTGGATCGGACCGTCGAACGCGTGGGGCAGCAAATGCTGCCATTGCGGCGCGCGCCCGCCGGCCTGACGCGCGACCCGACCCGCGTCAGGCTCCCACGCGCTCGCGCACCGCTTCCAGGTCGCGCACCGGCCGCACTTCGATCGAGCCCGTGCGCGTCCACGGAAAACTGTGGGCGATGCGCACGGCTTCCTCGATGTTGGGCGCTTCGATCAGGTTGAAACCGGCGAAGACTTCCTTCGCTTCGGCGAACGGGCCGTCCAGGACGTGCGTGCTGCCGTTGCGCGTGCGCACCGAGCGCGCGGTCGCGGGCAGTTCCAGTTGCTGCGAATCCAGCAGGATGCCGGCCGCGCGCAGTTCATCGGCCTTGTGCAGGCAGCCCTTCATGAGGCGGTCGAACTCGCCTTCGGGAAGCGCGTCGAGCAGGACGGGATCGGTGTAGACCATCAGCAGGAATTTCATGGCGCTCCAGCAGTGGGGTCGTCGGAGCGCGCATTGTGGCCCATGCCGGCGACCGCACCGTGTACCGAAAGGCACCCTTCGCCCATTCGCCCGCTGACGGGACGGTTCTTCCCCTCGTGGCGGGCTTATCGCGCGCGGCGCGCCTGCCTACGCTGTCGATCCCCCGACCGCACGGAACGCCCCATGCTCACGCCCCGACTGGCCCGGTTCGCCTTCGTCCCGCTCGTGGTCACGCTGATGTCGGGCGTGATGAGTTTCGCCATGACCACCTTGCACCACGGCCTCGCCCCGGGGCTCGTGACGGCATGGCTGCGCGGATGGCCCGTGGCCTTCGCCGTCGCGCTGCCCGCGGCCTGGGTGATCCTGCCCGGCGTGCGCACGCTGCTGGCGCGCTTCACCCGCGCCTGCACCGAAGCCGCACCGAAACAACGCCTGGGACGGATGGGATGAGCGGCGTGCAGGGCGTGCCGCTCCGGTACGATGCCGCCGATACATCGCAGGAAAAGGAACGCGGCATGGCGCGCGACGCCGACACGCAGATCCACGATCCCGTCATCGACGTGCGGGGTCTCACCAAGACGTATTCGACCGGGTTCCAAGCGCTCAAGGGCATCGACCTGCAGATCCGTCGCGGCGAGATATTCGCGCTGCTCGGTCCCAACGGCGCCGGCAAGACCACGCTGATCAGCATCGTGTGCGGCATCGTCAACGCCAGTTCCGGCACCGTCACCGCCGACGGCCACGACATCGTGCGCGACTACCGCGCCGCGCGCAGCAAGATCGGGCTGGTGCCGCAGGAGCTGTCCACCGACGCGTTCGAGAGCGTGTGGGCGACGGTGAAGTTCAGCCGCGGTCTGTTCGGCAAGGCCCCGGATCCGGCCTATCTGGAAAAGGTGCTGCGCGACCTGTCGCTGTGGGACAAGAAGGACAGCAAGATCATGGCGCTGTCCGGCGGCATGAAGCGCCGCGTGCTGATCGCCAAGGCGCTGGCGCACGAGCCGTCCATCCTGTTCCTGGACGAACCCACCGCCGGCGTCGACGTCGAACTTCGCCACGACATGTGGGAAATGGTCCGCCGGCTGCGCGAGAACGGCACCACCATCATCCTCACCACGCACTACATCGAGGAAGCCGAGGACATGGCCGACCGCATCGGCGTGATCAACCACGGCGAACTGGTGCTGGTGGAGGACAAGCGCACGCTGATGCGCAAGCTCGGCAAGAAGCAGCTCACGCTGACGCTGCAGGCGCCGCTGGAACGCATTCCCGAGGACATGGCCGATTACGCGCTGGAGCTGACCGAGGACGGCCATTCGCTGGTCTTCACCTTCGATGTGCAGGCGCAGGAAACCGGCATCGCGCCGCTGCTGCGCCGCTTGCAGCAGCACGGCATCGACTTCAGGGACCTGCATTCCAGCGAGAGTTCGCTGGAGGACATCTTCGTCAGCCTGGTCCACCGGGGTCGGGAGGCGCGCGCATGAACCTGCACGCGATCCGCGCCATCTATCGCTTCGAGATGGCCCGCACCTTCCGCACGCTGATGGAGAGCATCGTCTCGCCGGTGCTGTCCACCTCGCTGTACTTCATCGTCTTCGGCGCGGCCATCGGCGGGCGCATGGGCGAGGTCGACGGCGTCAGCTACGGCGCCTTCATCATCCCGGGCCTGATCATGCTGTCGCTGCTGAGCGAGAGCATCTCCAACGCATCCTTCGGCATCTACATGCCCAAGTGGGCCGGCACGATCTACGAACTGCTGTCGGCGCCGGTGTCGGCGATGGAGATCGTCATCGGCTACGTCGGCGCGGCGGCCACCAAGTCGCTGATGCTGGGCACGCTGATCCTGCTGACCGCGCGCTTCTTCGTGCCGTACGAGATCCAGCATCCGTTCTGGATGCTGTGCTTCCTCGTGCTGACCGCGCTGACCTTCAGCCTGTTCGGCTTCATCATCGGCCTGTGGGCCGACAGCTTCCAGCGCCTGCAGTTGGTGCCGCTGATGATCATCACGCCGCTGACCTTCCTGGGCGGCGCGTTCTATTCGATCAGCATGCTGCCGCCGCTGTGGCAGAAGATCGCGCTGTTCAATCCGGTCGTGTATCTGATCAGCGGCTTCCGCTGGAGTTTCTTCGGCATCGCCGACGTCAACGTTGCCGTCAGTGCGACGGCGATCGTCGGCTTCCTGCTGCTGTGCTTGGGCGTGGTGTGGTGGATCTTCCGCACCGGCTGGAAGCTCAAGCAGTAACGCTCACGCGTCGGGCTTCGTCGCCGTGAGTTCGCGGCTGATCCAGCGGTCGATCAGCCGTTTTTCGAAGCGCAGCGGATCGCTGTTGAGCGAGGAGGAATCGCTCATCAGGAATCCCGAGTCGCTCAGCCGGCGCTCGCCCTGCGCGATCACGTTGCCGTCCGCATCGGTCAGGCGCACGTTGAGTGTCATGCGCGGCGGATAGATGTCGCGGATGATGCGCGTGTATTGCAGGTCCGGGCCGTGCCAGGGTTCGAAGGAGCCGGCGCGGCGGATGTCGAGGATGTCCACGTCCAGCCGCTGACCCGGCGGCAGTTGCCGCTGCGCGCGATCGCGCATGTATTCGGCCAGTTCCTGCACCCAGTTGCCGCGGGACGCTTCCCATCGGTTGGAGGTGTAGCGCAGCTCGGTGAACTTCGAGGGGTCTTCCCAGCGCACGTTGACCGGGCCGGCTTCGGGCAGGGCGCGGGGCGCGTTGGGGTCGGTGACGTTGCGCACGGCGGCGGTGGCGCTCGAGGCGGCCAGTGCGAGCGCGAGGGCGAGAACGACGAGGCGCGGGTTCATGGCGGCCTCCAGAGGGTGGGTGCCCCTGGATTCTCCCACCGCGACCCCGCCATGAGCGCTGCGCAACCGGGTGGCATACAGCCGCCGTTTGTCTGTTTTTGGCGAACCGGGGCTGAACCGCCCCCCGCCCTTCACTGCGCCTGAACTGGGCACACAGCGGCTCTGCGACTTTTTCGGACTGTTCCCATATCGACGCTCCGGCCGCTCCGGAGAATCCGCCCCGCACCCCCCAGGTGCACCCCGCCGGCCTGCAGCATCGCGCCGGCATTCGCCCAGGAGTCCACCCTCGCGTCCCCCGCTGATGGACGCACAGCCCCTCACGGAGCCGCCGCATGTCCCCCGTCGTTCGCAAGTCCAATGCCCCTTCCCGTCGATGCGCCTGGCGCTCCAGCCTGCAGATCGTCTGCGTGGCCGTCCTCGTGGCCTCGACGGTGAGTGTCGGCTCCGCCTGGGCCCGCTCGCATGCCGAGATCGCCGGGCTGTTCGCGACGCAGGGGTTGGGCCAGGGCGGGCCTTACATCCCCGCCGACGCGCCGAAGGCCCCTTTTGAGGTAACGGCAGGCCTGTCGTCGATGGACGCGCTTCGTCCCGATCCGACCGACGCCCTGGACCTCTCGGCCGCGCTGTGGACCTCCCCCAAGGTCGCGCACGACGACACGCTGCCGCAGCTCCTGCCCGTGACGCCGCTGCGCATCACCTCGGGATTCGGCCGCCGCCATGACCCGCTCGGGCGCGGCGACGCCTTCCACAGCGGCATCGACTTTGCCGGTCGCGTGGGCACGCCCGTGCACGCCTCCGGCGATGGTGTGGTCGTGCAGGCGCGCTACAGCAAGGACTACGGCAACGTGGTGATGATCGACCACGGCCATGGCGTGGTGACGTTGTACGCGCACAACAGCAAGCTCGAAGTGCGCACCGGCGATGTGGTGCTGGCGGGGGAGGAGATCGCCAAGATGGGCTCGACCGGTCGTTCGACCGGCCCGCACCTGCATTTCGAAGTGCGCCAGTACGGCCAGCGCGTCGACCCGGGCCGTTATCTGGCCGGGCTTTAAAGGAAGGGCCGCGGCGGCGCGGCCCGCGCCGTCACTCGGCGGCCGGCTCGTCGCGGTACCAGGCCTCGACCTTGCCCTTGGCCTTCATCGTCATCGGATTGCCACGGCGGTCCAGCGACTTGCCCACCGGCAGCCGGACCCAGCCCTCACTGATGCAGTACTCCTCGACGTTGGAACGCTCCACGCCGTTGAAGCGGATGCCGATGCCGCGCTCCAGCACCGTCTCGTCGTAGAACGGGCTGCGCGGGTCGTTGGAGAGGCGGTCGGGGGGCGTATCGGTCATGGCGTGCGTCCTGGAGCGGGTCTCGCGTGGCGGTCGGTCCGACGGCAGGCGCCGGCGGGCCGCACAGGATACGTGCGCGGGCCCGGTCCCGCAGCCTCAGGGCGCCTCGCCGCGCCCCTGGGCCTTGGCCACCCGGATCACCGCCCGCACCTGTTCCCGGTCCCGATGCCGCGAAATGGCGACCGCTCCGAGCTCGATTGCCCGCTCGCGCAGTTCCGAGGGGACGTCGTAATGGGCCCCGGAGGTCTTGTTCTGGAAGGCGCGACGGGGGATGTCCAGGCGCTCGGCCATGGCATGCAGCTCCGTCAGGGTGTCCGCCATCAGGTGGGCCCAGCGGCGGCCGCGCCAGAGGTGGACTGCGTCGTCTACATAGACCGTCATGACTGGCGCCAGGGGCGGGTGGGGAACCTGAACGGGGACTCTAACTGAATGCCCCGGGACGACCGGCATTTGCATTGCGGCTCAAACACGTCCAACATTCGCCGCGCTGCGTTAGTCAAGGGTCACCGTGACTGTGACCCGATGTTGATTCTGTTCGCATCGTTGCACCGTTTCTCCTTGCAACCAGCTCCATACCGCGAAAGCGGTCCATTACATCCGTTCAAGGAGAAAAAACATGTCGAACCGTGAATTCGGTACGGTCAAGTGGTTCAACGATGCCAAGGGCTTCGGCTTCATCAGCCGCGAGAACGGTGAGGACGTGTTCGTCCACTTCCGTTCGATCCAGGGCACGGGCTTCAAGAGCCTGCAGGAAGGTCAGAAGGTGTCCTTCACCGTCGTCCAGGGCCAGAAGGGCCTGCAGGCCGACGCGGTGCAGGCAGCCTAAGGCTTCCGCTCCAGTCGTTGTGAAAAAGCCCGGCTTCGGCCGGGCTTTTTCTTTTTGGCAGGCCCCATGGCCTGTCCATGGAGCCTTGGTGGAAGTTGCCGCGGATCAACGCGTGCGGAACGCCACGAGCTTGCCGTCGCTCAGGGTGGTCCCGGTGGTGACGAAGAGCATGCGCTGACCGGAAATCGCCACCATGCCTGGGGTCGCGCTTTGCCAGACAGGTCTGTGCGTGGCCAGGTCGATCGCGTAAAGCGCACGGTCGGTACTGACAAACAGCAGATTGTTGGTGACTACGATGTTGCGGTGAAATTTAGTGTCGGACGTTCCGGGCACCCACGACCACAGCACAACACCGGTTGCCTCGTCGATCGCGTCCAGCGACTTTGGATTGTCCGAAGCCGCGTACACCACGCCCTTGGCGATGGCCGGCTGGGTCTTGTACGACTTTATCGAGCTCCAGCGGGTCGTCTTCCGGCTAATCCCGTAGTCGACGAGCTGCCGGTTCGCGGAGGGTTCGGCGCTGGATGCCGCTCGACCGCTGAATGCCCCGCCCTTCCAAGCGATGACGCTGTCGGCCGACGCGATCATCGGCGCACCGTGGTAGTCGTACAAGCTGCTGCCGGTAGAAGCAAAGCCGATCCTCGCCACCGACTCGCCGCTCCCCGCGTCCAGCACAGCCAAGGCGTCGCCGTCGTGGATGTAGAGATATTTGTCGTCCACGGCAGGCGTGTTCATCCCGTAGGTGCCGCCGACTCCCTCCCACTGCTTGGTTCCGGAGGTGGCATCGAAGGCATACATGACTCCGCCGTAGGAGCCGGCGTTCACGTAGACACGCCCGTTCTTCACGGTGGGGGCAAGCAGGTTGGCCCACTGGGTGGAGAAGCTGCTCTGCGCGAGCGGTGTGCCGTCCTTCGCCTTGAAAGACCAGAGGAAGGTGCCGCCATGCCCGGTGGTCGTCACATAGACGTTGCCATTGGACGTCGCCGGCGGGTTCAGCGCGGGTGACCAGTTGTTGGTGAACTGCTGCTTCCAGCGGATTTCCCCCGTCGCCGTGTCCAGTGCATACAGCGATGGGCTGCCCGCGTACTCGTCCTCGGAAACGAAGACCAGCCCCTCCGAAGTGGCGACGGAGTTGATCCCGCCAATCACGCCGGGCGTGGGTCGCGTCCACTGCCATGCCTTCACGAACTTGCTCGGGTCCAGGGTGATCGGGACATAGCCGTCGTGCGCTGCATTGCCCTGCAGCGTTTCCCATTCCGGCGTCGGAATGACGGTGATCGAATACTCCACCGACTTCGATGCGTTGGTATAAGGCGTCAAGCACTGTGCGTCAGCGCATGCGCGAACCGTCAGGATGCCGGTATGCGTACCGACCGAGCGGCGGCCCGCGGCGGACGTGAGCGCAAAACTGTACGCGCCACCGGCTGGGGCCGGCTGCACGGCGGGCATGGCAAACATGCCGTGGTCGTCGGAGACCTGGAGGTAAACCAGCCCGCTTCCGAGGTTGGTCGCCGACCATTGACCATCGAGAACAGCGTCCACATCGTCGCCAGACACCGCTTTCAGGCGGATGGCAGGGGTCGTGAGAGTGAGTTGGACTTCCGCTGCGGGCGCTGGCTGAGGCGGCGTGGAGGGAGGTGTGGCTGGAGGCGTGGCTGGAGGTGTGGAGGGAGAAGTGGGTGAAGGCTGTGCCGCGCCTTTCTTTCCGCCGCCGCCGCAGGCAGTGACAGCCAGCGACACCAGGATCACTCCACAAAGTTGGGTCAAACGCATGATGGCTTCCTTGTTCTGATGGCCGATCCGTGAGCGCATGGGGCTGCGTCGGCGCTGTGCCGAACAAGGATCGTGGGGTACCCCGGCGTGCAAGGTACTGGCGGGCAGGGAAGCTCTGCGCCGCGACAATTTCGCTATCAGGCGCGCCGAACGCGCACCATCCGCTCCATCAGATGTTCCAGTGACACCCCCGGTTGCATGCAACGTCCCAGGTGCACCGGCGAGGTCTGGATGATCGAGCTGCGCTTGGCCGTGAGCCAGTGGAAGCGCGCGCGCTGCGGGAGCAGGCCGATGGGGCCGCCGTCGGGGCCGCCGCGGCAGATCGCTTCCATCGCCGCGAGATGGCGGCGCACCGTGTCCAGGTCGATGTCGGGGTCGAGCGCGCGCAGTCGCGCTTCGTCGATCTCGATGCGCGCCTCCAGGAACTTCGTCGCCGGGCACGACAGCAGGATGCCGACGTTGACGAACTCCTCGCGCTCCACGCGCGGTACGACGCGGATCACGGCGTAGTCGTAGGTGTCGCGGCGCGGCGACTCAGGCACGTGCATGGATCGCCTCCTCGACGAAGCGCGCGCGTTGCGCGAGCCGCTGCATGAAATGTTCGACGTACGCAGCGCGGTGTTGCGCCGGGTCCTGCGGCGTATCGGTTCCGCTGAGCCACGCCTCGGGCACGAGGGCGAGGATGGCTTCGAAGTCTTGGCGCGCGAGCTTGCCCGCCAGTCGCGCGTCGGCACCGGCGATGTCGTCGGCCTGCGCCAGCAGCACGTGCTCGCGGATCATCGGAAACGCGCTGCCCGCATGCGCCGGCGTGCCGTCCCAGCCGTGGTGGAAATACAGCGCGGCGCCGTGATCGATCAGCCACGGATTGCGGTGCCAGACCAGCAGGTTCGGATTGCGGAAGCTGCGGTCGACGTTGCTGACGAAGGCGTCGAACCAGACGATCTCCGAGGCGAGTGCGCCGGGTACGCGCTCGGCGACGGGATCGAAGTTGATCGCGCCGGGGAGGTAATCCAGTGCGAGGTTTAGGCCGTCGCTGGCGCGGATCAGCTCCTGGATCTCCGGATCGGGTTCGGTGCGCGCGAGTTCGGCGTCGAGCTCGACGAAGACCAGCTCCGGCATCGGCAGGCCGAGCGCGCGTGCGATCTCGCCCGCGACCAGTTCGGCGACCAGCGCCTTCGCGCCCTGGCCCGCGCCGCGGAACTTCAGGACATACAGGCCGTCGTCATCGCCCTCGATGACGGCGGGCAACGAGCCGCCTTCGCGCAGCGGCGTGACATAGCGGGCAGCGGTGATGGTGCGCAGGGGCATGGATCGGGGCACGGGGAAAACCGCGACAGGTTAACCGCACGGGCCGTCCTGCGGCCGTTGCGTCGAAAAACGCCGCTTACCACGTGTCCTCGAGCATGCGCGGCTTGCTCGCCAGCCAGCCGCCGTAGAGCAGCGCCAGCAGGCACAGCGCCAGGAACGCGAACGGCCCGGCCCAGCCCCGCGTGCTTGCATGCAGCCAGCCGAACAGCAGCGGACCCAGGCAGCTCAGGCTGTAGCCCACGCCCTGCACGAAGCCCGACAGCCGCGAGGAGCCGCCCGGCGTGCGCGTGCGCAGGTTGATCAGCGTGAGCGAGAGCGGGAAGGTGCTCGGCCCCAGGCCGAGCAGCGCCACCCATAGCAGCGGCGCCGCCATCGGCGCGAGCAGCAGGCCGGCGAACGCGGCCAGATAGCTCACGCCGCACGCCACCACGATCGGGAACGGATTGGCGATGCGCACCGCCAACGCCGGCAAGACCAGGGCGCTGAGCAGGCCCATCGTGGAGAACAGCGCGACCATCGTGCCGCCCAGCGCGGGACTGCCGCCGGCTTCCACCAGCAGGCGCGGCAACCAGGTGAACATCGAATACGTCGTCAGCGAGGTCATGCCGAACATCAGCGTCAGGCCCCAGGCCACGGGCGAACGCCAGACGCGGCCGTCGACCTGCTTTGCGCCGTCCAGTTCCGGTGCTTCGTCGCCGGGCGCCACCGCGCGGTCATGCGCATTGGCCAGTACTTGTGCCTGGCGCGAATGGCCGTAGCGCTCCATCCACAACACGCCGATCCAGGGCAGCGCGGCCGCCGCGGCGATAAGCGACCACGCGCCCAGCGAAACGCGCCAGCCCGCCGCCTGCGCGAGCGGCACGGCCAGCAGCGCCGGCAGGATCGTGCCCAGCTGCAGCACCGTGATGTAGAGCGTGCTGACGGTGCCGACGCGATCGGCGAAGTAGCGCTTCACCAACGGCGGCAGCACCACGTTGCCCATGCCCATGCCCGACAGTGCGAGCGCCGAGGTGACCAGCAGCATCGCGGTGTCGCCGACGAATGCACGCACGAACAGGCCGAGCGCCGCCAGCACCATCGACAGCAGCGCGGTGCGCTCCAGGCCGAGGCGGTGCGCGATCGCCGGCGTCACCACGCCGAACAGCGCGAACGCTGCGGTCGGCACCATGCCGAGTACGCCGGTCATCGTCGAACCGAAGCCGAAGTTCTCGCCCAACCGGTCGAGCAACGGCGTGAGCGAGGTCACCGCCGTGCGCAGGTTGAATGCCGACATCGCGATACCCGCCAGTACCAGCGCACGGTCGCGCCACAGCGGGCGGGCGAGCGGGGCGGCGAGGGAGTCGGCATTCATGCGGGAAATCCTGTGCGTCCCGCGGAAGCGGGGACGCGTTTGCGAGTGTGGCGCATCGCGCGCCGAAGGAGGCGAGGCTCGATTCGAGCGTCTTTGCATGCAGTTTGCGCGAGCAGGCGCGCGCGGGCCACCCGTCGCGGGGCAACACTGGGTTCCATCGCGTCGCACCTCGGCACGCCACGCCGCAGCGACGCACCTTCATCCCTTCATCATTTTGCTGACGCCTGGCCCGCGCATGGCGCGCAGATTCACCGAAGGTTCGCGACGGCCGCACAAGACTCCATCCCCTGTCACGCAAGGAGGAAAACGGATGAAGAAGACCATCGTGCTGACCGCGCTGCTGTCGCTGGCCACGGGCGCGGCGTTCGCGCAGAGCGCCGCTCCGAAGGAACCGCTGACCGAACAGCAGGTGCGCGCACGCCTGACCGAGCAGGGCTACACGAAGATCAACGACGTGAAGTTCGAGGACGGCGTGTGGAAGGCCGACGCGCACAGCGCGCAAGGCGCAAGCGTGGATGTACGCCTGGATGCGAAGACCGGTCAGGTCTATCCGGGCAAGCAGGTCGCCAATCTGAGCGAGGCCGATGTCCGCGCGCGTCTGTCGGCTGCCGGCTACACCAATGTGCACGACGTCGATTACGACAACGGCATCTGGAACGCCGAAGCCGACGATCCCGCGGGCAAGGACGTCGAACTGAAGCTCGACCCGGCGACGGGCAAGGTCATCGGCAAGGAAAAGGACTGACGTCCCTCCGGTTGAGAGCTCCCTCCCCTGCTTGCAGGGGTGAGGAGAGATGTTTGCGCGACATGGCGCGCATTCCGACGAACGCCTTCGGGCTATGCCCGAAGGCCGCGGGGTTGGGGAGGGGTAACGCGCGCAGCGCGCAGGCTGCCCTCACTCCTCTCCCGCGGGCGGGAGAGGAGCTCAAGGGAGAGGGGCTCAAGGGAGAGGCTCTCCGGACAGGGGCCAGGCAAGCCGCGCGACGCACCCCGCGCACCGCCACATCCCGCACAGCCCCCCTGCCCAACGTTGGCTGGCAACCGCGCACCTTCGTCCTTACCATCGGCCGGCACTCCGACCAGGTCCCACCCATGAAATTACCGGCCGTATCGCTGCTCGCGCTGTCCCTCGCCGTCGCCCTGAATCCCGCCGTCGCCGGTAAACCGGCCGGCCCGGAGATCGACCCCAACCGCCTCTCGCAGGACGTGAAGGTGCTGTCCTCCGACGAGTTCGAAGGCCGTGGCCCCGCCACCGCCGGCGAGACCAAGACCGTCGACTACGTCGTCGCGCAGATGAAAGCCGCGGGCCTGCAGCCCGGCGGTGACCTCAAGGACGGCAAGCGCGAATGGACCCAGGCCGTGCCGCTGGCGCGCTCGGAGATCCAGGGCACGCCGGCGTTGTCGATCAACGTGAAGGGCAAGTCGCAGGCGCTCACGCAGGGCGAGCAGATCGCCGTGCGCGCCGCGCAGGACGGCTCCAAGAAGGTCGACATCCGCAATGCACCGCTCGTCTTCGCTGGTTACGGCGTGAACGCGCCGGAGCGCGGCTGGGACGACTTCAAGGGCGTGGACCTGAAGGGCAAGATCGCCGTCGTCCTGATCAACGATCCGGACTTCGACGGCGGCGAAGGCGATTTCGGCGGCAAGGCCATGACCTACTACGGTCGCTGGACCTACAAGTACGAAGAGGCCGCGCGCCAGGGCGCGCTGGGCCTGCTGATCGTGCACGAGACCGACCCGGCCTCGTACGGTTGGGCCACGGTCAAGAACTCCAACACCAACACCATGTTCGACGTCGTGCGCGATCAGCCGGCGTCGGTGCATCCGATGCTGGAAGGCTGGATCCAGCGCGATTTCGCCGCGGACCTGTTCAAGCAGGCGGGGCTGGACTTCGACGCGCTCAAGGCGAAGGCGAAGACCAAGGCGTTCAAGCCGGTGGAGCTCAAAGGCGCGACGCTGAGCGCGAAGTACGACGTGAACCGCGAGATCATCACCTCGCACAACATCGTCGGCCGCATCGAAGGCGCGAAGCGTCCGGATGAAACCGTCGTCTATTCCGCGCACTGGGACCACCTGGGCGTCGGCCAGCCCGATGCCACGGGCGACCGCATCTACAACGGCGCCGTCGACAACGCCACCGGCACGGCGGCGCTGATCGAGATCGGCCGTGCGTTCGCCAAGGGCCCCAAGCCCGACCGCTCCGTCGTCTTCCTCGCCGTGACGGCGGAAGAGAAGGGCCTGCTGGGCTCGGAGTACTACGCGTCCAAGCCGCTGTACCCGCTGGGCAAGACGGTGGCGGTGATCAACATGGATGCGCTGGACCCGCACGGCCCGGCACGCAACTTCACCACCTCCGGCAGCGCCAAGCAGGACCTGCTCAACGAGTTGGTCGACAAGGCCAAGAAGCTGGCGAACCTGGACTACGTGACCGATCCGAAGCCGGAAGCCGGCCACTTCTTCCGCTCCGATCACTTCCCCTTCGCCAAGCGCGGCGTGCCGGCGATCTCGTTCGGCTCGGGTAACGACCTGGTCGACGGCGGCCTGGAAGCGGGCAAGAAGATGGAAGACGCCTACGTCGCCGACCGCTACCACCAGCCCGCCGACCAATGGGAAGCCGACTGGACCTTCCTCGGCATGGCGCGCGATCTGACGCTGCTTTACAGCCTGGGCCGCGACCTCGCCGATTCCGATCGCTGGCCCAACTGGGATGCCTCGTCGGAATTCCGCGCGGCGCGTGACAAGACGGCGGCGGATCGGAAGTAACGTTTTTTCGCGCCCAACTGCAGGAAATCAAGACGGGTGGAACGCAGGTTCCACCCGTTTATTTTGGGCGATGCGGCCCCTTCACCGTTCGCCCTGAGCGTAGCGAAGCGAAGTCGAAGGGCGAGCGGGTCCGCAGGCTTCCCGTCCATCCTTCGACTTCGGCGCTGTGCGCCTACGCTCAGGACGAACGGTGGCAGGGGGGCGGCAGTCGGCTGCCTCCGACTGCCGAACTCGGACGACGCGTTCCCGCGCACGATCAACCCAGCTTGCGCGCCGCAGCGTAGGCCAGCAGGTTGCCCACGCCGGTCACGCCGAGCAGCACGGCGACCACGCCCGGCGTGATCTCGCGCCAGCCGAAGCTTTCGATCATGCCGAAGCCGATGCCCAGGCACAGCAGCAGGATGCCCCAGCGCAGCGAGGTGTGGCGGCGCTGCTGCGCTTCGGCCTGGACCATCGTGCGGATCAGTTCCTCCGAGCCGTTGCCTGCGATCAGCTTGGCGCGGGTGCGGGCATCGACCACCACCTTGATCGTGTAGGCGATGCAGATGAACAGGGTGATCGGGATGAGGATTTCGAATTGCATGGCGGGATTCTCGGGCCGTTGCGGTGGGTTCGGGAAGGGAGATACGGCCGGGCCGCGATCGGTTGCAGGCCCCGGTCATCGGATTCGTGAAGGATCCGTTGCAACCATCCGGCCCCGGAACGTATCCACAAGGTCATGACCGGTGAGAACCCGTGACCGAGGACGACCGCAAGCTCGTCGATGCCGTGCTGGGCAATGTGCCCGGCGCGTTCGAACGCCTCGTGCGCGACCACCAGGGCCTGTGCTGGCACATCATCCAGCGCATGGTCCGCCAGCCCGAGGACACCCGCGAGCTGTGCCAGGAGACCTTCCTGCGCGTGCACCAGTGCCTGCACCAGTACCGCGGCGAGAGCGCGCTGAAGTCGTGGATCGGGCAGGTGGCGTATTCGGTGGCCAAGCGGCACCTGGAGAAACGGCGCATCGCCATCGCCGACCCCGTCGGGCCGGACGATGACGGCGTGTCGCTGCTGGACCAGATCAGCGACGGCTTCGATCTGGAAACCGCCTGCGCCGACGCCGAGATCGCCGCCGGCCTGCACGAAGAGATCGAAGCGCTGCCCCCGCTGCAACGGACGCTGCTGACGCTGTATCACCTGGACGAAGTGCCCATCGTCGAGATCGCCCGCATCACCGGGCTCGCCGAGGGTACGATCAAGAGCCATCTGTTCCGGACCCGGGCGCGCTTACGCGAGCGCCTGCAAGCCCGAATCGGAGTGACCGCATGAACACGCCTGACGACCGCAAACCCACCCCCGACGATCCGCCCGGCGAGCGCAGCGGATGGCGCAGCCTGGATGTGTTGCGTCTGGAGGCCGAATGGCAGGCGCAGGAGCGCGCATTGGAACAGGAGCGCCGTGGCGTGCCACTGGACCGGGCCGATTCGCGCCTGGCCGAATACCGCCTGATCGCACGCGCCCTGCGCGCGCCGGCGATGGAGCCAGTGCCCTACGACCTCACCGCGCAGATCGTCCGCCATGTCGAAGGCACGCCGGCCGTGGGCGAGCTGCTGGAGCGCTGGCTGCTGCGCGCGCTTACCGCGGCCTTCGTGCTCGCGGCACTGAGCGCGATGGTGGCCTATGGCGCGCAATGGACGCCGGCCTTCGCCGACCTGTGGCCGCAGCTGTCGCCCGCTTCGGCGGACTGGGCCGGGTTGTTGATCGGCTGCCTGGCGGTGTCGCTGGCGTGGCAGGGCGTGGTGCGGTTGATGCGCCAGGAATCGGGCGGGACGCCGGGGCTGGCCTGAGTCTTGGCGAGCGCCTGTTCGAAGGCGTCATTCCCGCGAAGGCGGGAATCCAACTCCCAGGCGTTGCAAACTTTCCGAAGAGCGTGATGGCCCACAAGCCGTCATTCCCGCGAACGCGGGAATCCAATTCCCAGACGTTGCCAAGCCTTCCGAAGAGCGTGAAGGCGCTGGCAGTTGGATTCCCGCCTTCGCGGGGATGACGACTGAGCGGGTCATGACGGCCAAGCTGGAATGTCGACCAACGGCGAACAAAAAAGGCGGGGGCCGAAGCCCCCGCCGTCCTCATCCCTTGATACACACCACCTGCCGCAGCGTATGCACGATCTCCACCAGATCGCGCTGCGCCGCCATCACTGCGTCGATGTCCTTGTACGCGGCCGGCGACTCGTCGATCACGCCCGCGTCCTTGCGGCACTCCACGTGCGCGGTGGCCTCGCGGTGCTGCTTCAGCGTGATCTGCGCGCGCGCGGCGGTGCGGCTCATCACGCGGCCGGCGCCGTGGCTGCAGCTGTGGAAGCTGTCCGCGTTGCCCTTGCCGCGCACGATGAAGCTGCGTGCGCCCATGCTGCCCGGAATGATCCCCAGCTCGCCCTCGCGCGCGCTCACCGCGCCCTTGCGCGTGACCAGCACCGACTCGCCGAAGTGGTCCTCGCGCTGCACGTAGTTGTGGTGGCAGTTCACCGCGTGCCTGTCGGTCTGGAACTTCGGCAGGCGGTGGCGCATCTCGTGCAGCACGCGGCCCATCATCGCCTCGCGGTTGGCGCGGGCGTAGTCCTGCGCCCACGACACCGCCTCCACGTAGTCGTCGAACAGCGCCTCGCCCTCCAGGAAGAACGCGAGGTCGCGATCGGGCACGTGGAAGCCCAGCACGCGCTTCTCCAACTGGCGACGCGCCAGCTCGATGAAGTACGTGCCGATGAGGTTGCCCGTGCCGCGCGAGCCGGAGTGCAGCATCACCCACACCGCGTCGGCCTCGTCCAGGCAGATCTCGATGAAGTGGTTGCCGCCGCCGAGCGTGCCGATCTGCTTGTCGACCTTGTCCGGGCGGATCTTCGGGTGCTTCTCGCGGATCTTCGCCAGTCGCGCCATCAGCTCCGACCGCACCAGCGCCGTCTCGACACTGTCGGGAATGCGACGGTGCTCGCCGCCCGGGCCGTTGCCCACCGGGATGCTGCGCTCGATGGAGTTGCGCAGCAGCGACAGGTCGTCCGGCAGGTCGTTCGCGCGCAACGTCGTGCGCACGGCGGCCATGCCGCAGCCGATGTCGACGCCGACCGCCGCCGGAATGATCGCGCCCTTGGTCGGCACGACCGAACCCACCGTCGCGCCGATGCCCAGGTGCACGTCCGGCATCACCGCGACCCACGGCCCCACGAAGGGCAGGGCGGTGATGTTGCGCAGCTGCTGCCGCGCCTGGTCCTCCACCGGCACGCCGTGCACCCAGCCCTTGATCGGCGTGGCGGCGCCCTGCGCGTGGAGAAACTCGAATGAAGTGTGTTGCGTGTTCATGGTTCCTTTCCCTGTGAAATCCGCGCGACCGGTTCCTTCCGGTCGCACGGGAGCTTACTGCTTCAGGCTCACCAGCTGCTTCATGACGCCGTCCAGGCCGCCGAACACGGTGAGCTTGTCGATCTTCTCGGTGACCTTCTCCAGAGCTTCCAGCTCCTTCAGGCGCATGAGCACCGGGCTCTCCTCGATCAGCTTGGCGGTGTTGAGCAGCGAACGCGTGGCGTTGGCCTCCTCGCGACGGCGGATCACGTTGGCCTGGGCCGACTTCTCCGCCTGCACGACGCCGTTGAGGATTTCCTTCATCTCGCCCGGCAGGATCACGTCCTTGACGCCCACGCCGAGCACCTCGACACCCAGCTCGTCCACGCGGCCGCGCACGTAGCCGAAGATGTCGGCGTCGAGCGAAGCCTTGTCGCCGAGCAGCTCGTCCAGCGTCTTGGCGGAGACCGCCTTGCGCAGGCCGAACTGGAGCTCGCGGTACACGTAGTCGGCGTACTTGGCCACGCGCGTGATCGCGGCGACCGGATCGACGATGCGCACGCTCGCGGCCAGGTTCACGCGCAGGCTGACCTTGTCGCGCGTGAGCAGCTCCTGGCCCGAGACCTCGAGCGACTGCACGCGCAGGTCGACCGCCTGCACCACGACGTTCTTCCGGAAATTCCAGAAGGCGTACTGGCCCGCGCCAACGACGCGCACCAGCTTGCCGTCGACGAACACCAGGCCCGCGAACTCGGCCGGCACCGCCAGCACGACGGACACCTTCTCGAGCACGCCGAGCTGGCGCAGTCGCGAAGCGACGTCGGCCGGAACATCCGGCTCGGCCGCGAGTGCGAGCGTGCGTACCTCCACCGCGATCGGACCCTTCCAGTACAGGCGACGCGTACCCGGCGCGAGGATCTCCTCCAGGCGACCGTTCTTCATCACCAGGCCGACCTCTTCCACGCCGATGTCGGCGAGCAGGAAGGTCTCGCCCAGGCGCGGGCCGAGCGCGTCGATCAGCGCGTTCTCGTCGTTGCCGAGGTATTCGGCACGCAGCGCGATGTTGTGCGCCTTGACCTCGACGCGATCGAACGGGTCGAACCACTTGTACACGCCCGGCGCGATGACGCCTTCGAATTGACGGTTGCGATACACCAGGCCGCGCTCGCCGTCGCCGATCACGACCCTCTTGGTCCAGAACATCGGAAGTTCTCCTTGGTTTGGCTCTGATGGTCCGATCCGCTTGGTGCGCGAGGGATCGGTCGTCGCGTTAATCAGAACTCCCTCCCCTGCTTGCAGGGGAGGGTTGGGGAGGGGGAGTGAAGCCGCGTCGCGGCGAGCTCGGCGCTGATGCGCCTCGACCCCCTCCCAAAGAAATAAAGTTGGAAACGCCCCCGACACCAGAACCGCGGAGCACATCGCGCTCGATGCACTGGCGACGAAGGCGACGTCCGTTCGCTGCGACGATGCAACCATCGCGGTGACGAAGCGCCGCCGACGCGCGCATGCCCGAGGGCGGCGGCCCGGCGATCCTGCCGCTGCGGTGTCCGCTGCGCGCCACGCACGAGGCGAAGCGCGAAGGAACACCGCAAGGGGCGTTTCCGTTGGAGGGACTTTCGTCCCGGTTTTCACGACGTGACAGGTCGTTGTTTGGAGCGGGAATCGAACCCGCGACACTCAGGTTATTGGCCTGATGCTCTACCCGACTGAGCTATCCAGTGGTGGACGAGCCGGAATCGAACCGGCGACCAACGGCATGTGCCATTGCTCTTACCTCTGAGCTACCGTCCGCTCACGACGCACTGCATCGCATCCCCGGCATGCGCCACGACAGAGCCGCGCGCACCGGGCAGGCACGGCTTCCGCCGCGAACCTGCGCCGCTGTGGATGTGGTGCGTGATGCGCCGTGCATTGGCGTCGCGATCCGGCGCGAACGCCGGTCGTGACGCCAATCCCTTGTGCGAATGCAGCGTGCCGCCGCCCGCGCCGAAGCATCCAGGCGCAGCGCTCGAAGCGCTCGGTGACGTTCCCTCCATCGGAACCAGCATTGCTCCGGATGCTTCGGGATGGCGCGATGCACTCGCGTTGTTCGTATGCGTTTCCTTTGCGAACGCCGGAAACAAAACGCCCCCGGGTGGTGAACCCGAGGGCGTTCGCGTTGCCTCGGGAAGTCGGGGTGACCGACCTCCCGCGTGCAGGAGGTCAGCCGATATCGATGGATTCGTCGCGCAGTCGCTTCGTCGGCGCGAACGCGCACAGCCCACAGCTCGCTGGCTGCAGTGCGTGGTGCTTGGCGTTGTCGGCGATGAAGTTCATGGGAAGGTGCGGACCGAATGAAGTTGTGTGGAACGAAGGGCGCGCACGTTACGCGCTGCAAAAAACGAAAGCAAGACCGTTCGTCGGGAAACGAACGGTCGTCGCGCATCGCGATGTCATTGCAGCAGCGGTGCCAGTTGCGTCCACACGTGATCGCGCAACTTCGGTTGCGCGTTCGCGACCGGATGCAGGTTGTCGTCCTGGAACGCGTTGCGGTCCAGCGCGATGGGTTCCAGCAGGAACGGCACGAACGCGATGCCGTGCTGTTTCGCCAGCGCGGCGAAGTTGTCGCTGAAACCCTGCGTGTACTCGCGTCCCAGGTTGGGCGGCATGCGCATGCCGATCAACAGCACCTTCGCACCCGCCGCCTTCGATGCACGGATCATCCGGTCCAGGTTCGCGCGCGATTGCGCCAGCGGCAGTCCGCGCAGGCCGTCGTTCGCGCCCAGTTCGATCACCACCACCGCGGGCTTGTTGCGCTTGATCTCGCCGTCGATGCGCGATGCGCCACCGGCGGTGGTCTCGCCGCTGATGCTCGCGTTCACCACGCGCCAACCCGACTTCGTCTTGGCGACGCGGTCGGCCGTGAGCGACACCCAACCCTGCGAGGCCGCAAGGCCGTAGCCGGCCGAGAGCGAATCGCCCATCACCAGCACCGTGCGCGCGGGCTTCGCCGCCGGGGCCGCCTTCGCGGCGGTCTGTGCGGCGGCCGGCAGCGCGAGCGCCAGTATCAGCCACGCGGCCGCGACCCAGCCGATGGCACATTGCAGGGGGCCTCGCGCGGCCGCATAACCCATGTAAGACGGGCGCGAGGCGCGAAGCGACGTGAAGGTCCGGCTTCCCCGGTACGGGTTCTTAAAGATCATTTAATCCTCGCTCCCGACTATGACGATGAACGACAAGAGCATAAGGACGAACATGGCCGATTCCATCGCCCCGCGCACGCAGGCCCAAGCCGCCCTTCAGGTGGCGGGCCTGGGCAAGCGCGTGATGCTGCCTTCGGGCGAGCTGACCATCCTCGATGGGGTGGGCTTCGACATCGCGCCCGGCGACACGGTGGCGATCGTGGGCGCGTCCGGTTCGGGCAAGAGCACGTTGCTGTCGCTGCTCGCCGGGCTCGATACGCCCAGCAGCGGGCGCGTCGTGCTGGACGGCGAAACCCTGTCCACGCTCGACGAGGACGGCCGTGCGCGCGTGCGCGGCGAGAAGGTCGGCTTCGTGTTCCAGAACTTCCAGCTGCTGCCCTCGCTGACCGCACTGGAAAACGTGATGCTTCCGCTGGAACTGCGCGGCGATCGCGAGGTGGATGCGCCTGCGCGCGCGATCCTGGAGCAGGTGGGCCTGCGCGAGCGCCTGGGCCATTACCCGCGCCAGCTGTCGGGCGGCGAGCAGCAGCGCGTCGCCCTTGCGCGCGCGTTCGTCACGCGCCCTTCGCTGTTGTTCGCCGATGAACCCACCGGCAACCTCGACACGCACACCGGCCAGGCGATCATCGAACTGCTGTTCGAACTGAACGCGCACGCCGGCACCACGCTGGTGCTGGTCACGCACGACGAACACCTGGCCTCGCGCTGCAGCCGCCTGCTGCGACTGGACAGCGGCCACCTGGTGGCGTCATGAGGCGGCCGGGAACCGGCGCGTTCGCGCTCGCCTGGCGCCAGTTGCGCCGCGACCTGGCGGCCGGCGACGTACGCATCCTGATCGCCGCGCTGGTGCTGGCGGTGCTCGCGGTGACGGCCGTGGGCTTCGTCACCGACCGCGCCGAGCGCGCGCTGGCGATCGAGGCCAACCGTCTGCTCGGTGGCGATGCGGTGGTGCGCGGCGATTCGCCCATCACCGGCGCGGTGCTCGAAGCGGCGAATGCGCAGGCGTTGCAGCGCACGCAGACCATCGAATTGCAGACGATGATCCGCGTCGGCGAGCGCCTGCAACTGGGCGACCTGCGCGCGCTCGGCGAGGGCTTCCCGCTGCGCGGTGCCTTCCGGATCTCCGGCCCCGACGGTGTGGAGCGCGATGCGCCCGGCGTGCCCGCGCGCGGTACGGTCTGGATGAGCCGCGCCGGCGCCGACACGCTCGGCGCGAAGCTCGGCGACGAGATCGCGCTGGGCGACGCGCGCCTGCGACTGGCCGCCCTGGTGGTGCAGGAGCCCGACGCCGCGCTGGATTACTTCAACGTCGCGCCCAAAGTCTTCCTCAACCTCGGCGATGTGCCGTCCACCGGACTGGTGCAGGAAGGCAGCCGCATCCGCTATCGCCTCGTCGTCGCGGGCCCGGCGGCGGCGGTGGAGACGTTCGTGAATACCGCGCGGGCGGAACTCGCGCGCGGGCAGCGGCTGGAGACGATCTCCGACGCGCGCCCGGAAATCCGTTCCGCGCTCGATCGCGCCGGCCGTTTCCTCGGCCTGGCCGCGCTGGTGTCGGTGGTGCTGGCCGCGGTCGCCGTGGCGATGGCGGCGCGTCGCCACAGCGAACGGCACCTGTCCGGCACCGCAGTGATGCGCTGCCTGGGCGCCAGTCAGCGCACGCTGGTCGTGATCCAGGTGGGCGAGCTGCTGATGCTGGGCGTGATCGCCAGCACCGTCGGCGTGCTGCTTGCGTTCGCGCTGCAGTGGGCGATCGGCGGATGGCTGGCGCAGGCGCTGAAGCTGTCGATCCCGCCCGCGGGCTGGCTGCCGGCGTTGCAAGGCTACGGCGTCGGGCTGGTGGTGCTGATGGCCTTCGGTGCGCCGCCGGTGCTGGCGCTGCGGCGCGTGCCCGCGCTGCGCGTGCTGCGTCGCGACCTGGATCCCACCGAGCCGAGCGCATGGCTGGTGGCCGTCGCGGGCTTTGTCGGTCTGGCGGCGCTGCTGTGGTGGAAGGCCGGTTCGGCGGCGCTGGGCATTTCGATGCTGCTGGGCATCATCGCCACGCTGGCGGTGCTCGCGCTGCTGGCCTGGGGAATGATCGTGCTGGTGCGGCGCGTGCGCTCGCGCCTGCGCGGCAGCCTGCGTTACGGACTGGCGAACGTGAGCCGTCGCGCCGGCGCGAGCATCGCGCAGGTGTCCGCGCTCGGACTGGGCTTGATGGCGTTGCTGCTGCTGACCTTCGTGCGCACCGATTTGCTGGACCGCTGGCAGCTCGCGCTGGCCGCGGACGCGCCGAACCGCTTCATCGTCAACGTGCAGGACGACCAGGTCGACGCGGTGCGTGCGTTCGTCGCCGAACAGGGCGTGGCCGCGCCGACGCTGTACCCGATGATCCGCGGACGGCTCATCGAGCACGACGGCAAGCCCGTCACCGGCAAGGATTACGTCGAACAGGGCGAGCGCGCGCAACGCCTGGCCGAACGCGAGTTCAACCTCTCGGTGGCCGATCACCTGCGCGACGACAACCGCGTCACCGAAGGAACCTTCTGGACCGGCAAGCCCGCCAAGCCCGAGGCGTCGGTCGAGGAGGAATTCGCCAAGCGCCTGGGCTGGAAGATCGGCGACCGCATCGCCTTCGACATCGCCGGCCAGCGTTTCGAGGCCACCATCACCAGCCTGCGCAGCGTGGACTGGGAGAGCTTCCGTCCGAACTTCTTCGTGATCGCATCGCCCGGTTCGCTCGACGGTTTCCCGGCCAGCCACATCACGGCAGTGAGCGTGCCGCCGCAGCGCACGCGCTTCACCGCCGATCTGGTGGAGCGCTTCCCGAACCTGTCGGTGGTCGACATCGACGCGGTGCTCAAGCAGGTGCGCAGCACGGCGGACCAGGTGTCGACGGTGGTCGAAGTGGTCTTCTACTTCTCGCTGGTCGCCGGCCTGCTGGTGCTGATGGCCGCGGTGAGCGCGAGCCAGGACGAGCGCCTGCTGGAAGGTGGCGTCATGCGCGCCATCGGCGGCAGCCGACGGCAGCTGCGACTGGCGCAGGCGTCGGAGTTCGCGGCCATTGGGCTGCTGGCGGGGCTGACGGCGGCGATTGCGGCGTCGGTGCTCGCGGGCGTGGTCGCCACGCAGGTGTTCGACCTGCCGTGGGAAGCGGATTGGCGCATGGCCGCGGTCGGCGCGGCGCTGGGCGTGGTGGCGGCGTTGCTTGCAGGGTTGTTCGCGACGCGGCGCGTGCTGGATGCGCCGCCGTCGGTGACGCTGCGCGAGTTGCAGTGATGAAGCGCACCGGATACTCCCTCCCCTGCTTGCAGGGGAGGGTTGGGGAGGGGTAGCGAAGCCGCATCGCGGCGAGCTCGGCGCTGTCGCGCCTCACCCCCCTCCTCTCGCCCGGTGCCCTCCGAACCGCGCAGTAAGCCGCGCCGTGGCCTTACATCACCGCCTGCGGACGCGCGCTGAAACGCCTCGCGTAGTCGCGTTCGCCGATGACGCGATCGACTTCCTCGTTCGCCAGGTCGGGCGCGCCGTAGACGGCGTAGGCGATCTCGCCGTCGCGCATGCCGATCTGGTGCAGCCGGTAGCGCGGGCGTCCGCCGCCGGTGTTCTCGGGGTAGTGCAGGGGCGGCTCGGCGCCGTCCAGGTCGAGTTCGCTGTTGTCGACCGTACCGCCGACGAAGAGGGCGCGCATCGCGATTCTCCTTCTGAGCTCAGCCGTGATCGTCGCCTGCAAGGCGTTGATTCGGCATGAAGTCGCGACGCAAAGCGCGCAGGCGCGGCATCCGGCAAAGGTAGAATTGACGCCGATCACACCGTGGACCTGCCCATGCGCGCCGAAGACGACGCTGCACTGGAAACCCTGTTCCTGCCGTTCATCGACGGCCCGCTCGCGTGGCCGTCACCCGAAACGCCCGGCGGCGCGCTGTTCCTGCGTGCGCGCGACGGCTGGCCGTTGCACCAGCGCGCCTGGCCCGGGCTGGTGTGCGAGCAGAGCTTCCGGCCCGAAGCGCAGGCGCTGGAACGCTCCGGCCTGTCCCTGGCGGATGAAGACGACGAACGGCGCCATGCGCTGGTGCTCGTGCTGCCGCCGCGTCAGCGCGACGAGGCGCGTGCGCTGTTCGCCCGCGCCGTTGCGCGTTGCGCGCCCGGCGGCCGCGTGGTGGCGTGCCTGCCCAACAACGAAGGCGCGAAGTCGGGCGAGGCCGACCTGGCGCGCATCGCCGGTTCGGTGTCGAGCCTGTCGAAGAACAAGTGCCGCGTGTTCTGGACGGCGCCGCTCGACGGACCGGCGGACGAAGCGCTCGCCGTGCAGTGGGCGAAGGCCGACGCACCGCGACGCATCGAGCAGGGCCGCTTCGTCAGTCGTCCGGGCGTGTTCGCCTGGGACCGCATCGACGGCGCATCACGGCTGCTCGTGGAGCATCTGCCTGCCGACCTGTCCGGCCATGCGGCCGATTTCGGTGCCGGCTATGGCTACCTGTCGACCGAGCTGCTGTCGCGTTGTCCCGGCATCGTGGCGCTGGATCTCTACGAAGCCGAGCGCCGCGCGCTGGACCTGGCGCGCGAGAACCTCGCGGCATTCGCCGATCGCGTCGCGCTGGGGTTCCACTGGCACGATGTGACGCGCGGCGTCGACGGACCGTTCGACGTGATCGTCTGCAATCCGCCGTTTCACGCGCAGGGTCGCGGTGACCGGCCCGATATCGGCCGACGTTTCATCGCCGTCGCCGCGCAGGCGCTCAAGCCCGGCGGTCGCCTGTGGCTGGTGGCGAACCGGCATCTGCCGTACGAGGCCGAACTCGACGCGCACTTCGGTCGCGTGCGCACGGTGGCGCAGGCGGGGGGATTCAAGATCGTTGAAGGCGAGAAGGCGCGGGTTGCGCAGACGCCTGCCCGGCGCACGCCCGAAGCACCGCGCCGCGGACGGCAGTGACGAAGCAAGAGGACACGCAATGAAGCTGGTCAAACTCATCGCCAATCTCGGCTACGGCAGCCGCAGGGACGTGACGGCGATGTTCCGCGAAGGGCGCATCACCGATCCGCAGGGCGAGGTGCTGTATGCCGACGACAAAGTGCCGCACGAGGCCATCCGCATCGACGGCGAGCCGCTGGACCCGCCGGCCGGCCTGACGCTGATGCTGCACAAGCCGGTCGGCTACACCTGCTCCACCAAGGACCCGGGCCGGATCATCTACGACCTGCTGCCGGCGCGCTTTCGCTTGCGCTCGCCGCTGCTGTCCAGCGTGGGCCGGCTCGATCGCGACACCAGCGGCCTGCTGTTGATGACCGACGACGGCGCGCTGCTGCACCGCATCGTCTCGCCGAAAGCGAAGCTGGCGAAGGTGTACGAGGCCACGCTCGCGCAGGACCTGCGCGGCGACGAGGGCGCGGTGTTCGCCAGCGGCACGCTGCTGCTGGAGAACGAAACCACGCCGCTCGCGCCCGCCGCGCTGGAGGTTCGCGATCCGCGCCATGCCGCGCTCACGCTCACCGAAGGCCGCTATCACCAGGTGCGGCGCATGTTCGCCGCGATGGGCAACCACGTCGATGCGCTGCATCGCAGCCGCATCGGCGGACTCGGGCTGGGCGATCTGCCCGCCGGAAAGTGGCGGCTGCTCGACGCCGCCGACCTCGACACGCTGTTTGGGGCAGAGGCATGAGCCTGCTCGCGCCGGTGGACTTCACGCCCGTCGCGGTCCTGTTCGACATGGACGGGCTGATGATCGAAAGCGAACGCGCGCTGCTGGAATGCTGGCGCGAGGCGGCGCTGGAACTGGAACTGGCGTTGGACGACGCGCTGTGGCTGTCGTTCGTCGGGCTGTCCGACCGCGCCTGCCACGATCTGCTGCGCCAGCGGCTGGGCGACGAGGACACGGTCCAGGCGCTGCTGCACGGCCTGCAGCGGCGCTACGACGCGCGCGTGGACGCGGGGTTGCCGCTGAAGACGGGCGTGCTCGAACTGCTGGCGCTGCTGAAGGCGCGGGGCATCCCGCGCGCGGTGGTCACGTCCACGCGCCGCCCGCGCGCGCTGCAGAAGCTGGAATCGACCGGGCTGCTGCCGCATTTCGACGACGTCATCGCCGGCAACGAGGTCCAGCATTCCAAGCCCGCGCCGGACATCTACCTGTTGGCGGCGCAGCGTCTGGGCGTCGCGCCGTCGTATTGCATCGTGCTGGAGGATTCCGTGCCGGGCGTGCGCGCGGCGCTCGCGGCGGGGATGACGCCGATCCAGGTGCCGGACCTGGTGATCCCGGACGATGCGGTGCGCGCGCTGGGCCATCGCATCGTCGATTCGCTGGTGCAGGCGCGGGCGTTGATCGAGCCGGCGCTGAAGGCCTCTCTCCCATCGGGAGCTTGAGCGCCTCGCACAGCGGGAGGTTTGAAGCCCCTCTCCCGACGGGAGAGGGGTTGGGGTGAGGGGGAACGAAGTCATTGCGTAGCACCGTTGAGTGCCTCACCGCACTGCGCGGCCATCGCGTGACACTTCGTTGCCCCTCATCCGCCCTTCGGGCACCTTCTCCCGGTGGGAGAAGGGAAGGGCAGGAAATCCTTGGCGCTTGAGGGGAATGCTCAGCGCATCAACTCATCCCACCCCTCCGGCCCCAGCTTCTCCAGCGCCGCGATATTCCGCTCCACGATCACCTCCGGATCGGGAAACGCCGCCACCGCGCGATCGATGCTCGCCTCGCGCAGCAGGTGCAGCGTGGGGAACGGCGCGCGGTTGGTGAAGTTGCCCATGTCGTCCGGCGCGGTGCCGGCGAACCGGTAATCCGGATGGAAGCTGGCGACCTGGAGTTCGCCCTCCAGGTCCAGCGCCGCCACCGCCGCATCGGCGCGGTCGAGGAAATCGTTGTAGTCGAGGAAGTCCGTCAGCACGCGCGGGTGGACCAGCAGCGTGGTGTCGGTGACCTCCGGGTCGGTCCGCGCCAGCAAGGCGAGTTCCGCCGTCAGTTCCTCCAGCAGCGCCTCGGGCGTCGTCGCTTCGCTGAGCACGAAGCGCACCTGCTGCTTCACGTACACCGCCTTCGCGAACGGGCACAGGTTCAGCCCGATCACCGCGCGCTCCAGCCAGCGGCGGGTCGCGGCGATGGGGTCGTCGGCGGACATCGGCTCAGTCGCGGAAGTTTTCGAACTGCAGCGGACGCTCGTACTCGGTGCCCTTGAGCAGCGCGATGGCGGTCTGCAGGTCGTCGCGCTTCTTGCCGGTCACGCGCAGCTTGTCGCCGTTGATCTGGCTTTCGACCTTGAGCTTGGCGTCCTTGATGGCGCCCTGGATCTTCTTCGCCAGTTCGCGCTCGATGCCCTGCTTCACGGTGATCTTCTGGCGCGCGCCGGCGAGGTTGGTCTCCACGTCGCCGAACTCCAGGCAGCGTGCGTCGATGCCGCGTGCGATGAGCCGTGCGCGCAGGATGTCGTTCATCTGCTTGAGCTGGAACTCGCTCGGCGCGGACTGGCTGATGGTCTGGTCTTCCAGCACGAACTTCGCATCCACGCCCTTGAAGTCGAAGCGGGTGCCGAGCTCGCGGTTGGCCTGGTCGACGGCGTTGGTCAGTTCGTGGCTGTCGACTTCGGAGACGATGTCGAAGGAGGGCATGGCCGGCTCCGGAGGGCGGAATTGGGGGCGCAAAGCGTAGCGCAGCGGACGCGAACCTGCAGTAGCGCAGCGGGCGCGAAGCCGCAGCAGTGGAACGCGGTGTCGGCCACGCCTCGCACAGCGGGGACACGCGGGCGCGACTAGACTTGCCCGGGTTCGCATCCCCGAGACCACCGCCATGCTCAAGACGCCCGCCTACGCCGCACTCAACGCGACCACGCCGCTCGCGCCGTTCACCGTCGAACGCCGCGAGCCCGGTCCGCGCGAGGTGCTGATCGACATCCTCTACTGCGGCGTGTGCCACTCCGATATCCACCAGGCGCGCGACGGCTGGGGCGGTTCGCTCTTCCCGATGGTGCCGGGGCACGAGATCGTCGGCCGCATTTCACGCGTCGGTGGGCAGGTGGACACCTTCAAGGTCGGCGACGTGGTGGGCGTTGGGTGTTTCGTCGATTCCTGCCGCGAATGCCCGTCCTGCCGCGCCGGCGAGGAGCAGTACTGCGACTTCGGCATGAGCGGCACGTACAACAGCTACGAGCGCGATCCGCAGAGCCATCGCATCGACAAGAGCCGGCCGACCTACGGCGGCTATTCCACGCAGATCACGGTGGATGCGGACTACCTGCTGCGCATTCCCGAGTCGATTCCGCTCGACCGCGCAGCGCCCTTGCTGTGCGCGGGCATCACCACGTACTCGCCGCTCAAGCACTTCGGCGTGAAGCCCGGCGACCGCGTCGCGGTGGTGGGCCTGGGCGGACTGGGCCACATGGGCGTCAAGCTGGCCGCGGCGATGGGCGCGCACGTCACCGTGCTGAGCACGTCCGAATCCAAGCGCGCCGACGCGCTCGCGCTGGGCGCCCAGGACTTCGCCGCCACGCGCGACGGCCAGGTGTTCAAGGCGAAGGCGGGCCAGTTCGACTTCATCCTCGACACCGTTTCGGCCGAGCACGACTACAACCTCTACCTCAACCTGCTCAAGCTCGACGGCACGATGATCCTGCTCGGCATCCCGGAGGCGCCGGAGGCGGTGTCGGCCGGCGCGCTGATCCGCAAGCGCCGCCGCCTGGCGGGCTCGATGATCGGCGGCATCCGCGAGACGCAGGAGATGCTCGACTTCTGCGCGCAGCACGGTGTCGCCTCCGACATCGAACTGATCCGCATGGACCAGATCAACGAAGCCTACGAGCGCATGTTGAAGTCGGACGTGCGCTATCGCTTCGTGATCGACATCGCGAGCCTGCGCGACGGCTGAGGCTGTGGCCTGACACAGACGAAAGCCCCTCTCACCGGGAAAGGGGTTGGGGTGAGGGCCAACGGAGTGGTCGCATCGAAACGGCGGTGCCTCACTGCACTGCGCGTGCGAGCCCAACGTTGCGTCCCCTCATCCGCCCCTGGATCAAGTCCAGGGCAGGCGCTTCGAGCACCTTCTCGCGGAGGGAGAAGGGGCGTAGCCCGGGTAAGGCCGAAGGCCGCACCCGGGAGCTTGTGTGCACGTAACGCGCCTCCCGGGTGTGCTTCGCTTACCCGGGCTACGGAGCGAGCCCATCCCGCCCGCGCCGCTATAGTGCGAGCCCCCCACGCCGATTTCCGCCATGTCCCCCTCGCACAACCCGCACCAGGCCCGCGCGATGCTGACCATGCTGGTCGCCGTGGCGATGTTCGCGATGATGGATGCGGCCCTGAAACAGCTGTCCACGCACTACCCGCCGTTCCAGGTGGCCTCGCTGCGTGGCGCCGCATCGCTGCCGCTGGTGCTGGTGTGGGCGCTGGCGACGGGCGGCGTGGCGACGCTGTTCCGCGTGCGCTGGTCGCTGCACCTGCTGCGCGGCGTGCTGGGCGTGGCGATGATGGCGACCTTCATCTACGCCGTGTCGAAGCTGCCGCTGTCGACGACCTATTCGGTGTTCTTCGTCGCGCCGCTGCTGATCACCGCGCTCTCCGTGCCGGTGCTGGGCGAGAAGGTCGGGCCGCGGCGATGGACCGCCATTGCCGTCGGCCTGATCGGCGTGCTGGTGCTGCTGCGTCCCACCGGCGAGGGCATGATCAGCCTGGCGGCGCTGGCCGTGCTGGTGGCGGCCGTGATGTATGCGATCAGCGCGATCACCGTGCGCGTGCTCGCGCGCACCGACAGCACGCAGTCGATGATGGTGTGGCTGATGGTGATGATCGCGATCGGCGCCGGCGTGCTGGCGTGGCCGGAGTGGGTGCCGATCCGTCGCGAGGACCTGTGGCTGATCGCCGGCATCGGCGTCGCCGGTGCGCTGGGGCAGTACGCGATCACCGAAGCATTCCGCCTGGGCGAGGCCTCGGCCATCGCGCCGCTGGAATACACCGCGCTGGTGTGGGGCGTGCTGTTCGACCTGACCTTCTGGGGCGTGCTGCCCGATGCGATCACCTGGATCGGCGCGGCCATCATCGTGGTCAGCGGCCTGTACCTGATCCGCCGCGAGCGCGTGCACGTGGAAGCCGAGCACCCCTGAGGCGAGCAGCTCGCACGGGCGCAGCCCGGAAGCACGGCACGGTGAGGGCTCACCGTGCGTGCGCTGGCCGCCCGGCGCAGGCCGGTGCGGTTATCGCTCGGTGCTGGCCGACAGTGCGGCGTTGAGCGCCGTGTTTCCGCTCACCAGGTCGGCCCAGCGCAGTTCCTGGCCGTTGCGGCGACCCTTCTCGACCAGCTTCAGGCCATCGGCGTCGATGGTGAGGGTGTAGGCGCGCTCTTCGATCTGGATCTCGCGACGCAGGGGCTTGTCGAGCTTCGTGGTCATGCGGGAACTCCTTGCGGGTGGTCTGCCGGAATCACCGCGACCCTAACGGTCGGCGGTTATAGCCGCGTGAACGCGTCAACGACGCGGTCGGGCCCGGCGTGATGGAAATGTGGTGATGCGTGATGCCGAACGGGAAACGGGCCCGCGAGGGGCCCGTTTCGTACGTCGATGGAACGATGGTGATTAGAAGCGGGCGCCCAGGCCCACACCGACGCTCACCGGATTCAGCTCGGCCTTGCCGACCTTCGCGCCGTCCACGGTGACGTCCGGCTGGCCGGTGGTGTCCTGCATGTAGCGCACGTCGGCGCGCGCGAACCAGGTCGGGGTGATGTTGACGTCCACGCCCGCGGTCGCCATCGCACCCTTCGCGGTGCCCACGCCGATGCGCTGGCCGGCGAGCGCGCCGCTCGGCTCGGCCTTCTCGCCGTCGGTGTTGGCTTCGTAGTAACCCAGGCCCACGAACGGGCGCGCGATGCTCTGCGTGGTGCCGAAGTGGTACTGGCCGCTCAGCGCGTAAGGCTGTGTGTCGACGCTGGCGATCTTGCCGTTCGGCGTCCTGACGCGATTGCCGAACTTGTCGGCCGCGCCCCACGCCTCAACGGCGATGTTGTCGGTGATGTAGTAGTTGGCGCTCAGCGTGGCGGCGCCGGAGCCGTCGACGTTCGTGCGCGTGCCGTCGATGGACGGGTTCTTGGTCGGCTCGGAAAGTGCGTAGCCGCCGACGACGGCGAAACGCTTGCCGCTGGTGTCCGGGCCGGTGATGTCCTGTGCGAACGCGGACGGGGCAATGGCCAGGGTGGCCACGATGGCCAGGGTCAACTGACGGAAATGCTGCATGGAGAGAACTCCTCGTTATTGGATGCATGCCTTGGGGGAGGCTGCCTTTCGCAAGGCGGCGCCAACTTAGCGATCGACGCATGAATCGTTCTTGCCCCGCGAACCCACGCTCACGGAACTTTCGCGATGCGAACGTGCTTCGCGGCGGTGCGCGCGTCTGCCACGCAGCAGCTGAATCGCCGTTGAGCCCGTGCGTCATGCGTTCACGCCTGCTCCACGCACGCGCGGCGGAAAGAGCGTGCAGTGCCGGTGGAGGACATCGCCGCGCCCGCGAGGCAAGATAGGAAGGCCACGGACCGCGGGGGATCGCTCCATGAATCGACTGTTAGCGTCGTGCCTGCTGCTCGCCGCCTGCGCGGCGCAGGGCGCATTCGCGGCGGAGGTCGACCTCGACGCGTCGTGCAACATGGACAGTGACTACGACCTGACCATCGACGAGCGCAGCGTCATCCTCACGCGCGAATCCGGCGTGCCGAAAGCGATCGTGATGCGCCAGGGGCGGTTGTTCGTCGACGACCGCTGGGTGGAACTGGGCAAGGCCGACCGCCAGCGCATTGTCGACTTCGAAGCCGGCGCGCGCGCCGCGATGCCCGAGGCGCAGGCCATCGGCCGCGACGCCGCCGACATCGCCTTCACCGTGCTGGGCGAGGTGGCGGCCGGCTTCAGCAACGACCCCAAGTCGGTGCAGCTCAAACTCGATCGCGCGCGCTCGCAGATCGACGCACGCCTGGCACGATCCGTGACGGCGACGCGCTTCAACTCGCGCGACCTGGGACAGGGCATCGGCGAGGCGGTGTCGGAGGTGATCCCCAGCATGATCGGCGACATCGTGTCCGGCGCCATCGGCGCGGCTTTCAGCGGGGACACCAGCCGGCTCAAGCGGCTCGAACGCTTGGATGCCCAGATCGAAGCGAGGGTCCAGCCGCGTGCGCGTGCGCTGGAACAGCGCGCCGACAGCCTGTGCCGACGGATGGGCGAGCTGGACCGGATCGACGATGCGCTGGAATTCCGCCTGCCCGGCGGCCAGGCATTGAACCTGCTGGAAGCCCGTCCTGCCGAGCCGACAACCCCGCCCGCGCACCCCGGACCGGACCCCGCCGAAGAGGCCGCCCGGGCCACTGCCGGGCCCGAAACCACACATTGAGTGTCGGATACCGTGACGTACGGCGGACGCGGTTGGCGCATGGGCCGTCAACCAGCACAATAGGGTTTTCGCGTCTGCGGGACCCCCCACAATGGCTGAGCTCAAAGAAGCACGCGTTCCCGACATCGGGGACTATGAAGGCGTGCCGGTGATCGAATTGCTGGTCGCGGTAGGCGACACGGTCAAGCAGGACCAGGGCCTGGTCACGCTCGAATCCGACAAGGCGACGTTGGAAGTCCCGGCGCCGTTCGCCGGCGTCATCCGCGAAATCAATGTCAAGATCGGCGACGAGCTATCGGAAGGCAGCGTGGTCGCCATGATCGAGGCGACCGACGCCGCACCCGCGGCCGAAGCGCCCAAGCCCGCTGCCGCACCGGCCAAGGCCGCCGAGCCGCCGCGCGCCGAACCGGCCGCGCCCTCGCAGCAGGTCCGCGCCGCGGAGACCGGCAGCAAGGTCGAACCGGTGGTCGTGCCGCAGCAGGCCGACCGCATCGCGCAGGCATCCATCGACGCTTCGCGTCCCGGCACCGATCCGGAGGCGATGCCGCCGCGCACGCCGCCGGTGTCGTTCGATTCCTCCGAACTGATGCCCGACAAGGTGCCCTACGCCAGCCCGGCGGTGCGCCTGTTCGCGCGCGAGCTCGGCGTGGACCTGTCGCAGGTGACGGGCAGCGAGCGCGGTGGCCGTATCGCCAAGGACGACGTGCAGAAGTTCGTCAAGTCGGTGATGGAAGGCGGCGTGGCCGCGCCCGCCGGCGCTGCACCGGTCGCCGGTGGCGGCGGTCTCAACCTGCTGCCGTGGCCGAAGGTGGACTTCGCCAAGTTCGGCGAGATCGAAACCAAGGCGCTGTCGCGCATCCAGAAGCTGTCGGGCGCCAACCTCGCGCGCAACTGGGCGATGATCCCGCACGTCACGCAGCACGACGATGCCGACATCACCGACCTGGAAGAGCTGCGCGTCGCGCTCAACAAGGAAAACGAAGCGCGCTCTTCTGGAGCGGGCGGCGTGAAGCTCACGATGCTCGCCTTCCTGATGAAGGCCTCGGTCGCGGCGATGCAGAAGTTCCCGAACTTCAACGCCTCCCTCGACGCCACCGGCGAGAATCTGGTGCTGAAGAAGTACTTCCACATCGGCTTCGCCGCCGACACGCCCAACGGGCTGGTCGTGCCGGTCGTGCGCGATGTGGACAAGAAGGGCGTGATGCAGATCGCGCAGGAAACCTCGGAGTTGGCGAAGAAGGCGCGCGACGGCAAGCTCGGCCCGGCCGACATGACCGGCGGCTGCTTCTCGATCAGCTCGCTGGGCGGCATCGGCGGCACCAAGTTCACGCCGATCGTGAATGCACCGGAAGTCGCGATCCTTGGCGTGTCCAAGTCGGCGATCCGTCCGGTGTGGGACGGCAAGCAGTTCGCGCCGCGCCTGATCCTGCCGCTGTCGCTGAGCTACGACCACCGCGTCATCGACGGCGCCGCGGCCGCGCGTTTCACCGCGCACCTGGCGCAGTTGCTGGCCGACATGCGGCGCGTGCTGCTGTGACGCGGCGCGCGCTGGGCCTGGCCGCGGCAGTGCTCGCGGCACAGCTGGTGGCCGCGCCCGTCGCGCGTGCCGACGATGCGTGCAAGGTCGACCTCGGCCGCGGCTGGCCGCCGGCGACGGAGAACTACGGCTCCGCCGTGGAGCAGTTGTTCTTCGCCGGCAACAAGCCCGTGCTCAGCCTGACGCGCCTGCCGGCGCGCAGCGTCGAGAGCGGCGTGCAGCTGTTCGCGGGCGAAGGCGAGGGCGATTGGCGCCTGCGTTTCACCGAAGCCGATGAACGCGTCGCCGTGTGGAGCGGCGGCAAGCGCGAACTGCGCGTGGGCCAGCAACCCGACGTGGTGGAAGTGCCGATGCCGGCAGCGCTCGCGCGTCGCGTGCTCGCCGATTGGCAGCGCGCACTGAACGCACAGGTTCCGGCCGATCGCAACGCCGACTTCCACGAAGGCGAAGTGCTGCTCTTCGTCGTGGACGACACCGCCGCGGGCCAACCGCTGCGCGTGAGCGGATTGCAGCCCGGCTGCGGCCCGGTCGCGGAAATGATGGAGCAGGTCGGCCTGATGATCGAGGCGACCGATGCCAGCGACGAGAAGCGCTTCAAGCGTTGGCGCGAACTCGAAGAATCGCTGGACAAACTGGAACAGACGCTCGCCGGCGCCACCGGCTGAGCTGCAGGAGAACCCCACAATGGCGACCATTGAAGTCAAGGTGCCGGACATCGGCGACTACGACGGCGTACCGGTGATCGAATTGCTGGTCGCCGTCGGCGACACGGTGAAGAAGGACCAGGGCCTGGTCACGCTGGAATCGGACAAGGCGACGATGGAAGTGCCTTCGTCGGCCGACGGCGTGGTGAAGGAAATCAAGGTGAAGATCGGCGACAAGGTGGCCGAAGGCGCCGTGATCGCGATCCTGGAAGGCGCCGGCGAAGCCGCCGCGCCCAAGGCGCAGCCGCCCGCGCCGGCCGCCGCGCCTGCGCCGGAAACGGCGAAGCCGCCGGTCGCGCCGTCGCCCGCCGCACCGGCCAGCGAAGCGCCCAAGCCTGCGCTCGGCACCGGTCGCAAGGCCGACGTGGAATGCCGCATCGTCGTGCTCGGTTCCGGCCCCGGTGGTTACACCGCCGCGTTCCGCGCGGCCGACCTCGGCCTCGACACGGTGCTCGTGGAGCGTTACGCCAGCCTCGGCGGCGTCTGCCTCAACGTGGGCTGCATTCCGTCCAAGGCGCTGCTGCACGCGGCGGCGCTGATCGAGGAAGCCGCGCATTCGTCCGACATCGGCATCAGCTTCGACAAGCCGAAGATCGACCTCGACAAGCTGCGCGACTTCAAACAGAACAAGGTCGTCAACCAGTTCACCAAGGGCCTGGCGGGCATGGCCAAGCAGCGCAAGGTGCGCACCGTACAAGGCGTTGGTCGATTCGTTTCGCCCAACGAGCTGGAGATCGCCGGCGACGACGGCAAGACGACGCTGCTGCGCTTCGAGCAGTGCATCATCGCGGCCGGTTCGCAGGCGGTGAAGCTGCCGAACTTCCCGTGGGACGACCCGCGCGTGATGGATTCCACCGACGCGCTGGAACTGGCGGAGATTCCGAAGAAGCTCCTCGTCGTCGGCGGCGGCATCATCGGCCTGGAAATGGCGACGGTGTTCAAGGCGCTGGGCAGCGAAGTCACGGTCGTGGAGTTCATGGACCAACTGATGCCGGGCGCCGACAAGGACCTGGTGAAGCCGCTGGCCGATCGCCTGAAGAAGCAGGGCGTCGTGGTGCACCTGAAGACCAAGGCGGCGAAGGTCGAAGCGGCGAAGGACGGCATCCGAGTTGCGTTCGAGGCTGCCGAAGCCGGCGCCACGCCGGGCCTGGAGGCAGGCACGTGGGATCGCGTGCTGGTCGCCGTGGGTCGCGCGCCGAACGGCAACAAGCTCGACGCCGACAAGGCCGGCGTGCAGGTGACCGAGCGCGGCTTCATTCCGGTCGATCGCCAGATGCGCACCAACGTCCCGCACATCTTCGCCATCGGCGACCTCGTCGGCCAGCCGATGCTGGCGCACAAGGCCACGCACGAAGGCAAGCTGGCGGCGGAAGTTGCGGCGGGCGAGAAGCGTGAGTGGGTTGCGCGCGTGGTGCCGTCGGTGGCCTACACCGATCCGGAAATCGCCTGGGTCGGTGTCACCGAAACCGAAGCCAAGGCCAAGGGCCTGCACGTGGGCGTGGGCAAGTTCCCGTGGGCGGCCTCCGCGCGTGCGGTCGGCATCGGCCGCGGCGAAGGCACGACCAAGCTCATCTTCGACGAGAAGACGCACCGCATCATCGGCGGCGGTATCGTCGGCGTGCACGCGGGCGACCTGATCAGCGAAGTGGCGCTGGCCATCGAGATGGGCGCCGAAGCGGGCGACATCGGCCACACGATCCACCCGCACCCGACCCTCAGCGAGACCGTGGCAATGGCCGCCGAGGTGTACGAGGGCACGATCACGGACCTTTACATTCCGAAGAAGAAGTAAGTCGTCCGCTTCGCGCGGCACGAACGGAACAGGCGCGGATCCCCGCGCCTGTTTTCGTTTGCGATGTCGTGAACTCGACTGCGCTGTGCGCGAGTGCGGTGCGTGCGATCGGATCGAGCAAAAGGAGAAGCCCCGGCATGCGCCGGGGCTTCGGAGTGCCCAACACGACAACCGTTGACGAGGAGGTAAGCGTCGGTGGGCGATCGTGAGGTGGGACCGGCGGTTCGCCGAAAGGTTCCGTGCCTTCGCGGCGAAAATCAGGCGGTGACCGTGTCCTGGCCCGGGAGCCCGCGCTGGCGCCGCGCCTCGATGCGCTTCCACACCTTCTCGTGGAAATGGAACGCGACGGTGTTGCAGGCCGGTTCGACCAGGGCGAGGGCGCCGCCGACCCATACGCTGCCGGTCATCAGGTAGCCGATCGTGAAGGCGACGCTGAAATGGACGGCGGCGAAGCTGAAGGTCTTGGCCATGGCGGAGTCCTCAAGTGAGAGTGGTTCTCATTATGGAGACTCGACCTGGCGGGTCCAATCGAATGTTCCGGCTTGCTCGATAGCTTGCGTCTATCGTCAGAAACTTCTTTCCGGAAGCCTCCAAAACTGCGGGCACGCCCTGAATCGGCTAACCGTGACCCCTGCCGGTTGCCCGGACTTAAGGCTCCCTTTATACTTTTGCGGCTCTACCGGGCGCTTTGCGCCTGCCCCAGACCGACGAGTCCCGCGTGCACGATCCCTTGTCCGCAGGTCGCCGGCTGGCGTCGCGCGCGACTGCCTGGCAGGCCGGCGCGGCAGCGCTGGTCGCGCTGGCCTTCCTCCCCCTCGGGGCGCCTCAGGCGCTGGCGGCGGCGGTCGGCGGTGGCGCGATCGTTGCGGGTGGGGTGGTGGCGGCCCTATTGGCCTTGGGCGGCGGCATCCAGCCGGCCGGCATGGCGATGGGGCGGCTTCTGGCCGGGGTGATGTTGAAGTGGGTGGTGGTGTTTGCAGTTTTAACGCTCGGCCTGGCCGGGTTCAAGCTGCCGCCATTGCCGATGCTGGTGGGAGTGCTTGCGGCGACGCTTGCATTCGTGCTGGCCAATCTTTTGAAACGATAAGGTGTCTTTCGTGAGCGAACAGACCGGTTCGGGCGGCCTGAACGAATACATCCAGCATCACCTCCAGCAGAACACGATCGATCTGTTCGGCGGTGCGTTCCATATCGACACCTGGGCGGTGTCGCTGGTGCTGGGTCTCATCTTCATCGCCTGGTTCGCGTTCTTCGCGCGCAAGGCCACTGCAGGTGTGCCGTCCAAGGGCCAGGCCTTCGTCGAACTCATCCTGGAGTTCATCGACGGCCAGGTGAAGGACAGCTTCCACGGCGACCGTCGTTCGATCACGCCGCTGGCGCTGACGATCTTCATGTGGGTCGTGCTGATGAACGCGATGGACCTGCTGCCGCTGGATGCGCCGTACACGGCCGTCAAGCTGGCCGCCGGCGCGGAGGCTGCGCACCACACCTACTTCCGCTGGGTTCCGACGGCCGATCTCAACACCACGCTCGCCCTGTCGGTGGTGGTGTTCTTCCTCATCCTGGGTCATTCGATCAAGGCCAAGGGCGGCTTCGGCTTCGGCAAGGAACTGCTGACCGCGCCGTTCCACGCGCACAGTGCCGGCGCCAAGATCGCGCTGGCCCCGGCGAACCTCGGCCTCAACGTCATCGAATACCTCGTCAAGCCGGTCAGCCTGGCAATGCGACTGTTCGGCAACATGTACGGCGGCGAGCTGGTCTTCATGCTGATCGCCGGCCTGCTGGGCGGCAGTCTGCTGATGTTCGTGCCGGGCGTGGTGTTCAACATCGCCTGGGCGCTGTTCCACATCCTGATCGTGCTGCTGCAGGCCTTCATCTTCATGATCCTCACCGTCGTCTACATCGCCGGCGCGTACGAGAGTCACTGATTCCGCTTCACCTTCCGCTTCACCTTCCCGTTAGTCCAAACCAAAACGTTTCAGTAGGAGAAAACCATGGAATTCATCGCCAGTGTGCAGGGCCTGACCGCTATCGCGATCGGCATGATGGTCGGCCTCGGCGCGATCGGCGCGTGCCTCGGCATCGCGCTGATGGGCTCGAAGTTCCTTGAGTCGGCTGCCCGTCAGCCGGAGCTGGTTCCGATGCTGCAGGGCCGCATGTTCCTGCTGGCGGGCCTGATCGACGCGGCGTTCATCATCGCGCTGGCCGTCGGCCTGCTGTTCGCCTTCGGCAACCCGCTGCTGGGCGCGCTGACGCAGGCTGCTGGCGCCTAATCAGGCTGCACGGTCTTGCTGAGCCGTCCGCCATGCGGACGGCTCTCCCGGGCGTAACCGCTCGACAGAAAAAAGTTCCATCGGAGCTGTCATGAATCTCAACATGACCTTCTTCGGCCAGATGATCACGTTCATCGTGCTTATCTGGTTCACGATGAAGTTCATTTGGCCGCCGCTGAACAAGGCGATCGAAGAACGTCAACAAAAGATTGCCGAGGGTCTGGCCGCTGCCGAGCAGAGCCAGAAGAACCTCGCACAGGCCCAGCAGAGCGTCGATGCCGAGCTGCGTGCCGCGCGTACCAAGGCCAACGAGATCATCGAGCAGGCGCACCAGCGCGCCAATCAGATCATCGACCAGGCCAAGAACGATGCGGTCGGCGAAGCCAACCGCCAGAAGGCGGCGGCCGAAGCCGAAATCGCCGCGGCGTCCAACCGCGCCCGCGAGGAACTGCGCAAGCAGGTCTCCACGCTGGCCGTGACCGGCGCCGAAAAGCTGCTAAAGCGCGAAATCGATGCCAACGCCCACAAGGCGCTGCTCGATGAGCTGGCAGCCCAGCTTTGATCTGTACGCGGCATCTACCAGGCTCGCTCGAGCGGAATGATCTGAAATGACCCAGGCCTTGACCCTCGCCCGTCCGTACGCCCGTGCCGCCTTCGCGCTTTCGCGCGAGGGCGGTCGCACCGCTGCGTGGTCGCAGGCGCTCGCCTTCGCTTCGCGCGTGGCCGCCGATCCGCAGGCCCAGGCGCTGCTCGGACATCCGCTGCTGAACCCGGCCGACGCCGTTGGCCTGCTCGCGCCGGACGGTGCCGATGAAGCGTTCACGCGCTTCCTCGGCCTGCTGGCCGACAACCGCCGTCTGGCGCTGTTGCCGGAAATCACCGGCCTGTTCGAAGACCTGCGCGCCGAAGCCGAGCGCGTGGTCAAGGCGCGCGTCACCGCCGCCAGCGAACTGCCCGGCGCCGAACTCGAGGCCATCAAGGCCGCGCTGAAGAAGCGCTTCGGCCGCGAGGTCGAGATCGAGACGGCGGTCGATGCCTCGCTGATCGGCGGCGCCGTGATCGACGCGGGCGACGTGGTCATCGATGGCTCGCTGAAGGGCAAGCTCGAACGCCTGCAGTCGACGCTCTCGCAATAACGAATTCATCTGCAAATTCCGGGTAATGCCGGATCAAGGGACTCACCCATGGCAACCACCACGCTCAACCCGTCCGAAATCAGTGAACTGATCAAGACCCGCATCGAGAAGGTCAAGCTGACCGCCGAAGCGCGCAACGAAGGCACCGTGACGTCGGTGTCGGACGGCATCGTGCGCATCTACGGCCTGGCCGACGTGATGCAGGGCGAAATGATCGAGCTGCCGAACAGCACCTACGCGCTCGCGCTGAACCTGGAGCGCGACTCGGTCGGCGCCGTGGTCCTGGGTGACTACGAGCACCTGCGCGAAGGCGACGTCGCCAAGACCACCGGCCGCATCCTCGAAGTGCCGGTCGGCCGTGAGCTGCTCGGCCGCGTGGTGAACGCGCTGGGCGAGCCGATCGACGGCAAGGGCCCGATCGCCGCCACGCAGACCGCTCCGGTGGAGCGCGTTGCCCCGGGCGTGATCTGGCGCAAGTCGGTCGACCAGCCGGTGCAGACCGGTTACAAGACCGTCGACGCGATGATCCCGATCGGCCGCGGCCAGCGCGAGCTGGTCATCGGCGACCGCCAGACCGGCAAGACCGCCCTGGCCATCGACGCGGTGATCAACCAGAAGGGCACGGGCATCAAGTGCGTGTACGTGGCGATCGGCCAGAAGGCCTCGACCGTCGCCAACATCGTGCGCAAGCTCGAAGAGAACGGCGCCCTGGCGCACACGATCGTCGTGGCCGCCACGGCGTCCGAGTCGGCCGCGATGCAGTACATCAGCGCCTACTCCGGCTGCACGATGGGCGAGTTCTTCATGGACCGCGGCGAAGACGCGCTGATCGTGTACGACGATCTGTCCAAGCAGGCCGTCGCCTACCGCCAGATCTCGCTGCTGCTCAAGCGCCCGCCGGGTCGCGAAGCCTATCCGGGCGACGTGTTCTACCTGCACAGCCGCCTGCTCGAGCGCGCCGCGCGCGTGTCCGAGGAGTACGTCGAGAAGTTCACCAACGGTGAAGTGAAGGGCAAGACCGGTTCGCTGACCGCGCTGCCGATCATCGAAACGCAGGCCGGCGACGTGTCCGCGTTCGTGCCGACCAACGTGATCTCGATCACCGACGGCCAGATCTTCCTGGAAACCGACCTGTTCAACGCCGGCATCCGCCCGGCCGTGAACGCCGGTATCTCGGTGTCGCGCGTCGGTGGTGCGGCCCAGACCAAGATCATCAAGAAGCTCTCGGGCGGCATCCGCATCTCGCTCGCCCAGTACCGTGAGCTGGCTGCGTTCGCGCAGTTCGCTTCCGACCTGGACGAAGCCACCCGCAAGCAGCTCGAGCGCGGTCAGCGCGTCACCGAGCTGATGAAGCAGAAGCAGTACGCGCCGATGCCGATCGCGCTTCAGGCCCTGTCGATCTATGCCGTCAACGAGGGTTACCTCGACGACGTGCCGGTCAACAAGCTCCTGTCGTTCGAAGAAGGCCTGCACTCGCACTTCATCAACACCCAGGGCGAGCTGGTCAGCAAGATCAACAGCACCGGCAACTGGAACGACGAGATCGAGGCGACCTTCAAGCAGGGCATCGCCGAGTTCAAGCAGACCGGTACTTGGTGAAGCCGGGAATCGAATAAGGAGAATCGGGAATCGTAGAAGCCAGAGCAACGTGCTCCTGACGATTCCCCATTCCCGATTCCCCATTCCCGAACGAGCGAAGCGAGCGAAAAGATGGCAGGCGGACGCGAAATCAAATCCAAGATCAAGAGCGTGCAGAACACCCGCAAGGTGACGCGCGCGCTCGAGATGGTCTCGGCTTCCAAGATCCGCAAGGCGCAGGAACGCATGAAGGTCTCGCGTCCGTATGCGCGCGTGATGAAGCAGGTCATCGGCCACCTGGCGCAGGCCAATTCCGACTACCAGCATCCGTACCTGGTCGAGCGCCAGGACGTGAAGCGCGTCGGCTACATCATCGTGTCGTCGGACCGCGGCCTGGCCGGCGGCCTGAACAACAACCTGTTCCGCAAACTGCTGGGCGAGTTCCGCAAGTGGCAGGAGCAGGGCGTCGAGATCGACGTGGTCACCATCGGCCAGAAGGCGTCGGTGTTCTTCCGTCGCATCAAGGTCAACATGGTCGGCTCGGTCACGCACCTGGGCGACCAGCCGAAGCTGGAACAGCTGGTCGGCGTCATCAAGGTGATGCTGGACGGCTACAGCGCCGGCAACCTGGACCGCGTCTTCATCTGCTACAACGACTTCGTCAACACGATGACGCAGCGCGCGGCGTTCGACCAGCTGCTGCCGTTGCCGCCGGCGGAGACGCAGGTCGCCAAGCACGACTGGGACTACATCTACGAGCCCGACGCGGCGGCCGTGCTGGAGCACGTGCTCAACCGTTACGTCGAGTCGCTGGTGTACCAGGCGGTGCTGGAGAACGTGGCCTCCGAGCATGCCGCGCGCATGGTCGCGATGAAGGCCGCCTCCGACAACGCCACCAAGCTGATCGGCACGCTGAACCTGGTCTACAACAAGGCCCGCCAGGCGGCGATCACCCAGGAAATCTCGGAAATCGTCGGCGGCGCCGCGGCGGTGTAATCAAAGCCGGGATTCGGGAGTCGGGATTGGAGATTCGATAGAGCAGCGCAGCGCGCTTTTACGAATCCCGAATCCCGAATCACGAATCCCAACGCATCAATCAGGCGACGCAAGCCGCCGAAACGAACAAAGTTAATCGGAGCAACCACAATGAGTCAGGGCAAGATCGTTCAGATCATCGGCGCCGTCGTCGACGTCGAGTTCCCGCGCGAGTCCGTGCCGAAGGTGTACGACGCGCTTAAGGTCGCCAACACCGAGATCACGCTCGAAGTGCAGCAGCAGCTGGGCGACGGCGTCGTGCGCACCATCGCGCTCGGCTCGACCGACGGCCTCAAGCGCAACCTGGTGGCCAACAACACCGGCAAGGGCATCTCGGTGCCGGTCGGTGCCGGCACGCTGGGTCGCATCATGGACGTGCTGGGTCGCCCGATCGACGAAGCCGGCGACGTTGCCGCTTCCGACCATTGGGAAATCCACCGCGCCGCTCCGTCGTACGAGGACCAGTCCTCGGGTAACGACCTGCTGGAAACCGGCATCAAGGTCATCGACCTGATGTGCCCGTTCGCGAAGGGCGGCAAGGTCGGCCTGTTCGGCGGCGCCGGCGTCGGCAAGACCGTCAACATGATGGAACTGATCAACAACATCGCCAAGGCGCACTCGGGTCTGTCCGTGTTCGCCGGCGTGGGCGAGCGTACCCGCGAGGGCAACGACTTCTACCACGAGATGAAGGACTCCAACGTCCTCGACAAGGTCGCGATGGTGTACGGCCAGATGAACGAGCCGCCGGGCAACCGCCTGCGCGTCGCGCTGACCGGCCTGACCATGGCCGAGTACTTCCGCGACGAGAAGGACGCCTCGGGCAAGGGCCGTGACGTGCTGCTGTTCGTCGACAACATCTACCGCTACACGCTGGCCGGTACCGAAGTGTCGGCGCTGCTGGGCCGTATGCCGTCGGCCGTGGGTTACCAGCCGACGCTGGCCGAGGAAATGGGCGTTCTGCAGGAGCGCATCACCTCGACCAAGACCGGTTCGATCACCTCGATCCAGGCCGTGTACGTGCCCGCGGACGACCTGACCGACCCGTCGCCGGCGACCACCTTCGCCCACCTCGACGCCACCGTCGTGCTGTCGCGAAACATCGCTTCGCTGGGCATCTACCCGGCGGTCGATCCGCTCGACTCCACCTCGCGCCAGCTCGACCCGAACGTGATCGGCCACGAGCACTACGACGTCGCGCGCAAGGTCCAGTCGACGCTGCAGAAGTACAAGGAACTGAAGGACATCATCGCGATCCTCGGCATGGACGAGCTGTCGGAAGAAGACAAGCAGGCCGTGTCGCGCGCCCGCAAGATCGAGCGCTTCTTCTCGCAGCCGTTCCACGTGGCCGAAGTCTTCACCGGTTCGCCGGGCAAGTACGTCGCGCTGAAGGACACGATCCGCGGCTTCAAGGGCATCGTCGAAGGCGAGTACGACCACCTGCCGGAGCAGGCGTTCTACATGGTCGGCGGCATCGAGGAAGCGGTCGAGAAGGCCAAGAAGATCACGGGTTGATCCGTTGATCTTGTCCCCTCTCCCGCTTGCGGGAGAGGGTTAGGGTGAGGGCTCTGCCTTCACCCTCACCCCAGCCCTCTCCCGCAAACGGGAGAGGGGGACAAAGCAGAAAGGCACGTTCTCTATGGCATCCACGATTCGTTGCGACATCGTCAGCGCCGAGCAGGAAATCTTCCACGGCGAGGCCGAGCTGGTCGTCGCCACCGGTGAGATCGGCGAGCTCGGCATCGCGCCGAAGCACGCGCCGCTGATCACGCGCCTCAAGCCGGGCAAGGTCGTCGTGACCCTGCCGGGCGGCGAGCAGCTGGACTTCGCGATCTCCGGCGGCATCCTCGAGGTGCAGCCCACCGTCGTCACCGTGCTGGCCGACACCGCGGTGCGCGCGCAGGACATCGACGAAGCCGCCGTCCGCGCCGCGAAGGAAGAGGCCGAGCGGATCCTGTCGAAGAAGGATCCGAAGATGAGCATGGAAGAGGCCCAGTCGCAGTTGGCGATGAGCATCGCCCAGCTCAGTGCGCTGGAGCGTCTGCGCAAGAACATGAAGCATTGAGTCCCGCGCCGGCCGCACGGCCGGCTGCGGACAAGAAAAACGCCGGCAATGCCGGCGTTTTTCTTTGGTGCCGAAGCTGCCTCAGCGCCGGTAGACCCAGTGCCGCGAGAGCACGAAGCCTACCGAGGCCAGGACGAGCTCAATGGCCGGTTTGGCGACCCAGGCCCACTGCAGACCCACCGTGTCGTCGACATGGCCCAGAGACCACGTGCTCACCACTGTCGTGGCGATCCACATCGTCAGGAAACGCGCGAACTGTCGCCGCCCCACCTTGGTGTCCTCTCCGGCGAAGGTGACGCGCCCGTTGAGCCAGAAGCCCAGCACGGCACCGCTCACCCGACCCAGGACGTTTGCCGGCTCCACGGCCAGGCCCATCGCGCTCAGCGACACGAACATCGCCCAGTCGACCAGCAACTGGAGCAGGCCTATCACGAGGTAGCTGCTGCCCTGGCGGACCAACGGGGAGCCGGAAAACCATCTGCGCATGCGCACATTCTAGACAGGGCCGCGTCAGGCCGCCGGTGCGAAACCCTCCGGCCTTCAGGTAGTGTCGGGTCGATCCGGGCGGGCATCGCGATTGCTAAGATTCCGCCACATCTTAAGGTCGCACAGCACAGGATGGCCGCATGAACCCGTTACACGTCGTGATCCTCGCAGCCGGCGAGGGCAAGCGGATGAAATCCTCCACGGCCAAGGTGCTGCAGAAGATTGCGGGCAAGCCGATGCTGGGCCATGTGATCGATACCGCGCGCCAGCTGGGAGCCACGGGGATTCACGTGGTCTACGGTCACGGCGGCGAGCAGGTACGCGCGGCCTTAGCCGACCAGACCGATCTGCACTGGACCGAACAGGAGCAGCGCCTGGGCACGGGCCACGCCGTGCAGCAGGCGATGCCGTCCATTCCAGTCGATGCGCGCGTGCTCATTCTTTACGGCGACGTGCCGCTGATCACCACCGAGACCTTGCAGCGCCTGCTGGCCGCACCAGGCCGCATCGCCGTGCTGGTGGCGGACCTGCAGGACCCGACCGGCTACGGCCGCATCGTGCGCGACACGCAGGGGCGTGTCGGCCGCATCGTCGAACACAAGGACGCAGACGACGAGCAGCGCGAGATCCGCACCGTCAATACCGGCATCCTCGTGGCCGATGGCGAAGCACTGCGTCGCTGGCTTCAGCATCTGGGCAACGACAACGCGCAGGGCGAGTACTACCTCACCGACGTGTTCGCGTCGGCGGCCGCCGAATTCAACGCGGCGGAGATGGTGCATGTGCAGGACCCGCTCGAAGTCGAGGGCGCCAACGATGCATGGCAGCTTGCGCAGCTCGAACGCGCGTTCCAGCGCCGTGCAGCGCGCGCGCTGTGCATGCAGGGCGCCCGCCTCGCGGACCCCTCGCGTTATGACCAGCGAGGCGATGTCCGTGTCGGTCGTGACGTGGAGATCGACGTGGACGTCGTGCTGGAGGGCAACGTCGTGCTTGGCGACGGCGTGCGCATCGGCCCCTTCTGCCGGCTCAAGGACGTGACGCTGGGCCCGGGCACGGAGGTGCGTGCGCACTGCGACATGGACGGCGTCATCGTCGAAGGGGCCGCGCAGATCGGTCCCTATTCGCGCCTGCGTCCGGGCACCGTGCTGGCCGACGGCGTGCACGTGGGTAACTTCGTCGAGACCAAGAACACGCGCATCGGCGTGACCAGCAAGGCCAACCATCTCACTTACCTGGGCGACACGGTGATCGGTGCGGGCGTCAACGTCGGCGCGGGTACCATCACCTGCAACTACGATGGCGTGAACAAGTCCAGGACCACCATCGAGGATGGCGCGTTCATCGGCTCCAACTCCTCGCTGGTGGCGCCGGTCACCATCGGCAAGGATGCCACCATCGCCGCGGGCTCCGTCGTCACGCGCGATGCGCCCGAAGGCAAGCTCACCGTCGCGCGTGCGCGGCAGGCGACCATCGAAGGGTGGCAACGGCCGAAGAAGAAGCCGAAGGTGTAGGCGGACGTCAGGATCTTCGCCGCAAGTAAGGGCGTTGCCGGTGACGAACAGTGGGAGGAAAGTGCCCGCCTTGCCTCGCAGCACAGGCAAGACGTCCGTGGAAAAAGGCCGCTGAAAAGCGTGTCGCTGCGCTGATCCTCGCATTGACGCCCCAACCGCCGAACTTCGCGACCAATGTGCGTGATCGCGACGGGCCGGTCGAAATTAACACCGGGCGCGGATGTGCATTGCGAGACAGTTTCGCCGATCGATGCCGTGCGACGCGAAGTCAGCCCGGGTGGCTGCGTGATCAGTGCGCGACTCGGTTCGCATCGAATGCGCCGAAGAGAGTTCGCCAAGCTTCACGGCCGGCTGAGTGGCCCTGCCGTGAAGCTGACAAGAAAGTGCGAACGCCGTAGTCGGCTTACTCCACCGTCACCGACTTGGCCAGGTTGCGCGGCTTGTCCACGTCGGTGCCGCGGGCGAGGGCGGCGTGGTAGGCGAGCAGCTGCACGGGGATGGCGTGCACCACCGGCGACAGCACGCCGACATTGCGCGGTGCGCGGATCACGTGCACGCCTTCCGACGGACCGAACTGGCTGTCTTCGTCGGTGAAGACGAACAACTCGCCGCCGCGCGCGCGCACTTCCTGCATGTTGGACTTCACCTTCTCCAACAGGCTGTCGTTCGGCGCGATGACGACGACCGGCATCGCCGCGTCCACCAGCGCCAGCGGGCCGTGCTTGAGCTCGCCTGCCGGATACGCCTCGGCGTGGATGTAGGAGATTTCCTTGAGCTTGAGCGCGCCTTCCAGGGCGATCGGGTAGTGCACGCCGCGACCGAGGAACAATGCGTGCTGCTTCGGCGCGAAACGCTCCGCCCACGCGGTGACCTGCGGCTCCAGGTTGAGCGCGTGCTGCACGCTACCGGGAAGGAAGCGCAGCGCGTCGAGATACTGGCCTTCCTGCTCCACGCTCAGGCGGTTCTGCAGCTTCGCCAGCGTGGCCGCCAGCGTGAACAGCGCCACCAGCTGCGTGGTGAAGGCTTTGGTGGAGGCCACGCCAATCTCGGCGCCGGCGCGGGTGTAGTAGACCAGCTTGCTGGCGCGCGGGATCGCGCTCTCCGGCACGTTGCAGATCGACAGCGTGCGGTCGTGGCCCAGCGACTTGGCGTACTTCAGCGCCTCCATCGTGTCGAGCGTTTCGCCCGACTGCGAGATGGTGACGATCAGGTGCTTCGGGTTCGCCACCGCCTTGCGGTAGCGGTATTCGCTGGCGATCTCGACCGAACACGGCAGCCCGGCGATCGCTTCGATCCAGTAGCGCGCGGTAAGGCCGGCGTAGTAGCTGGTGCCGCAGGCGAGGATCTGCACGCCGTCCACGTCGCGCAGCACGTCTTCGGCCTTGGCGCCGAACAGCAGTGGGCTGAAGGCATTGGCGTCCATCACCGCTTCGATGGTGTCGGCGATGGCGCGCGGCTGCTCGTGGATTTCCTTCTGCATGAAGTGGCGGTACGGGCCCAGCTCCAGCGACGCCAGCGAGACGTCGGACACGTGCACTTCGCGCGCGATCTCCACGCCGTGCACGTCGAACACGCGCACGCCCTGGCGGGTGACTTCGGCGGTATCGCCTTCTTCCAGGAAGATCACCTGGCGCGTGGCCTGCAGGATCGCCGAGACATCGCTGGCGACAAAGTTCTCACCTTCGCCCAGGCCCACCAGCAGGGGGCAACCCATGCGCGCAACGATCAGGCGCTCGGGCTCGCGCTTGCTGACCACGGCGATGGCATAGGCGCCCACGAGTTCGTGCACGGCCTTCTGCACGGCGGTCAGCAGGTCCGCGCCCTGCGACTGATGGAAGTGGATCAGGTGGGCGATGACTTCCGTGTCGGTCTGCGACTCGAACACGTAGCCCTTGGCGCGCAGCGCTTCGCGCTGCTCGTCGTGGTTCTCGATGATGCCGTTGTGCACCACCGCCAGCTCGCCGAAGGAGATGTGCGGGTGCGCATTGGCCTCGGTCACGCCGCCGTGGGTGGCCCAGCGGGTGTGGCCGATGCCGAGCGTGGCGCTGAACGCCTCACTCTGCGCGGCGGCTTCCATCTCGGCCACGCGGCCGGTCCGGCGCACGCGGCGGACGTTGCTGCCGTCGAGCACGGCGATGCCGGCGGAATCGTAGCCTCGGTATTCCAGGCGCTTGAGGCCTTCGATGAGCACCGGCACCACGTCGCGGTCTGCGATCGCACCAACGATTCCACACATGCAGCGCAACTCCAGAGCAGGAAGGCGACCAGTTTAGCGGGAGGTACGCGACGCCTGCTGTACAGCGGACAGCCGGGTGTCCGCGCGGACGCCCCGGACACGGTGCGTTCGACGCAAGTGGTTGAAATTTAAGACATGAGAAGTTGGCACGGTCCATGCTCGTAATGAGGGCATCCCGACTCGTCCCAGACCGCATGATCCGCGACACCTCCGGCCAAGACCGCGTTATCGCCGCGCCTCCCGCCCATCCCCGCCGCAAGCAGCTGCTCATCGGCGGCGGCGTGGCGGCCGCACTGCTGCTGGCCTTGAGCGTGCCCACGCTGGGCCGCTGGCTCGGCGCCGGGCAGTCCGTGAGTGGCGAGCGCCTGCGCACGGCCGAGGTCCATCGCGGCACGCTGGTGCGGGACGTGGCGGTGCAGGGGCGCATGGTCGCCGCCGTCAGCCCGACCCTGTACGCGCCCGCCGCCGGCACCGTCACCCTGAAGGTCCGGGCCGGCGACACGATCAAGCAGGGCCAGACGTTGGCCTTGATCGACAGCCCGGAGCTGCGCAGCAAGCTCGTCCAGGAGCAATCCACCCTCGCCAGCCTGCAGGCCGAAGCCGGCCGCGCCGCGCTGGACGCGCAACTGGCGCGCTCCACCGCGCAGAAGGCGCTGGACCAGGCCGAGATCGACCGCACTGCCGCCCTGCGCGACCTGGAGCGCAGCCAGCGCGGCTTCGAGGGCGGCGCGGTGTCGAGCATCGAGGTCGCCCGCGCGCAGGACACGCTGAAGAAGGCCGACATCGGCCTGTCGCACGCACAGCGCGACTACGGCCTGCAGGATCGCGGCGCCGGTCTGGACACGCGCAACAAGCACCTGCTCGCGCAGCGCCAGCAGGCGCTCGTCGACGAACTGCAACGTCAGGTGGACGAACTCAACATCCGCTCGCCCGTGGACGGCATGGTCGGCACGGTCAACATCACCGACCGCACCGTGGTGCCGCTGAACCAGCCGCTGCTGGTGGTCGTCGACCTGCGCGAGCTGGAAGTGGAACTGCCCGTGCCGGAAAGCTACGCCGACGACCTGCGCCTGGGCATGGGCGCGGAGATCAGCTACGGCGGGCAGAAGTACAACGGCACGCTGCGTTCGGTTTCGCCTGAAGTGGTGAACGGTCAGGTGATGGCGCGCGTGCGTTTCGCCGAACAGCAGCCCGACAACAAGCGCCCCACCGGCCTTCGCCAGAACCAGCGCGTCAGCACGCGCGTGATGATCGAAGAAAAGCCCAACGTGCTGATGGTCCAGCGTGGCCCGTTCCTCGACACCGGCGGCGGTCGCGTCGCCTACGTCATGGACGGCGACACCGCCGTCAAGACTTCCATCACCACCGGCGCCAGCAGTCTGTCCGACGTGGAAGTGCTGTCGGGCCTGAAGCCGGGCGACCGCATCGTCATCTCCGACACCACCGCATTCAACGGCGCCGACGAAGTCATGGTCAACGATTGAGCCGCGCGACGCATCACACCCGCATCCACACCGACGAACACACGCACCACCAGGAGCCCGCCATGCTGAAGATGACCCACCTGAGCAAGGTCTACCGCACCCACATGATCGAGACGCATGCGTTGCGCGGCTTCGACATCCACGTGCGCGAAGGCGAGTTCGTCGCCGTCACCGGACCGTCGGGCTCGGGCAAGACGACGTTCCTCAACATCGCCGGATTGCTGGAGGATTTCAGCGATGGCGACTACCTGCTCGACGGCGTGTCGGTGAAGGGCCTGGACGACAACGCACGTTCGCGGCTGCGCAACGAGAAGATCGGCTTCATCTTCCAGGGCTTCAACCTGATCCCCGACCTCAACCTGTTCGACAACATCGACGTGCCCCTGCGCTACCGCCGCATGGGCGCGGCCGAGCGCAAGCAGCGCATCGAGCATGCGTTGGGCCGCGTGGGCCTGACCTCGCGCATGAAGCACTACCCGTCCGAACTCTCCGGCGGCCAGCAGCAGCGTGTCGCCATCGCACGTGCACTGGCCGGCTCGCCGCGCCTGCTGCTCGCCGACGAGCCCACCGGCAACCTCGATTCGCTGATGGCGCGCGGCGTGATGGAGCTGCTGGAGGAGATCCACGCGCAGGGCACGACCATCGTGATGGTCACGCACGATCCGGAGCTCGCCGCGCGCGCGCAGCGCAACGTGCACATCATCGACGGCCAGGTCACCGACCTCGACGATGCCCCGCGCCTGGGCGGCGAAGTGGCCGCCGCGACCGCCGCCGCCGCTGTGACGGCCGGCTGAGGAGGGCGCCCATGTTCACCTACTACCTGCGCCTGGCGATGATCTCGCTCAAGCGCAACCGCATCCTCACCGCGTTGATGGTCACGGCGATCGCATTGGGCATCGGCATGTCGATGACCTCGATGACGGTGCTGCACATGATGGCCAGCAACCCGATGTCCTACAAAGACGAACAGGTCCGCCGCGTGCAGCTGGACAACTGGGACGTCAACGAGCCGTGGGACGAGGACAACCCGACCGAGCCGCCGGACCTGATGACCTATCAGGACGCCAACAACCTCGTGCAGGCGCACAAGGCCGAGCACGAAGCGGCGTTCTTCCCCAACGTGCTTCCGCTGGAGCCGGACAAGCGCGAGATCAAGCCCTACATGGTCGAAGCGCTGTTCACCACCTCGGGTTTCTTCCCGATCTTCGAGCCGCCCTTCCGCTACGGCACCGGCTGGACGCCCGCCGAAGACCGCAACGCCGCGCGTGTGGCGGTGATCGACAGCGAGACCAACGACAAGATCTTCGGTGGCGAGAACAGCGTCGGCCGCAAGCTTCGCCTGGGTGGCGAGGACTTCACCGTCGTGGGCGTGCTGGAGAAGTGGAGGCCGACGCCGCGCGTCTACCATGTCGCCAACGGCGCGTTCAACGATCCGCAGTCGGTGTTCGTGCCGTTCGCCTTCGGCATCGAGAAGCAGCTCAACAGCAACTCCAACAACAGCTGCTACAAGGATTCCGGGCCGGGCTATCAGGGACTGCTGACATCGGACTGCATCTGGATCGACATGTGGGTGCAGGTCAAGGACGAGGCCGACGCGCAACGCTACCTGAGCTTCCTCAACGACTACGTCGGCGAGCAGAAGAAGGCCGGCCGCTTCCCGCGCCCGGTGAACAACCGCGTGTACACCGTGTCGCAATTCCTCGAGGCGCAGCGTGTCGTCGGTCGTGACGTGCGCACGCAGGTGTGGCTGGCGTTTGCATTCTTCGCGGTGTGCCTGATCAACACCGTGGGTCTGCTGCTGGCCAAGTTCATGGGCAAGGCGCCGGAAATCGGCCTGCGTCGTGCGGTGGGCGCCAGCAAGCCGGCGGTCTTCGCGCAGTACCTCACCGAATCTGGGCTGGTCGGCGTCGCCGGCGGTTTGCTCGGGCTGGTGCTGACCGGGCTGGGCCTGCTTGCGCTGCGCAAGCTCTACGCGGGCACCTCGATCGAGAAGCTTGCGGAGCTGGACTGGACCATGGTCGGCCTGTCGTTGCTGATCGCCCTGGTCGCCAGTCTGATCGCCGGCCTCTACCCGACGTGGCGCGCCTGCCAGGTGCAGCCGGCCACGCAGCTGAAGACGCAGTAATCGCGAGGACATCACCATGGAATTCCGCCCGATCCTCAACGCGCTCCTGCGCAACAAGACCGGCCTGCTGCTGATCGCGTTGCAGGTGGCGATCACACTGGCCATCGTGTGCAACAGCGTCTTCATCATCCTGCAGCGCATCGAGAAGGTGAACCGCCCCAGCGGCATGGACGAGCAGTCGCTGTTCACCATCACCAGCCTCGGCTTCGCGCCGGACTTCGACCTGCGCGGCAGTCTGCGCCAGGACCTGGAGGCGCTGCGCTCCATTCCGGGCGTGGTCGACGCGACCACGATCAACTCCGTGCCGCTGTCCAACGGCGGCTGGAGCGAAGGCCTCGAAACGCAGCCCGACAGCGTCCCGCAGGAGCAGCGCAAGAACACGCCGACTGCGCTCTACATCGTGGACGAGCACGGCGTGAACACGCTCGGTGCGCATCTGGTGGCCGGACGCGACTTCACCGCCGACGACGTGAGCTATCGCAGCCGCGACGACAAGGGCACGCCGAACTCGGTCATCGTCACGCAGGCGCTGGCGGACCAGCTCTACCCCGACGGCAACGCGCTCGGAAGGCCCATCTACAGCGGCCTGGGCGGCAAGGGTTCGTCCACCACCATCGTCGGCATCCTGGAGCGATTGCAGGCGCCGTGGGTGGGTTGGGACAAGGTCGAGCACGCGATGCTGGTGCCGCAGTACCAGGACGGCGAGTTCGACAGCTCCGCGCGCTATCTCATCCGCACCGAGCCCGGCCGACGCGACGAAGTGATGAAGCAGGCCGAGCGCAAGCTGGGCGAGGTCAACACGGGCCGCATCGTGCGCGGATTGCGCTCGATCGAGGAAGTACGCGGCGAAAGCTACCGCCAGGACCGTGCCATGACCATCGTGCTGACCACGGTGATCTTCTCGCTGCTGGCCGTCACCGGCCTGGGCATCGTCGGCATGGTGAGCTTCTGGGTGACGCGACGCGTGAAGCAGATCGGAACGCGCCGCGCGCTGGGTGCGCGACGCTTCGACATCCGCCGCTACTTCATGGTGGAGAACGTGATCGTGGTCGGCATCGGCATCGCGCTTGGCCTGCTGATGACCTACGGCTTCAACCTGTGGCTCATGAAGCACTACGAACTGCCGCGCCTGGCGTGGTACTACGCGCCGCTGGGCGCGCTGACCGTGCTGCTGCTGGGACAGCTGGCGGTGTTCGGCCCGGCCACGCGCGCCTCGCGCGTGTCGCCGGCGGTGGCGACGCGGACGGTATGACGTAGCGTCGGCATCCACGCATTCCGGCCGTCATTCCCGCGGGGCGGGAATCCGGCTCCGGCGCCTTAACTCTCCGGAGGCGCCGGAGCCGCACGCCTCGTGCCCGCTTTCGCGGGGATGGCCGCCGGGGTTTTCACCGCGGCGCCGTTCGCCGCCTGCCCACTGCTACCCTAAGCCCCGATGCGGACCATCCTCGTCATCGACGACAACCACGCCGTGCACGTCGCCCTCGACGTGCTGTTCTCGCTGGCCGACCTGCGCGTACTCAGCGCGGAATCGCCCGAGGAAGGCCTGCGGCTGCTGGAAGACGAGACGATCGACCTCGTCATCCAGGACATGAACTTCACCGCCGACACCACGTCCGGCGAAGAAGGCATCGCCCTGTTCCGCACCATCCGCGATCGCTTCCCCGACCTGCCGATCATCCTGCTCACCGCGTGGACGCGGCTGGAGTCGGCCGTCGCGCTGGTGAAGGCCGGCGCCGCCGATTACCTGGGCAAGCCGTGGGACGACCACAAGCTGATGACCACGGTGACCAACCTGCTGGAACTGGGCGAGGCCAACCGCGCGCTCGCGCAGCACCGCGACGGCGAGCGCCGCCGTCGCCAGGAACTGGAACGCCAGTACGACCTGCGCGGCGTGGTCTTCAACGATCCGGCCAGCGAGCGACTCATCAGCCTGGCCTGCCATGTCGCGCGCGCCGACGTGCCGGTGCTCATCAGCGGCCCCAACGGTGCCGGCAAGGAGCGCATCGCCGAGATCATCCAGGCCAATTCCTCGGTGCGCGACGGCCCGTACGTGACGCTCAACTGCGGCGCGCTGCCGTCGGAGCTGATCGAAGCGGAGCTGTTCGGCGCGGATGCGGGCGCCTACACCGGCGCCAACCGCTCGCGCGACGGCAAGTTCGAGGCCGCCGATGGTGGCACGCTGCTGCTGGACGAGATCGGCAACCTGCCGCCCGCGGGCCAGATGAAGCTGCTGCGCGTGCTGGAAACCGGCCGCTTCCAGCGCCTGGGTTCCAACCGCGAGCGGCAGGTGAAAGTGCGCGTGATCGCGGCGACCAACGCCGACCTGCCGGCGATGATCCGCGCCGGCACGTTCCGCGAGGACCTCTACTACCGTCTCAACGTGATCGAACTGCGCGTGCCGCCGCTGGCGGAACGTCGCGGCGACATCCTGCCGTTGGCCGAATCCTTCCTGGAAGGACGCCGCCGTCTCAGCGACGCGGCACGCGGCGCGCTGCTGCGGCACGCGTGGCCGGGCAACGTGCGCGAGATGAAGAATGCGATCCAGCGGGCGCTGCTGCTCGGGCATGCCGACGTCGTGGAAGCCGAAGAACTCGGGCTTCCCGCAACGCCGTACTCGCCGCGAATGCAGGCCGACGGCGAGCTCGACCGCGAGACGATCGAAGCCGCGCTGCAACGCGCCGGCGGCGTGATGAGCCAGGCCGCGGCCGACCTCGGGCTGAGCCGCCAGGCGCTGTACCGCCGCCTGGACAAGCTCGGCATTGCGCGGTGATGCGATGCAACCGCGTGCACGCCACTTCTCGATGGCCGGAAAGCTCGCGCTGCTGCTGTTCGCGGCAATGCTCGCGGCCGTCGCACTGGGCGCGCTGCTGGTCGACTGGCTCGACAACGCACTGCTCGGCGCCAGCCTGACGCTGCTGGTGTGCGCCATCGTCGCGCCGTGGATCGCGCAACGTTACCTGGCGCGCCAGTTGAGCCTGTTCCGCGCGCTGTCGGGATCGGTGGCGAGTTTCCGCGACGGCGACTTCAGCTTCAGCGTCACGCGCCCGTCCAATGACGAACTCGACGATCTCGTCGAAGCGCACAACGAGCTCGGCCGCGTCCTGCGCGAGGAACGCCAGTCGCTGTTCCAGCGCGAACTGCTGCTGGACACCGTGGTGCAGAACACCCCGACCGCGCTGCTGCTCACCGAGAGCCGCGGCGCGATCGTCTACGGCAACCTCGCCGCGCGCCAGCTCTTCCACGACGGCCGCAAGATCGAAGGCCTGAAGTTCGCGCAGCTGATGGAACGCACGCCGGCGCCGTTGCGCGAAGCGCTGGGCGAAGGGCGCGACCGACTTTTCAGTTTCGAGCACGCCGGCCAGGAAGAGACCTACCATCTCGCCCGCCGCGATTTCCACCTCAATGGACGCGTGCACACGCTCTACATGTTCAAGCGCCTGACCGCCGAGTTGAACCGTCAGGAAGTGGCGACGTGGAAGAAGGTGATCCGCGTGATCAGCCACGAGCTCAACAACTCGCTGGCGCCCATCACCTCGCTCGCGCACTCCGGCGCAGAGCTGCTGCGGCGCGAGGATTACGAAAAGCTCGGCCGCATCTTCGAGACCATCGAAGAACGTGCGCGCCACCTGCACGGCTTCCTGCGTGGCTATTCCAGCGTCGCCAAGTTGCCGGTGCCGGAGCCGGAGTGTGTGGAGTGGGTGCCGTTCCTGTCGCGGCTGCAGCAGCATTACGCATTCCAGCGCGGGCCGGTGCCGTCGGAGCCGGCGAACTTCGACCCCGCGCAGGTGGAGCAGGCGCTGATCAACGTGCTCAAGAACGCGCACGAGTCCGGTTCGTCCCAGGACGAGGTCACGCTGACCGTGCGCCAGATCGGCCGCATCGTGCGCGTGGAAGTCAGCGATCGCGGCCCCGGCATGTCCGATGCGGTGCTGGCGAATGCGCTCGTGCCGTTCTATTCGACCAAGCGCACCGGCAGCGGCCTGGGCCTGGCACTGGCGCGCGAGATCGCCGAGGCCCACGGCGGCCGCATCGCGCTGGCCAACCGCGAGGGCGGCGGCCTGACGGTGAGCCTCAGCCTGCCGGTGGAGTGAGGGGCTGTCGATCCACCACCCCAGCGTTCGTCGTACTCAGGAACCGATCGGGTTCCGACGCGGAGGACCGCATGCGCAAGCTCATCGTTTCCGAGTTCATCAGCCTTGATGGTGTGATCCAGTCTCCCGGCGGCCCGGAGGAAGACACCAGCGGCGACTTCCGCCTGGGCGGATGGATCGTTCCCTATGCCGACGAAGCCGGTGGCCGCGACCTGCACGAACTGCTTTTGCAGCCGTTCGACCTGCTGCTGGGGCGTCGCACCTATGACATCTTCGCCTCGTACTGGCCGCAGGTGCCGACGGATTCTGGCGCCCACGCCATCGCCGACCCGTTCAACCGCGCGACCAAGTACGTCGCCACGCACCGGGCCGACGACCTTGACTGGAAAAACAGCCAGGCGCTGGAAGGCCACCTCTCCGACGCGGTGAGCGGCCTCAAACGTCAGGGCGGCAAGACCTTGTTGACCTTCGGCAGCGGCGAGATGGTTCGCCAACTGCTGGCCGCCGGACTCGTCGACGAGCTTCGGCTGCTGATCCACCCGTTGTTGCTGGGACGCGGAAAGCGCCTGTTCGGCGACGACGCATCGCCTTCCGCCTTCACCCTCGCGCATTCGATCACCACGCCCGGCGGCGTGCTGATCAACCGCTACGTGCGCGATGGCGAGGTGCGGACGGGGACGTTCGACCAAGGTGGCTAAGCGCCGCCGGCGTCACGCACGACGCAGCGCGATGGTCTCCCACGTGGCCACGATCATCAGGATCAGCGTCGTCGCCATGCCCAGCGCCAGCGGGGACAGCAGGTGCGCCAGCGCCGCCGGTGCCAGCGCGGCGAGCAGGACGATGCCCGCGCAGTGCGACAGCGGCGGGCCGCGGCGGTCGTTGCAGACCCACTTGAACAGCGCCACGCCCAGCAGGTAGAGCATCGGCCCGCCGATCATCGCCGCGATCGCGGCGCGGCCGTCGCCTTCGAAATGGTCCGGGTGCGCCAGCGACAGCTCGTCCGCCACGGCGCAGACGATGACGCCGGCGATGATCAGCAGATGCAGGTAGGTGTACGCCAGTCGCGCCTGGCGTCCGGGGTCGTCCGAGTGCGCGATGCGATGGCTGGCGCGCTCGGCGCCCGTGTCGAAGTAGATCCACCACATCGCCACGCTGCCGAGGAACGCCACGACGAACGCAGTAACGGTCGGCGTCGTCCACGCCTGCCCGGCGAACGTGGCGCCGGTCACCAGGACCGACTCGCCCAGCGCGATGATCACGAACAGCGCGCACCGTTCCGCCAGGTGGTGGCCGTCGACGTCCCAGTCGATGGTGTGCGAGCGTCCCATGCCCGGTACGTAGAAGTAGAGCGCGGGCGCGAGGTACTCGATGGCGACCGCCGCGACCCACAAGGCCGCGCGCGTCGGTCCCTCGGACAGCCCGCCCACCACCCAGAACGCGCCCGACACCATCAGCCACAGCGCGATGCGCACGAAGTTCTCGTGGAGCACGCGATGACGGCCGCGCATCGCCACGGCGACGAACAGCGTTCGGCCCACCTGCATCGCCGCGAACACCGCGCCGAACACGAGTCCACGATCCGCAAACGCCTGCGGAATCGAGGACGACAGCAGCAGCCCGCCGAGCATCAGCGCGAACAGCAGCATCCGCACCGGCGTGCGATCGGGATCCAGCCAGTTGGTCACCCACGAGGTGAAGATCCACAGCCACCACACCGCCAGGAACAGCAGCAGTGTCTGCAACGCGCCTTGCACAGTCAGGTGCTCCAGGAGCGTGTGCGAGAGCTGGGTCACGGCGAACACGAACACCAGGTCGAAGAACAGTTCGACCATCGCGACGCGGTTGCTGTCGGCGGTGCCACGTTCACGCAGGAGGGGAGAGGAGGGCTTCGTCATGCGGGCTCGGGTGTGCGGGGGCGGCGGACGGTGGAAGGCGCAGTGCCAAGGGTGGCACATGCGCCGGCCGGAGGCCTTCGCGCGGCGGACGGCGCGCGGGCGACCGCTCCCGGGCGACGGCAGGCGTTAGGCTGTCGCCTGCTTCCTGTCCACGCATGCAAGGAGTCGCCCGTGCCCCTGATGAGCCTGATGCTGGCCGCTGCATCGGTCGCGTCCAACGCACCGCCCGCCGCGATCGACGCGCCCACGCGCGCAGCGATCGAAGCCACCTGCTTCGACTATGTCGACGGCCAGCTGGAAGGCGATCCGGCGCGGGTCGCGCGCGCGCTTCACCCCGACCTCGCCAAGCGGCGCGTGCTGGGCGACACCCCGGACGAACGCCTCGGGCTGCGCCGCATGAGCAAGGAGGAACTGGTCGAGCTCACGCGGCAAGGCGCGCTGAAGACGCCCAGGGAGGCGTGGGACCGCGCATGCACCGTGCTGGACGTGGCCGGCAATGCCGCCGCGGTTCGGGCGGAAACGCCCTGGTTCGTCGACTATTTCCACATGGGGAAGTTCGGCGAGCGCTGGGTGATCGTCAACGCGCTGTGGTACTCCAAGCCGAAGTGAAACGCCGGCCGCGCGCTTACGACGCCTGATCGTTTCGTCACGATCCAGTGGCGCTCGGGAATCGAGTGCCTATCCGCGAACGGTGCGGCGGGACTACTCTGGGTGCGTCCAGTCGGATCCCGTAGCGCAGGGCGCCTGGACGCACCGCCCCGCCCGTCGTTCCAGGAGAAGCCGGATGTCCCGGTATGCCGCCTACTTCGCGAGCATCGTGCTCACGGTGCTGTTCGCCTTCGTCGCCTACCTCGACGCGGACTGGTGGTGGGTCGCGGTCGTGTTCGGCGTGTTGGCGCTGCTGGGCACCTGGGACGTGCTGCAGCGTCGAAGCACGCTGCGGCGCAACTATCCGATCCTGGCCTACTTCCGCTACGGCCTGGAATCGATCGGGCCGGAGATGCGGCAGTACTTCATCGAATCCGACACCGCCGAGGTGCCGTTCTCGCGCCAGCAGCGCGCACTGGTTTACCAACGCTCCAAGGCCGTCAACGACACGCGTCCCTTCGGCACGCAGCAGGACGTGTACGGCGTGGATTACGAATGGATCAACCATTCGATGGTGCCCGCCGACATCGCCTCGCACGACTTCCGCCTCACCGTCGGCAACCAGGCGAAGCAGCCGTACTCCGCCAGCGTGCTGAACATCTCGGCGATGAGCTTCGGTTCGCTTTCCGCCGCCGCGATCCATGCGCTCAACGAAGGCGCGCGGCGCGGGCACTTCTACCACGACACCGGCGAAGGCTCGATTTCGCCCTACCACCGCGGGCCGGGCGGTGACCTGGTGTGGGAAATCGGTTCGGGCTATTTCGGTTGTCGCAACGCCGAAGGTCGCTTCGATCCGTCGCGCTTCGCCGACAACGCGCAGCTTCCGCAGGTGAGGATGATCGAGATCAAGCTGTCGCAGGGCGCCAAGCCCGGGCACGGCGGCGTGCTTCCGGGCGCGAAGGTCAGCGCGGAAATCGCCGCCACGCGCGGCGTTCCCGAAGGCGTGGACTGCGTGTCGCCGTCGCGCCACACGGAGTTCGCCACGCCCATCGAACTGCTGGAGTTCGTGGAACGGTTGCGTTCGATGTCGCACGGAAAGCCGGTGGGTTTCAAGCTGGCCATCGGCCACCCGTGGGAGTGGTTCGGCATCGCCAAGGCGATGCGCCAGACCGGTCTGCTGCCGGATTTCATCGTCGTGGACGGAGCCGAAGGCGGCACGGGCGCGGCGCCGGCGGAGTTCATGGACCACGTCGGCGTGCCGATGCACGAAGCGCTGATGCTGGTGCACAACACGCTCGTAGGCCTGAACCTGCGCGGCAGCATCCGCATCGCCGCGGCCGGCAAGATCGTCAGCGCATTCGACATGGCCCGCACGATGGCGATGGGCGCGGACTGGTGCAACGCCGCGCGCGGTTTCATGTTCGCGCTGGGCTGCATCCAGTCGCAAGGCTGCCACACCGATCGCTGCCCGACCGGCATCGCCACGCAGGACCCGGCGCGCTGGCGTTCGCTCGACATCCCGGACAAGGCCACGCGCGTGTTCCAGTTCCACCAGAACACGCTGCGCGGCCTGCGCGACCTGCTCTGCGCGGCGGGTCTGGAGCATCCCGAACAGATCGGTCCCGAGCACGTCCTGCGCCGCGTGTCGCCGGTGGAGGTGCGCTCGCTCGGCGCGCTCTACCGTTTCCTCCAGCCGGGCGAACTGCTCAACGGCATTCCCGACCACGCCGTGTTCAAGAACTTCTGGGATCGGGCGCGCAGCGATTCGTTCGGCCTGAAATGAGCCAATGACGTCGCGCCTGGCTCACCCTGGCGCGTCCATCGGCACCAGCGCGTCGATCGGCGGCAGTTCCGACGGCACGGTGCGGCCGTCGAGCGACCACAAGTCCAGTCCGGCCAGCAGTCCGCCCTGTTCGAAGACGATCGCCACGCAGGAGTGGCCTTCGCGCGTGCGCCACTGGAACTGCGCGAGCACGATCATGCGACCTTCCGGCGCGCGCCTGCCGTCGACGGCCACGTCGATGCTGGCGCAGCCGCAGCCGCAATGGCCGACGACGCGCGCCGCGTCCAGTTGCCGCAGGTACACCGCGTTGTCGCGCGTGCCATGCGTAAGCAGCCATCGCAGCACCGCGCGTTCTTCATCGACGAGCGGGCGGTCCGTGCCGACCGTGCGCGCCGACGCTGTGCTCACGGCTGCGCGATCCGGCCGGCCTCACCGGCACGTGCGCCACGCGGCACGCGCGGCACCAGCATCGGCACTTCGCGGCGGTAGGTCGCGTACTCGGGCAGCGCGTCGATCAGGTCGCGCTCTTCCAGGCGGATCGCCACGAGGATGTAGGCCGTCGTCATCAGCGCGAACACCAGGTGCGTGACGGTCATCGTCGGTGTCGCCCAGAACGCGAAGAACCAGCCCACGTACAGCGGATGGCGCACCAGCCGATACGGCCCCGGCGTCTTGAACGGCAGCGGCGTGTACGGGCGCCCGCGGAACTGCAGCCACACCTGGCGCAGGCCGAACAGATCGAAGTGGTTGATCAGGAACGTCGACACCAGCACCAGCATCCAGCCGAATGCGCACGCCGCCAGCAGCAGGGCGCGCCCGGCTTCGTTCTGCACGTCCCACACCACGCCGCCCAGCGGTCGCCATTGCCAGAACAGCACGATCAAGGCCAGGCTCGACAGCAACGTGTAGGTGCTTCGTTCGGCGGATTCGGGAATCACGCGCGTCCATGCGCGCTTGAACGCCGGACGCGCCATCACGCTGTGCTGCAGCGCGAACAGGGCGAGCAATCCCAGGTTGATCGTCAATGCGGCCGCCAGGCTCGTTTCACGCGGCGAGTCCATCGCCTTGGGCACCCACAGGTTGCCGACGAAGCCGATCGCGTAAAGGAACGTCGCGAAGAACACCGCGTAACAGAACACACCGTAGAGCAGGATCAGGGAACGCTTCATGGCGGCCTCGATGCGCCCGGGAGGGCTTGGGGGAAGTGGCCGCAGCATCGTCCCGCGCACGGCGCGAGCACAGGGGAGGGACGTCCCGGCGCCCGCCCGAAGGCGCCGCTACCGGGGGAGGTTTGTCCCGACTAGACTGACGGCAGGTGCGCGCTGGGGCCTTCGGCCATGAAGCAGTCGATCCGTTACCTGACCGCCGGCGATGGCACGCGCCTTGCGTGGTCGTCGATGGGAACGGGCATGCCGCTGGTGAAGGCGGCCAACTGGCTGAGCCACCTGGAATACGACCTGGAAAGCCCGATCTGGCAGCACTGGATGCGCTTTCTGGGCGGCAATTTCCATTTCATCCGCTACGACGAACGCGGCTGCGGCATGACCGGCGGCGATCCGCGCGGCCTGTCGCTGTCGAACTGGCTGTCCGACCTGGAGGCCGTCGTCGATGCGGCGCAGATCGAGCGCCCGTTCGCATTGCTGGGCATCTCGCAAGGCGCGGCCGCGTGCCTGGCGTATGCGGTGAAGCATCCGCGGCGCGTCTCGCACCTGCTGTTGTATGGCGGCTACGCGCGCGGCGCATACGAACGCGGCAACGCCGAAGCCGCGCGCATGTACCACGCCATCGTCGACATCGCGCGCGGCGGCTGGGACGACCACAATCCGGTGTTCCGGCAATTGTTCACCGCGCGCTTCATCCCAGGTGCCACCGATGCGCAGGTGCAGTGGTTCAACGAACTCGCGCGCACGACCACCACCGCAGAATCGGCCGGCGCATTGCTCGAAGCGCGCGCCCACGTCAACGTCACCGCACTGCTGCCGCAGGTCTCCGTGCCCACGCTGGTGATGCACGGGCGCGAGGACGGCGTGGTGCCGTTGGAAGAAGGCCGCCTGCTCGCCGCCGGCATCACCGGCGCACGTTTTGTCGAACTGGAATCGCGCAACCACGTGCTGCTGGACACCGAGCCGGCATGGCCCCGCTTCTGCGAGGAGATGCTGCAGTTCCTCGGCCGCGACGCCCCGGATGCCCTGGCGGGGCTGACCGGACGCGAACGCGAGATCGTCGAAGGCCTCGTCGCGGGCCGCACCAACGCGGAAATCGCCGCATCGCTGTTCATCAGCGACAAGACGGTGCGCAATTCGTTGACGCGCATCTTCGACAAGCTGGGCGTGCGCTCGCGCACGCAAGCGATGGCGTTGCTGCGCGGCGGTACGCAGCGCGGGTGACGCGTGGGGTGGCTTGCCGGCCGCGAATGCTGAACGGGTCAGGCCATCTGCAATCCGTCTTGCGACGCAGAACGGGCCAAGGCCGCAATCGCGACGGTAGAATGCACGCCCTGCAAGGAGACCTCCCCGGACATGTGATAGCGGCAACTCTCTCGAACGCCTGACCGTGACCTGCCGCCGATGCGGCCATGGACCGGTTGGAACCGCCACGCGGCACAAGTCGGCCGGCGTGGCCTCGATGGAGGATGCCCCATGTCCAACGCGCACATCCGCGCTTGCGATCTTGTTTTTTCATGGCCCGACGGCACGCGCGTGCTGGACGGTCATTCTTTCGTCATCGGCCCTTCGCGTACCGGCCTGGTGGCACCCAATGGTGCGGGCAAGAGCACCCTGCTGCGGCTGATGGCCGGTGAATTGAAACCCGCATCCGGCACGATCCAGGCGCGAGGCGCCGTCGCTTATCTGCCCCAGGGCGTGATGCTCGATGCGCAGGCCTCCGTGGCCGCTGTGCTGGGTGTCGAATCCCGCCTGGAGGCGCTGCATGCCATCGCCGAAGGACGCGGCGCGCCGGCCGATTTCGACCTGCTCGACGGCGAATGGGACCTGCGCGAACGGATTGCCGCAACGCTGGCGCAAGTTGGCCTGGCCGATGTCGCGTTGTCGCGTCGCCTGGCCAGCCTGAGCGGCGGCGAAGCCATGTCGCTCGCGCTGGCGGCGAAGCTGCTCCAGCGCCCGGACATCCTGTTACTGGACGAGCCGACCAATCACCTGGACAGAGCCAGGCGGCAGCGATTTCGCGAAGTCCTGGCGGACTGGCCCGGCTGTGTGGTGGTCGCAAGCCATGATCGCGAACTGCTCAACGACATGGATCAGATCGCCGAACTCCAGAGCACCGGCCTGCGCCTGCACGGCGGAGGTTTCGATGCGTACCTGCGCGCCGCCGTGGTCGAACGCCAGGCGGCCGAGCAGCGCGTGCGCAACCTGCGTGGCGAAGTGGATCGCGAGAAGCGCGGGCGGCAACAGGCCCATGAGCGCGCGGAGCGTCGCATGGGCAATGCGGCGAAAAACCTCGCCAGCTCGGGCCTGCCCCGTATCGTGGCCGGCAATCGCGAACGCGCCGCACAGCAATCCGCAGGCAAGGCCAGGAACGTCCATGTCGCTCGCCTGGCGAGCGTGGGAGCGCAACTGCAGGACGCCACACGGACGTTGGTGGAGGTCGATCCGGTGGATTTCAGCCTGCCCGCCACGCGTGTAGCGTCCGACCGCTTGCTGTTCTGCGCCGATGGACTGCGCATCCGCCAGGGTGATCGCGTGCTGTTTGGCGAGCGAGGCCTGTCGTTGAGCGTCCGGGGTCCGGAACGGATCGCGCTGACCGGCGCCAACGGTGTCGGCAAGACCACGCTGTTGAAAGTCCTCGCGGGGATGCTGGGCCCCGACGGAGGCACCATCAGGAGCGGCAGCGGACGCGTGGCCTATCTGTCGCAGCGCCTGGAGGGGCTGGACCCTTCGCGGTCGGTGCGCGAGAACCTGGACCGTGCCATCCCCGGCATGCCGGCCAATGAAAGAGCCCGCCTGCTGGCCAGGTTGCACTTCCGCGGCGAGCGCATGCACCTGCCCGTGGCTTCCTTGTCGGGTGGCGAGCGCGTGCGCGTGGTGCTCGCCTGCGTGCTGCATGCCATCCCGGCGCCGCATCTTCTGCTGCTCGACGAACCCACCAACCACCTCGATCTGGAGGCGGTGCGCCAGCTCGAACACGCGTTGAGTGCGTACGAGGGCGCGATGATCGTGGTCAGTCACGACGAGACGTTCCTCGCCTCGATTGCGCCCACGCGAAGATGGGAGCTGACCGCCGACGACCTCCGTGAGATCGGGTGAACGATCCGGCTTCGATGGCCGTGCTTGCGCCACGCGCCGCAGCAAGGTGCACAATCGGGATCGCCACGGCCACGTTGTGAGGGATCGCCATGAAGCGCTTGTATGGCCCGACACTTCGCCGAAGCGTCCTGCCTTCACTGCTGCTGGCCGGCGCGCTGGCGGCGTGCACGCACGGTCCGGCACTCAGCACGAACGAACGACTGGCGGTCTACCGCGAGCATGCCGGCGCAGCGGTCGGTTCGTTCCAGCTCGACCAGAGCTCCGGCAAGTTCGAGTGGACGCCGCTCGGGGATCAGGCCCTGGCGATCTGGCCGAGCGCGTTTGGCGGGTACCTGCTGGAATTCCGCACGCGCTGCCCGGCCATCCTCACCGCGCCGCATGTCTGGATCACGCATGACGCCGGCCAGGTCGCCGCGCCGTTGGACAGCGTGATGATGCGCAGCGCCTCGGGAACGGTGACCAGCGCGTGCCGCATCGCCACGATCCGCCCCGTGGACGGCCGATCGTTGTACGAAGCCACGCGGGAGTGGCGCCAGGCCGATGTCATCGACCGCAGCCAGCTGCCGCCCGAGCAGGCCACGCCGTTGCCCTGAATGTCAGCGAGGTGAGCTAATGTCCGCATTCGCCCGATAGCGAACGCGATCATCGGTGTTCGTCGCCGAGTTCGGCATGACGCCTGGCGCGTTCCGGCGACTCGCCCTGAGGGCAGGGCAGAGGTTTCGCGGGTACAAGATGGGCGAGCGCGCGGGCGATAGAATCGCTGAAACCGGGGGACTTCCATGAAACGAGCGCTTCTTTGCCTTTGCCTCGCCACGGCCTCGTGCGCCGTGGCCGCCGCCGATCGAGAGCCGTTCCAGCAGGCCCAACAGGCGGTCGAGAAAGGCGAGTACAAGGCCATCACCAGCATCCTGGTCGCGCAGGACGGCAAGGTCGTCTACGAGCACTACTTCGACGAGGCCGGAGCGCAAGGGCGCCGCAACACGCGTTCGGTGACCAAGACGGTGGCGGGAATGCTCGCCGGGCTGGCGATCGAGGACGGCAGGCTGGTCGGCGCGTCCGCGCGCATCTTCGACGTGCTCCCGCCCGATCGCCGGCAGAAGATGCTCAACCCCGATCCGCGCAAGGAGGCGATCCGGGTCGAAGACCTGATGACGATGTCGTCCATCGTGGAATGCAACGACGACGATCAGTTCTCGCGCGGCAACGAAGAGCGGATGTATCTGATCGAGGACTGGGTGCAGTTCTACGCCGATCTTCCGGTGCAGGGCTTTCCTGGCTGGATGCCGAAACCGGCCGATTCGCCGCACGGCCGCAGCTTCCGTTACTGCACCGCCGGCGTGAGCGCGCTGGGCGAGGTGATCCAGACCGCCGTGCGCGAGCCGCTGCCGTCCTACGCGCAACGACGCCTGTTCGATCCGCTCGGCATCCAGGCGCCCGAGTGGCAGTTCTCGCCGCTGGGCCTGGCCCAGGCCGGTGGTGGCCTGGGGCTGCGCACGCGCGATCTGTGGAAGCTGGGCCAGCTGTATCTCGACGAAGGGCGCGCCGGCGGCAAGCAGGTGGTTCCCGCGGCATGGGTGCGTCAATCGCTGTCGCCGCAAGCGACCGCGCGCGACGATGCCGATTACGGCTACCTGTGGTGGCTGATGAAGATTCCCGACGGCAATGGCGGCGTCATCACGGCGCCCACGATGGCCGGCACCGGCGGCAATGCGGTGTACCTGCTTCCGCCGAAGCGGGCCGTGGTGGTCATCACCACGACCAATTACCGCGAACGGCAATCGCATGCGCTGACGCTCAAGCTGCTCACGCAGGAATTGATGCCCGGCCTGTAACGGACCCGCCCGAAACGCTGCGTGCGAATGCGCACGCAAGCGTGGCCGGCCCCGGCATGCATGAGCTCACCCGAACTTTCATCGTGCAATGGCAGCTGCGCTGACGGCCAACCCTCCATCACAGGTGCTCAGGGAATGAAGAGACTCCACCTTCTTGTTCTGGTCGTTTCGATGCTTGCCACCGCCGCCTGCGGCCGGGCATCTTCGCTCCATGGCCAGTGGGCCGTGGACGTCGAGGCGACGATCGAAAAGGCGAAGGACGCCGGCATCCCGGCTTCGCAGTCGCCTCGCATTCGGGAAATCTACGACGGGGGGCAGCTGGAGATAACGCGCGAAACGCTGGTCATGAGGGTCGCCGGCTATCCGGAGGCCGTTGCCCGCAATTACAAGGTCTTCGCCGAGGCGGGCCCCTGTTACATGCTGGAGATCGACGGCGCGCCCGGCGTGCACAACTACTGCGTCGAGAACGGCCGTCTGATCGTGAACGACCCCGGCGCGAAGATGGCGATTGTCTTCAAGCAGGCGTAGTGCATCCGTGCGAAGCCGCGGGCGCACTTCGCAGTCAGCGTAGCCGGCACGGGGCGCATGTTCCGGGGACTGTGGCTCGCGCCCCTTCCCGGGTTACGCTTGCCGCGAACCTTGGCGAGGTGAGGAGAGATCCCATGGCTGAAGATGTTGCCGCTGCCAACGTCAACCGCTCGTACCAGCTCGCGGCGTCGAGCATCGCGATCTTCACGTTCCTGCTGTTCTTCCTGTATCCCAAGTACACGGCCGGCCAGATCGACGGGTTCGTATACCAGGCCGCGTTGATCGCGATGGGCGTGGCGACGTTCGGGTTCGCGTTCTCGTCCTTCTACTACTACGGCGCATCGCTGGCCGGTCGTATCGACGATGACGAACGCGCCCGCTACTCGCGTCGGGGCGATCGCCTGTGGCTGATCGGCTGCATCCTGCTGTTCCTCACGCCGAGCCTGATCCTCTACACGGTCGGGCTGCTGATCGTCGCGGCGGCATGGTTCGCTCTGTGGCTGGTGTACGTGCTCTTCGTGATGCGTCATTTCCCGCGCATCCAGAGTGCGGGAAAGGACTGAGGGCGCAGGCGCAGGCAGTCCGATGCCTGAATGCGCCCGTGTTGTTCGCGAAGATCGCATTCACCGCTCCGGCACGGAGCCTTCAGTAGGGTGCCTGCTTCTCCGGGAGGCACCGACGATGACCAGGCCATTCGTACTCACTGTCGCCGCGCTCGCGTTGATGCTCGTGGGCGTCGCGCAGGCGCAGGTTCGTACCGAGCGCGTGCAGTTCGCCAAGGGCGCGTCCTCGAAGACGATCACCGGCAGCATCAAGGGCGACGAGAGTGTCGATTACCTCGTGGGCGCCCGTGCCGGCCAGACGCTCTCGGTCACCTTGAAGCCGGGCAATGCATCGAACTACTTCAACGTGCTGCCGCCCGGCTCGGACACGGCGCTGTTCGTCGGCTCCTCGTCGGGAAACACGTACAGCGGGCGCCTTCCGGCCAATGGCGACTATCGGGTCCGCGTGTATCTGATGCGCAACGCCGCACGCCGCAACGAGGCGGCCAACTACACGCTGACGATCGGCGTGACGGGCGCTGCGGCATCGGCGGCACCCGCGGCACCGGCCGGTAGCGCGGTGGTGACACCCGGCAACATGCCGGCGTTCTGCCGCGGCGAAGTGGCCGGCAACTACGGCACGCGGCCGGCCTACGTGAAGACCGATCCGGTCGTGCGACGCAAGGATGGAGGCAGCTCCATCACCGGCACCGTCGACAAGGGCAACGAAGGCGTGAAGCGGTTCGAATGCCGGTTCGACGCGAAAGGTCGCTTCATCGACGTCATGGCGCTGACCAGCGACGGCGAATGAAGCGGCGCGACATGCCCGCTCGGCCGCGAGGGTAGCGGCCCCCACGACCCGGCGACGAACCGACTAGACTCGGCATCCATCGCTCATGGGGGGAGCCATGGACCCGTACCAGTCGCCGACCCGAAACATCACCGTCGCCGAGATGCCACCGCTTCGGTGGCGAAGAATGCTGGTATGGGCCGTGCTGATCTTTGCCGCTGCGATGAGCATCGCGACGATCAGCGGCCTGAGCATGGCGTACTGGCCGCTGTACGGTGGCTCCATGGAGGAGGCCGTGGCCAACGCGCGGCTCGTTCGTCGGATCCTGTACGTCGTGGTGGGGGCGTTCCTCTACTGGCGATTCGCCGCCCCCATCCGCTCCCGGCGACTGTTGCACGTGGTCGTGCTCTACCTCCTGGTCCAGCTCGTCGACATGGGCGTCATGCGGTTCTTCATGGGGGCCACGCTGCGCGAATTATTCGATGTGGGGGCCCTGGGTCGTAGCCTGATGGCGGCCGCGCTGGGATACGCCGCGGCCCGTCTGGGATCGGGCCCGCGATCGGCCGCGCTTTCCGCCCGCTGAGCAGGCCGCCCGACTCGGCACATTCCTGCGCGCCGGAACCCCGGCGCCCGAGGACGTACTCCACAGTTCGGACTTCGTCGTGCCTCCGGGCACGCGCATCTAGTCCGTTCGTCACTTGACGCCCCCCGATCCGGCTCCCCACAGTCGGCGAGTTCTTGTCTCGTTCGTTCGCCCGCCGCGCCGCACCGGCGCCACCGGGCCCATTTGGGGGTACGACAACAGTGGATAGACGCTCCTTCCTTACGATGTCCGGCATTGGCGTGGCCGGCTTGATGATGCCGTTCGGCAAGTCCATCGCCGCCGAAGCCCTGCTCACCACGATGGACGTGGGCAAGAAGAAGGCCCTGGCCGACGCCGCGCTGCAGTCCGCCACGTCCGCCGGCGCGACCTACTGCGACGTGCGCATCGGCCGTTACCTGCGCCAGTTCGTGATCACCCGCGAGGACAAGGTCCAGAACGTGGTGAATACCGAGTCCACCGGGATCGGCGTGCGCGTGCTCGTCAACGGCGCGTGGGGCTTCTCCGCCACCAACGATCTGAGCACGCAGGGCGTGGTCAAGGCCGCGCAGCAGGCCGCCGCGATCGCCAAGGCCAACGCGAAGATGCAGAGCGCGCCGGTGCAACTGGCCAAGACGCCGGGCGTGGGCGAAGTGTCGTGGAAGACGCCCATCCGGAAGAACTCGATGGAAGTGCCGCTCAAGGACAAGGCCGACCTGCTGCTGGGCGTGAACGCCGCGGCCATCAACGCAGGCGCGAACTTCGTCAACTCCATGCTGTTCCTGGTGAACGAGCAGAAGTACTTCGCCTCCACCGATGGCAGCTACATCGACCAGGACGTGCACCGCATCTGGGCGCCGATGACCGTCACCGCCATCGACAAGGCCACCGGCAAGTTCCGCACGCGCGACGGTCTGTCCTCGCCGATGGGCATGGGCTTCGAATACCTGGACGGCGCGGCTTCGGGCAAGGTCGTTTCGCCCAACGGCGTGGTCAACTACGGCCTGTCGTACGACATGATGGAAGACGCCGTCGCTTCGGCGAAGCAGGCACGCGCCAAGCTCAGCGCGCCGTCGGTGAAGCCGGGCAAGTACGACCTCGTGCTCGATCCGTCGCACACCTGGCTCACCATCCACGAGTCCATCGGCCACCCGCTGGAACTGGACCGCGTGCTCGGCTACGAAGCCAACTACGCCGGCACCAGTTTCGCCACGCTGGACAAGCAGCGCGAGAAGTTCCAGTACGGCAGCGGCAACGTCAACGTCTTCGCCGACAAGACGCAGGTCGGCAGCCTGGGCGCCGTCGGTTACGACGACGAAGGCGTGAAGACCAAGAAGTGGGACCTCATCAGCAACGGCAAGCTGGTGGACTACCAGACCATCCGCGACCAGGCCCACATCCTGGGCAAGACCGAATCCGACGGCTGCTGCTACGCCGACTCGTGGTCGAGCGTGCAGTTCCAGCGCATGGCCAACGTGTCGCTCGCCCCGGGCAAGAACAAGCTGTCGGTCGCCGACATGATCAAGGACGTCGAGAACGGCATCTACATCATCGGCGACGGCTCGTTCTCCATCGACCAGCAGCGCTACAACGCGCAGTTCGGCGGCCAGCTGTTCTACGAGATCAAGAACGGCAAGATCACCCAGCAGATCGAGGACGTGGCCTACCAGATCCGCACGCCGGAATTCTGGAACGCCTGCGTCGCCGTCTGCGACGAAAGCGACTACCGCCTGGGCGGTTCGTTCTTCGACGGCAAGGGCCAGCCGGGCCAGGTCTCGGCGGTCTCGCACGGTTCGAGCACGGCGCGCTTCAACGGCATCAACGTCATCAACACCGCCCGCAGCCTCGGCTGATCGCGCGCTGGAGAATCACTAAATGAGCATCTTCACCGAAGAACAGTCCAAGGCCATCCTGGACAAGGTCATCAAGCTGTCCAAGGCGGACCAGATCAGCGCCACGCTGTCGGGCTCCATCGACGGCAACATCCGTTTCGCGCTGAACAACATCTCCACCAGCGGCATCGTGGACAACACCGAACTCGCCGTGGAAGTCGCCTTCGGCAACCGCGTCGGCACGGCGACCATCAACGAGTTCGACGACGCCGCGCTGGAACGCGTGGTGCGTCGCGCCGAAGACCTCGCCCGCCTGGCGCCGGAAAACCCGGAGTTCATGCCGGCCATCGAGAAGCAGACCTACAAGCCCAGCCCGACCTTCAGCGAATCCACGGCCGCCATCACGCCGGAATACCGCGCGAAAGTGGCGGCCGATTCGATCGGTCCGTGCAAGGGCGAGAAGCTGATCGCGGCGGGCTTCCTGGAAGACGGCCAGAACTTCGTGGCCATCGCCAACAGCCACGGCAACTTCGCCTATCAGCGCGGCGGCACGTTCAACTACACCTGCACCGTGCGCACCGAAGACGGTCGCGGTTCGGGCTGGGTCGGCCGAAACCTCAAGGACGCATCGGACTTCAAGGCCGACGCCGACATCCGCACCGCCATGCGCAAGGCCACCGAATCGGCCGAAGCCAAGGCGCTGGAGCCGGGCAAGTACACGGTGATCCTGGAACCGGCGGCCGCCGCGGGCCTGATCTCGTTCATGATGAATTTCTTCGACGCGCGCCAGGCCGATGAAGGCCGCAGCTTCCTGTCGAAGAAGGGCGGTGGCAACAAGCTGGGCGAACAGGTCTACGACTCGCGCGTGAACATCAGCGCCGATCCGTGGGACCCGCGCGCGCCGGTGCTGCCGTGGGATTCGGAAGGCCTGCCGCGCGAGAAGATGGCGATTGTCGAGAACGGCAAGGTCGTCGCGCTGAACTACTCGCGCTACTGGGCCAAGAAGCAGGGCAAGCGCGCCGTGGGCGAGCCGGGCAACCTGCTGGTGGCCGGTGGCGACAAGTCCACCGCCGACCTCGTTCGCGGCACGCAGAAGGGCATCCTGGTCACGCGCACCTGGTACATCCGCATGGTCGATCCGCAGACCGTGCTGCTGACCGGCCTCACGCGCGACGGCACGTTCTACATCGAAAACGGCCAGATCAAGCACCCGGTGAAGAATTTCCGCTTCAACGAGTCGCCGGTGATCATGCTCAACAACATCGAGGAACTCGGACGCCCGGTGCGCGTGGCCGGCGATGAATCCTCGTTCGTGATGATGATCCCGCCGATGAAGCTGCGCGATTTCACCTTCACCTCGCTGTCGGATGCGGTTTGACGCAAAGGGTGTTCGATCGTGCAGCGTCGTGATTTCCTCCACCTGACCGGTGCAAGCGTCGCCGGCATGCTGTTGCCCCATACCTCTGCATGGGGCAACAGCATCGCCGCCGAAGCCTTGCTGGAGCCGGTCGACACCGTGCGTCGGCGCAAGCTCGCCGACGCCGCCCTCACCACCGCGAAGGCCGGCGGCGCGCAGTACTGCGACGTGCGCGTGGGCCGTTACCTGCGCCAGTCGGTCATCACGCGCGAGTCGCGCGTGGAGAACATCGTCAACGGCGAGTCCTCGGGCGTCGGCGTGCGCGTGCTCGCCGACGGCGCGTGGGGTTTCGCCGCCACGCACCTGCAGACGCCCGAAGCGGTGGCCGATGCCACCCGCACCGCGCTGTCGATCGCCAGGGCGAATGCGCGCAACCAGACGCGCAAGGTGGAACTCGCGCCCACGCCGGGCGTCGGCGAAGTGCGCTGGGCCACGCCGATCCGCAAGAACGGCATGGAAGTGCCGATCAAGGACAAGGTCGACCTGCTGCTGTCGGTGAACGCCGCGGCGATGAAGGCCGGCGCGGATTTCTTCAACTCCACGCTGTTCCTGATCAACGAGCAGAAGTACTTCGCCTCCAGCGACGGCAGCTACATCGACCAGGACATCCACCGCATCTGGCTGCCCGTCACCGCCACCGCGGTGGACAAGGCCAGCGGCAAGTTCCGCACGCGCAACGGCCTGTCCGCGCCGATGGGCATGGGCTACGAGTACCTGGACGGTGCGAAGTCGGGCAAGTTCGCGCTGCCCGGCGGCATCACCGCTTACGGCACCAGTTACGACGTGATGGAAGACGCGGTGGCCGCCGCGCGCGACGCACGCGCCAAGCTCAAGGCGCCGTCGGTGAAGCCGGGCAAGTACGATCTCGTCATCGACCCGAGCAACCTGTTCCTCACCATCCACGAGAACGTGGGTCACCCGCTCGAACTCGACCGCGTGCTCGGCTACGAAGCCAACTACGCCGGCACCAGCTTCGCCACGCTCGACAAGCGCGATGCGGGCTACAAGTGGGGCAGCGACATCGTCAACTTCGTCGCCGACAAGACGCGTCCGGGCAGCCTGGGCGCGGTGGGTTACGACGACGAAGGCGTGAAGACGAAGCAGTGGGACCTGGTGCGCGACGGCGTCCTTGTCGACTACCAGGCCACGCGCGATGAAGCGCACATCCTGGGTCATGCGCAATCGCACGGTTGCAGCTACGCCGATTCGTGGTCGAGCGTGCAGTTCCAGCGCATGGCCAACGTCTCGCTGATGCCGGGCAAGACGCCGCTCAGCGTCGCCGACATGGTCAAGGACGTGGAAAACGGCCTGTATATCCACGGCCGCGGCTCGTACTCCATCGACCAGCAACGCTACAACGCGCAGTTCGGCGGTCAGCTGTTCTACGAGATCAAGAACGGAAAGATCACCGGCCTCGTCGAAGACGGCGCGTACCAGATCCGCACGCCGGAATTCTGGAACGCCTGCGTGGGCATCTGCGACGAGCGCGACTTCCGCCTCTACGGTTCGTTCTTCGACGGCAAGGGCCAGCCGAGCCAGGTCTCGGCGGTTTCGCACGGCGCGGCCACGGCACGGTTCAACGGCGTCAACGTCATCAATACCGCGCGGTCGATATGAACCGCGCGCAGTTCCTCCGCCTGATGCTGGGGGGCGCGGCAGCGGCGCTGCTGCCTCCTCTGGCACGGGCGGCGGGCGCGGAGTACGACTTCTGGCTGACCCGCCTGAAGTACGACTCCGGCGACTGGGACGTGGACCAGCGCATGCCGGCGAACCTGGTCACCTCGCTGATCGACTACACCACCCTGCGCGTGGACCCGAAGGAGCATGTGATCGCGCTGGCCGATCCGAAGATGCTCACCGCGCCGTTCTGCTACCTCGCCGGCCACAAGCTGGTCGAGTTCAACCCGGCCGAGCGGCGCAACTTCGAACGCTACGTGCGCAACGGCGGCTTCGTGTTCGTGGACGATTGCAACCACGACATCGACGGCTTGTTCGCCAAGTCGTTCGAAGAGCAGATGGCGTCGATCTTCGGGCCGAAGGCCTTGAAGAAGCTGCCGAACAACCACGCGCTGTACCGCAGCTTCTTCCAGTTCAAGGACGGCCCGCCGGCCACGACCTTCGAGCTCAATGGTTGGGGCGACGACCTGGTGCACGATTATCTGAAGGGCATCGAGATCGACGGCCGCCTGGGCGTGCTCTACAGCAACAAGGACTACGGTTGCGAGTGGGACTACGACTGGCGCAACAAGCGTTTCCTGGCCGAGGACAACACGAAGTTCGCGGTCAATATCGTGATGTATGCGTTGAATAGCTGACACCCCGGTCGTCATTCCCGCTTTCGCGGGAATGACGAGCAACGAGCGAAGGCGGACCGAAACGACATGAACGACACCCTCACCGAAGCCGACCTCAAGGCGCAGCTCGAGAAGCTCGGCACGCTGCGCAACGCCATCGCCCAGGCCATCGTCGGCCAGGACGCCGTGGTCGAGCAGCTGCTCATCGGCCTGCTGGCCGGCGGCCATTGTTTGCTGGAAGGCGTGCCGGGCCTGGGCAAGACGCTGCTGGTGCGCTCGCTCGGGCAGGCGCTGGAGCTGCAGTTCCGCCGCGTGCAGTTCACGCCGGACCTGATGCCCAGCGACATCCTCGGCACCGAACTGCTGGAAGAGGACCACGGCACCGGCCATCGCCACTTCCGCTTCCAGCCGGGCCCGATCTTCACCAACCTGCTGCTCGCCGACGAGCTCAACCGTACGCCGCCAAAGACGCAGGCCGCGCTGCTGGAAGCGATGCAGGAGCGCACCGTCAGTTATGCCGGCGTCACGCATTCGCTGCCGGCGCCGTTCTTCGTGCTCGCCACGCAGAACCCGATCGAACAGGCCGGCACGTACCCGCTGCCGGAGGCGCAGCTCGACCGCTTCCTGCTGCACATCCGCGTCGACTACCCGACCGAGCGCGAGGAGCGCGACATCCTCGCCCAGACCACCGGCACGCACTCGGCGCATGTGCCCAGCGTGATGCACGGTGAGGAAGTGCTGGCGTTGCAGGCACGCGTGCGCGAAGTGCATTTCGGCGAAGACCTGCTCGGCTGGGTGACGCGACTGGTGCGCGCGACACGCCCGGGTGAGGCGTCGCCCGTGGAAGTGAAGCAGTGGGTGAAGTGGGGCGCCGGCCCGCGTGCGGGCCAGTCGCTGGTGCTCGCCGCCAAGGCGCGCGCGTTGCTGCACGGACGCCTTGCTGCCACGCGCGAGGACATCGCCGCGCTCGCCGCGCCCGTGATGCGTCATCGCCTGCTGCTGTCCTTCGCTGCCGAAGCCGAACAGAAGGGCGCCGACGACGTGATCGCCGCGCTGCTGCGCGCCGTGCCGTTCAACGCCTGATCGAAACGCACGCGTGAACACGCCCGGCACCCGCATCGCCGACTTCATTCCGCCGCAGGTGCGCGCGCGGTTGAAGGACCTGCGTCTGACCTCGCGACGCGCGGTCGGATTGCAGGGGCTGGGCCTGCATCACAGCCGCAGTCGCGGCGCCGGACTGGAATTCGCCCAGTACCGCGCGTACGAACCCGGCGACGAACTGCGCCAGATCGACTGGAAGCTCTACGCGCGCTCGGACCGCTTCTTCGTGCGCGAGGCAGAGCGCGAAAGCCCGCTGGCCGTATGGCTGCTCATCGATGCCAGCGCGTCGATGGCGCAGGAAGACAAGGCGCGGCCGGGCTGGTCGCGGCTTGCGGCGGCGAAGGGACTGGCGGCGTGCATCGCCGAACTCGCGCTGAAACAGGGCGATCGTTTCGGCCTCGTCGCGTTGCGCGACGACGGCGTGCGCCTGCTCGCGCCCGGCGCCGGATTGCGCCAGCGCGACCGCTTCCTGCTGGAACTGCACGGCTTGCAGGCACGCGGCCGCTGGCCGTCGCCGGAGCAGTTGCGCCCGTTGTGGGAGCGCATCGGCGCGGGGGATCTGGTCGCATTGCTCAGCGACGGTTTCGATGACGGCGCGATCGAGGTGATGACGCGACTGGCCGCCGCGCGCCGCGAAGTGCTGGCGGTGCGCATCCTCACCGCCGAGGAGCGCGACTTCCCGTTCCAGGGCGGCCACCGCTTCCACGATCCGGAAACCGGCGAGGAACTGCTCGGCGACGGCGCGGCGATGCGCGCCGACTTCCTCGCGCGCTTCGTGCAGGCGCGACGCGAACTCGATGCGCGGCTGGACGCCAGCGGCATCCGCCATGCCGAATACGTCCTCGACCAGCCGCTGGACCTGCCGCTGCGTCGGCTGTTCGGCGCGCGCGACGCGGCGGAGTACGCGTGAGCCTGGCGTTCCTGATCCCTGCCGCACTGGCCGCGCTCGCGGCGCTGCTGCTGCCGCTGCTCATCCACCTGGCGCGGCGCAGCGAGCAGCGTCCCACCGAATTCGCCGCGCTGCGCTGGCTGCGGCAGAAGCCCAAGCCGCGCCACCGCATCCGCTTCGACGAATGGCCGCTGCTGCTGGTCCGCCTGCTGCTGGTGGCGTTGATGGCGGCGTTGCTGGCGCGGCCCGTGCTGCACGGCGGCGAGAGCGAGGCGCCGTATGTCGCGGTCGTTCCGGGTGTGGATGCCGCGCAGGTGCGAGCGTCCGTGCCGGTCGCGGCAAACGCGCGCTGGCATTGGCTGGCGCCGGAGTTCCCGCAGATCGACACGCAGCCCGCCGCCTCGAACGCGTCCATCAGCAGCCTGCTGCGCGACCTCGATGCCCATCTGCCGCCGGGCGTTGCGCTCACGGTGATCGCGCCCGAACGTTTGCAGGGCGCGGACGCGCAGCGTGTCGTCCTGTCGCGTCGCGTCGACTGGCGCGTAGTGCCCGGTGCGATGCCCGCGCCTGCGGCCTTGCCCGCCACGCGGGCGCCCGACCTCGTGGTGCGCCATGGAGTGGGCGCGGAGTCCGCGTTGCCCTATCTGCGTGCCGCCGTCGCCGCGTGGCAGCCGCCGGGCAACGCGCCGGTTGCGCTCGATACTGCGCCCGTCGCGCAGGCATGGCCCGGCAAGACGAAGCATCTGGTGAGGCTCGCTCCCGGCACGGTGCCGGCGAACGTGCGCGACTGGACTCGCGCGGGCGGAACGTTGCTGCTGGCTGCGAACGCCAGGCTCGAAGACGCACCGCCCATGGCCGCGCTGTGGCGCGACGAGGCGGGCGATGCGTTGATCGAAGGTGCCGCGTACGGACACGGCCGCGTGCTGCGCTTCACGCGCGCGCTCGTGCCGCAGGCGATGCCGGCGTTGCTCGATGCCGACTTCGCGCAGCATCTGCGCCGCGCGCTCGAACCCGCCGGGCCGCCGCCCGCACGCGTACTGGCGAAGGCCCATGCGCCCGCCGACGGCGGCGCCGTATTCCCGATCGCGCCGCGTGACGTGCAGCCGTGGCTGGCCCTTGCGATCGCGTTGCTGTTCCTGGTCGAACGCTGGCTGGCGACGGGCCCGCGCAGGGCGGTGGCGCCATGAGTGCGGCGAACCTCCTGCAGCACGCCTGGCAACAGGCACGCACGCGCCGCGCGCTGGATGCCATCGCGTGCGTGCTGCCGTGGGCGCTGGTCGCATCGACGGTGGCGTGGCGATGGCACGGCGTCGTGCTTGCGTCGACGGTGTTCGTCGTTGGCGTGGTCGCGGCGATCGCCTTCGGCGTGCAGCGTGCGCGCAAGCTCGACACGCGCTGGCTGGTGCAGCGCCTGGACGCTGCGCGTGCCGACATGGAGGACAGCGCCGACCTGCTGTTCGCGCCGGATGCCGGGCTGACAACTCTCGAACGCCTGCAACGCGAACGCCTGCAGACGCGCCTTCGGCACGGAGCGGCGCCCGATCTGCGGCCGCGCTGGTCGCTGCGCGCGATCGTGCTTTCGGCGGCGCTGGCGATGCTGGCCGCGGCGGCGGTGGTCTTCTGGCCCGCGCGACCGGCGCAGATGTTCGACGACGTCGTCGCGCAACTCAGCGGCGAAGCGGCGGCGCCCACGCACACGCGCATCGTCGAACAGAACCTGCGCGTGACACCGCCCGCGTATACGCGCCAGGGCGCGCGCGACGAACCCACGCTCGACACGCGCGCTCCGCAGGGAACGCGCCTGCAATGGGCATTGCGACTGGCCCCGCAACCCGCCGCAGCGGAACTGGTCTTCCACGACGGCCGCCGTGTCGCGTTGCGGCGCGACGGCGAGACATGGCGCGGCGACCACGTGCTCACGCGCTCGGCGCTCTACCGCCTTGTGCTGCGCGATGCACCGCCGCTGCGCGAAGCCCGGCCGCACCGCCTCGATGCCATCGCCGACCGCCCGCCGCAGGTGCGCGTGATCGAACCCGATCGCAGCCTCAGCCTCGCCACGCCGGGGCAGAAGGGGTGGCCGGTGGTGTTCGAGGCCAGCGACGACTTCGGCGTCGCGCCCGTGGCCAGGCTGCGCGTGACGCTTGCACAAGGCAGCGGCGAGAACATCACCTTCCGCGACCAGATCGTGACGCTGCGCGCCACGGGCGGCGCGACGGTGAAGCGCTTCGCGCATCACTTGGATCTGGGCGCGCTCGGTTTCGCCGTGGGCGATGACCTGATCGCCCAACTGGAAGTGGAGGACAACCGCACGCCGTCGCCGCAGACCGCGCGCAGCGCCAGCCTGATCCTGCGTTGGCCGTCCGAGCTGGGCACCGAAACCAGCGACCTGGAAGGCATGGTGCGCAAGGTGATGCCCGCGTATTTCCGCAGCCAACGCCAGATCATCATCGACGCCGAGGCATTGCTGAAGGACAAGCGCCGTCTCGATGCCGACGAATACCTGCGCCGCAGCGACGCGATCGGAGTGGACCAGCGCCTCCTGCGCCTGCGTTACGGCCAGTTCCTCGGCGAGGAAGCCGAAGGCGAGCCCAAGCCGCCGCCGACATCGGACGACGTGTCCGCCGTGACCGAATCCGACACCGAGGCGGCCGGTCACGCTCACGCCGACGAATCCAGCGCGCCGCAGGACGATCACGTGCACGACGACGCGAAGGGAACGGCCACGTTCGGCCAGGAAGGCGCAGTGCTGGAGGAATACGGCCACACGCACGACCACGCGGAAGCGGCGACGTTGCTGGATCCGGAAACGCGCGCCACGCTCAAGCTTGCGCTCGACGCGATGTGGCAGTCCGAAGGCCATCTGCGACAGGGTCATCCGGAGCAGGCGCTGCCTTACGCGTACACGGCGCTCAAGCACATCAAGCAGGTGCAGCAGGCCACGCGCATCTACCTGGCACGCGTGGGGCCGGAGCTTCCGCCCATCGACGAGACGCGCCGCATGAGCGGCGACCGTGCCGGCATCGCGCGTCGCGACGATGCGTTGGCGCGCGCGACGCCGCCCGATCCCACGCTCGATGCCCTGTGGCGCGCGCTGGACGACACGCCGGGGCGCGAGGCCGCGGCCGAGGTCGATTTCGCCGCGCTCGAACGCTGGTTGCGCACGAACGAATCGCGCGTTCCCGATCCGTTGTCGTTCATCGCCGCGGTCGATGCGCTGCGCGCGCAGCCCGCGTGCGTCGCGTGCCGGCATGAATTGCGTGCCCAGCTGTGGCCGCTGTTGCCGCGCCCGCCGGCGGCGGTGCCGCGTCGCGATGCAGGCGACGCGGACGGCCGTCGCTACCTCGACGCGCTGCGGCGGGAGACGACCCGATGAGCGATCTGTTCTCGCCGACGACGACGGCCGTCGTGCTCGCGCTCGCGGCGATGCTCGGCATCGTGCGCCTGCTCGTGCGCCATCTGCGCGCGGAGCCGTCGCAACGCTCGCATGCCTGGCGCATCGCGGCGCTGGTGATCGCGCAGCCGCTGTGCGCGGCGCTGCTGTACTTCGCGCTGTGGCCGCCGACGGTGCCCGGCGAGGCCGGAACCCTGGTGGTCGTCACGGCCGGCGCACCGCGTGCGCAGTTGGCGGCGGGCGACGCCGCGGTCGCGCTGCCGGAAGCACCGGCCTGGTCGGACGTGGAGCGCGCGCCCGATCTGGCGACCGCACTTCGCCGCCGTCCCGGAACGCAGCGCGTGCGCGTGATCGGAGCCGGCCTGGAGCTGCGCGATCTCGATGCGGCGTCGACCATCGCCATCGAGTTCACGCCGCCGCCGCTGCCGCGCGGGCTCGTCGAACTCGCCGCGCCGGCCCGCATCGCGGCCGGCGATGAATTCCGCATCTCCGGTCGTGCCGCACAGTTGGCCGGCGGGCAGGTCGAGCTGCTCGATCCCGCGCGTCGTCCGGTCGATCGCGTCGCGATTGCGGACGACGGGCGTTTCATGGTCACGGGCACGGCGCGCGGCACGGGAGGAATGCGGTTCCGCCTGCGCCTGCACGATGAGCGAAAGCGCGTCGTCGAGGAAGCCGATGTGCCGTTGCAGGTGCAGGAAGCCGCGCCGCCGCGCGTGCTTGTGCTGGCGGGTGCACCCGGGCCGGAGGTGAAGTTCCTGCGGCGCTGGCTCGACGATGCCGGCCTGCCGATGCACGCACAGATCGCGGTCGGTGGCGGCGTGCAGCTGGGCGACGCGCCGATCTCGCTGGATGCAGCGAGCCTGTCGCGTTTCGATCTGGCCATCGTCGACGAGCGCGCGTGGTCCGCACTGGGCGAGGGTCAGCGCGCCGCGCTCGAAGTGGCCGTGCGCGACGGGCTCGGCCTGTTGGTGCGCATCACCGGTCCCTTGTCTGCCGGCGAACGCGGTCGGCTGCGGTCGCTGGGCTTCGCGCTCGACGGTGGACGCGATTCGGTTCCGGTGAAGCTGGCTGCGGGCACGCGCGAGGATGCGATGGAGCGCGCGCGCATCGGCCCGGGAACGCAGGACGCACCGCGTGCGCACGACGCGGCGCCGGCAGAGATGCCGCCGCTGACGCGACGCGACGCGCGGCTGTCCGCGTCCGACGGCGTGGCGCTGCTGCGCGATGCGGACGGCACCGCGCTGGGCCTGTGGCGCGCGCACGGACGCGGTCGCGTGGGCGTGTGGTTGCTGGCCGACAGCTTCCGCCTGATGCTGGGCGGACGCGATGACCTGCATGCCGCGCTGTGGAGCGATGCGGTCTCCGCGCTTGCGCGTGCGCAGGCGGCGCCTGGCTTCGATATCGATGCGGATGCGCGACAGGACCGACGCGTCGCATTGTGCGGCGTGTCCGACGGCGCAAGGGTGATCACGCCGGACGGCGCTTCGCATGCGCTGCTGCGCGATCCCGTCACCGGCGCGCGCGCATGCGCAGCGTTCTGGCCGACATCGGAAGGCTGGCACCTGCTGCGTTCCGGCGATCGCACGCAGGCGTTCTTCGTTCGCGCGACCGATGCGGCGCCGGGGCTACGGGCGCAGGCATTGCGCGAGGCCACGCTGCAACGCGCGGCGGATTCGCAACGCAGTATGGCGCAGGCGGACGCCGCGCTGGCGCCGCGTCATCCGACGGCGCGCTGGCCGTGGTGGCTGGCATGGCTGCTGGCCAGCGGCGCGTTGTGGTGGCTGGAACGTTCGCGGGCCGGGCGACGCCTCAGCGCAGCGTGATCGCGCGCGAGGCGCGCGTGTCGACGTGGAGCGAATCGCGCAGCAGCTTCAGCGAAGCCTGCTTGCGCCCTGGCGTTTCCGATGCCACGCAGTCCGACGGCACGAACAGCCGGTAGCCGTGCATGCCGGCGTCGGTCGCCGTCGCGAGCACGCAGACATCGAGCGCGATGCCGGTGAGGATCAGCGTGTCGGCGCCGAGCCGGTCCAGCAGCAGGCGCAAGGGCGTGTCGTGGAAACCGGAGCGCTCGGGCTTGAGCACGAAGAAGTCATCGTCCTCGGGGTGCAGCAGCCTGACCAGCGGCGCGCCCAGCGATGCGTCCTGCGCGCACTGCGCGACGACCTGGCGGAAGTCGGAGCGCCATTGGCCGTAGTTGTCGTTGACGTAGACGACCGGAACGCCGCGCGGCTTCAATCGCGCCTTCAGTCGCGCGATGCGCTGCGCGGCCGGTCGCGCGGATGCGAGCAGCTTCGCGCCCTGCGCGAAGTCGAGCGCGTTGATCATGTCGATGATCAGAAGGGCGTGGCGTTTCACGTCGCGGCAGCCTCCAGCGATGGAAGGCTAGGGTCGGCGAACTTTCGTGAGCGCGATGTCTCGACGCATCCGCGCTTGCCGATGGACGCCACAACCTTCCACCGTTCGTCCTGAGCGTAGGCCGCAGGCCGAAGTCGAAGGACCCGGCGGGACCGTTGCGTGACCGGCCTGCTCATCCTTCGACTCCGGGGCTTCGCCCCCACGCTCAGGACGAACGGGATCGGATGGATTCGCCTCGCCGCTCGGGATGAAGTGCAAGGTCGGCGCCCCTCTGCCTTGTCGGAGGAGGGGCGCCAGTCACTTCGCAGAACGGCTCAGTTCACCGGTGCGTAGCGCAGCGTGAGGAACCACTCCCGCCCCGCCTGGTTGTAGAACGCCACCGTCTCGTACTCGCGGTCGAACACGTTGGCCACGCGGGCCTGCAATGTCAGCGCGGGCGTGATGGCGTATTCGGCGCGCAGGTCGAGTGTGCCGTAGCCGCCCAGGCGACGCGTGTTGGCGACGTCGTCGAAACGCGAGCCTTCGCCCACGGCGGTCAGGCCGATGCGGAAATCGCCGAATGCGCGGTCCACGTCGACACGCGCGCTGTTCTTCGCGCGGCGGGCGAGTTCGTTGCCTTCGTAGAAGCCGCTGCGGTTCTCGGTGTCGAGGTAGCTGATCGCGCCGGCGATGGTCCATTCGGCGACGGTCGTGTCCACGCCGAGTTCGGCGCCCTGCATGCGCGCGCGTTCGACGTTGTTGGGCAGGCCCAGCGCGGCGTCGAAGGCGATGAGGTCGTCGACCTCGGTGCTGAAGGTGTCCAGGCGCACGTTGAGCGTATCGCCGCGCCAGGCCACGCCCAGTTCCCAGGTGTCGGAATCTTCCGGACGCAGGTTCGCGTTGCCGAAGAACGGAAAGTAGAGCTCGTTGAACGTGGGCGCCTTGAACGCGCTGCCGTAGCCGGCGGTGATGCGCCAGTTCTGCGCGAACTCGATGCCGTATGCGGCGCTGCCGGTGGTGTGGCCGCCGAACTGTTCGTTGTCGTCGCGGCGCACGCTGGCTTCCAGCGATTGCGCTGCGAAGCGACCCTGGTACTGCACGAATGCGGCCTTGTTATCGCGGCTGCTCTCGTCGTACGGCGTGGTACTGCTCACGCTGTCTTCCAGCCAGTCCAGGCCGACGGTGAGCAGGTGGTGCTCGGCCAGGCCGAAGTCGCCCTGCAGCGTGGCGCTGTCGCGGTAGGTGCTGAAGTAGTCGAGGTAGGTGTCGCCGAGGTAGTTGTCGGACGCGTCCTGGTTGCGGCCGGCGGTGAGGTGCAGGTCGACGCGGTCGTTCGGGTGCCAGCGCAGCTTGCCCCCGACGACCTGCTGCACGGTCTTGGCGCGGTCGGTGAAGTCGCCGTCGAATTCGTTGTCGCCTTCGTTGCGCAACGCGTGGCCTTCCAGGGTCCACTGCTCGTTGAAGTCGACGCCGCCACGCACGGAGAGTGCGTCACGCGTGTAACCGTCGCGGTCGGGCTGCGAGTCCGGCGCGATGAAGCAACCGGCACCGTCGAAGGTCACCGGGTCGAAATAGCCGTTGCAGGCGTTGATGCCCTGCGTGTGGCTGCGTGAGTAGTCGGCGCCGAACCAGGCGCGGCCGTTGCCGCCGCCGAAGCCGGTGGCGAATTCGTTGAGGCCGTTGGAACCGCCGCCGACGGTGACGCGCGGAGCGAAGCCTTCGCGGTCGCGTCGCGTGAACACCTGGATCACGCCGCCGATGGCGTCGGCGCCGTACAGGCTGGAACGCGGGCCGCGGACGATCTCGACGCGGTCGATCAGATCGACCGGCAGATCCTGCAGCGAGGCCAGGCCGGACGTCGCCGAACCGATGCGGATCCCGTCGACCAGCACCAGCACGTGGTCGGATTCCGCGCCGCGCAGGAATAGCGTGGTGAGCTTGCCCTGGCCGCCCTGGTTGGACAGCGTGATGCCGGCGCGTCCGCGCAGCAGGTCGGGTAGCGAACGCGCCTGGCTGCGGCGGATCTGCTCGGCGTCGACCACTTCCACCGGCGCGAGCGCATCGTTGACCGTCACGGCGGTGCGGTTGGCGGTGACGACGACTTCGTCCAGATCGGTCGCCTGCGGCGCGGCGTGGGCGAGCGCGGGCAGGGCGAGCGCGCAGGCGAACGCGAGGGCGTGGACGGGGGCATTGCGGCGGAAGGACATCGGAATTCTCCAGCGCACGACGGCGCCGACGGCAAAAGGAACGGTTGCCGGGAGAGAGTGGGCCGCGGAATCGGAAGCGGAACGCCGACGTCGCCGCCGCGACGCCCTCCGCATCGCAACCAGTGGCGGGTCCATGCTGATTCCAGACAGGCTGTTTCCAGTCGGGACCCTTGCGTCGCAGGCCGGTCTCCGGACTCGCGAGTGGAGGAGGCCCTCCGGCTGCGGCGCCTTCCCGTGCGTGTGCACAGTGGCGGTGTGCCGAGCTCGAACTCGCTTACCGTTGCGGGGGCAGTGCCGGACTGGCCGCGTGGCGGCGTCACCGACTTCCCGTTTCAACCCGCCGGCAGGACGCCGCCGGGTCACCTCGAAGCGGGGCGAAGTCTACGGCATTTTCGCGTGGAGGCTTGGGTTCGCGGTGTGCAAAGCCCTCTCACGCTTGCGGGAGAGCGGTGGGAGCGAAGGAAAGCGCGCGGAGCGTTGAAGGGCCCAGGCGAGTCTGAAGCCTCGTCTCCGTTTGCCCTCATCCGCCCTTCGGGCACCTAGTCCCGCAAGCGGGAGAAAGGGAGGTGCTCGGAGTGCAGACTGTCTCGATCAGTCCCGATCCGCAGGCTCGTCGAACAGCGTCGGCATCGCGATGGTGTCTTCCTCGCGGGCCATCTGCGTCGTCGTAACCGGCGCGGCGGCCGGCTTGTAGCGCGGCGGCGGCAGCAGGGCGGTGGCGGCATCGGCGGCCTGGATGAGCTCGCCGCGGCGCTCGTCGGAAATCTCCTGCCAATGGCAGTCCTGCAACGCGCCTTCGATGGCGTACAGCAGGTTCAACGTCGGCTTGAAGCCGGCGCGCTTGACGCGCATGAAGGCCTCCACCGTGCCCACCGCGGCGAGGTCCTCGCGTGTGCGCAGTCCGACCTGGCGCAGCCAGGCGGCGGACTTCGGGCCGATGTTGCGCAGCTTGTCGGTGCTGGTCGTCATTCCAGTGACTCCACATATGCCCGCGCGATGGACTCCAGGCCGTGCTGGTCTTCAACGTTGAAACGGTCCAGGACCGGACTGTCGAGGTCGAGCACGCCGATCAGCTCGCCATTGGCGGAGACCAGTGGCACGACCAGTTCGGAGTTGGAGGCCGAGTCGCAGGCGATGTGGCCGGGGAAGGCGTGCACGTCGGGGACGAGCTGGGTCTGCCGGGTGGAGGCGGCTGCGCCGCACACGCCCTTGTCGAGCGGAATGCGCACGCAGGCGGGCAGTCCCTGGAACGGACCCACGACCAGCTCGGTGCCGTCGAAGAAGTAGAAGCCGGCCCAGTTGAGTTCCGGCACCGCGTTGTAGATCAGCGCCGCCAGGTTGGCGGCGTTGGCGATGCGGTCGCGTTCGCCATGCATGAGCGCACGCGCCTGCGCGAGCAGTTGCGCATACTGTTCCGACTTCGTGCCGCTTAGACTTTCGCTGGTGAACATGAGTGCCTCTTTTCCGCAGTCTACCAGCGTACTTGGGGCCGGCAGGGCCGCTCCGAAAGGGGCCGCGTCGTGAGCCGCGGCTGGTTCGTCACCGGCACCGACACCGGCATCGGCAAATCGCTGGCCAGTGCGACGCTGTTGCATGCGCTGCGCGCGCGCGGGTTGCGCGCGGTCGGCATGAAGCCGCTTGCCAGCGGCTGCGAGCGCACGCCGGAGGGATGGCGCAACGAAGACGCGCTCGCCCTGCAGGCGGCAAGCGCGCCGCGCCCTGCGTACGAGGACGTCAATCCATTCGCCCTGCCCAATCCGCTGGCGCCTGAACTGGCTGCCGCCGACGCAGGCATCCGCGTTACCCTTGCGCCGATAGAAAGCGCATTCGCACGCCTGTCCTCGCAGGCCGATGCGGTGGTGGTGGAAGGTGTGGGCGGTTGGGCCGCGCCGCTGGCCGCCGATCTGGACCAGGCGGACGTGGTGCGCGCGCTGGACCTGCCGGTGGTGATGGTCGTGGGGCTGCGCCTGGGCTGTCTCAACCATGCGCGACTCACCGCGCGGGCGATCCAGGCCGATGGTCTGCATCTGGTGGGCTGGATCGCCAACGACATCGACCCGGCCATGGAGCGCGCCGATGACAACTTCACGCTGCTGAAGCAGCACCTGCCGGTAGCGTGCTGGGGACGGCTCCCGTTCCGCGAAGCGCCCGATCCGGCACAGCTGGCGGCTTTGCTTCAACCGGCCTGATCGGCGATAGGCGTGACCAATGGGAGATGGGCCGCTCCCGACAAATGCTAGACTGGGCGGTATAGGAATTCGAACCCTACCCGGGCTGCGACGCCCGTCATGAAGGAATTGGAGTCTTCCCCCATGGTCAAGAACCCGCGCACGGTGGCGATCGCTGCCGCGTTGGCCCTCGTACTGTCCGCCTGCGGCGGCAAGGATCAGCCCCAGGGCGGCGAGATGCCCCCGCCGGACGTCGGTGTGGTCAAGGTGCAGCCGGGCGACGTGCCGCTGCAGAAGGATCTGGTGGGCCGTCTGGCCGCGTTCCGCAGCGCGGACGTGCGTGCGCGCGTTCCGGGCGTGCTGCAGCGCCGGGTCTATGAGGAAGGCAGCGACGTGAAGGCCGGGCAGGTGCTGTTCCTGATCGACCCGGCGCCGTTGCAGGCCGAAGTCGGCCAGGCCCAGGCCTCGCTGGCCTCGGCGCAGGCCAACTACGCCAACGCCAAGGCCGCCGCCGATCGCGCCCGCCGCCTGGCGCCGGAGAAGTTCGTCTCGCAGTCCGACCTGGACAACGCCATGGCCGCCGAGCGCAGCTCCGGTGCCGCGGTGAAGCAGGCCGAGGCGGCGCTGGCGAATGCGCGCATCAACCTGGGCTACGCCACGGTGACCGCGCCGATCAGCGGCCGCGCGAACCAGCAGCAGGTCACCGAAGGCGCGCTGGTCGGGCAGGGCACGCCGACGCTGCTCACCACGGTCGACCAGATCGACCAGCTCTACGTGAACTTCTCCCTCAGCGTCACCGAGCTGGAGCAGGTGCGTCGCGCGCAGACCACGCAGGGCGATTCGAAGGTGACCGTCGTCCTGCCGGACGGCACGCCGTACGAGCGCCAGGGCAAGCTGGACTTCTCCGGCGACGTCGTCGATCCGAGCACCGGCGCGATCGCGCTGCGCGCGCTGATCCCCAACCCCGACAAGACGCTGCTGCCGGGCACGTTCGTGACCCTCAAGACGGTGCTGGGCGTGACGCCCAATGCCTACCTGGTCCCGCAGGCCGGTGTGCAGCGCGATGCCAAGAGCGCCTTCGTGCTGGTCCTCGGCAGCGACGGCAACGTCGCGCGCAAGGACGTCGTGGCCGACCGCCAGCAAGGCGGCAACTGGGTGGTGACCAAGGGCCTGGCCCCGAACGACCAGGTCATCGTCTCCGGCGTGCAGCGCGCGCAGCCGGGCAAGCCGGCCAAGGTTTCGCCGGCCGACGCCGCGGGCAAGACCGCCGGCGATGCATCGAAGGCGCCGGCCGCGAAGGCCGCCGGTGAGGAACCGGCCAAGAAGGACTGACCCCACGCCATGTCCAGATTCTTCATCAACCACCCGGTCTTCGCCTGGGTCATCGCGATCCTGATCTCGCTGTGCGGCGTGCTCGCGATCCTGAACCTCGGCGTCGAGTCGTATCCCTCCATCGCACCGCCGCAGGTGACGGTGTCCACGTCCTATCCCGGCGCCAGCGCCGAGACGGCCGAGGGCGCGGTCACGCAGGTGATCGAGCAGCAGCTGACGGGCATCGACAACCTCGTCTACTTCTCCTCGTCCTCCAGCTCCAGCGGCGGTTCCAACATCACCCTGACGTTCACGCCGGGCACCGACCCGGACATCGCGCAGGTGCAGGTGCAGAACAAGGTCGCGCTCGCCACGCCGCGCCTGCCCACCGAAGTGGTGCAGCAAGGTGTGGTCGTGGCGAAGGCCAACGCGGGCTTCCTGAAGGTCGTCGCGCTGCGCTCGGACGACGAGTCGATGGACCGCGATGCCCTCAGCGACATCGTCGGTTCGCGCGTGCTCGACCAGATCGCGCGCGTGCCGGGCGTGGGCAGCACCCAGCAGTTCGGCAGCGAATACGCGATGAACATCTGGTTGAACCCTGACCAGCTGCGCGGCTTCGGTCTGTCGGCCACGCAGGTGCTCACCGCGGTGCGCGGCCAGAACGTGCAGTTCGCGGCCGGCAAGATCGGCTCCGACCCTGCGCCGGCGGAGCAGGGCTTCACTGCGACCGTGTCCGCCGAAGGTCGCTTCAGCACGCCCGAGCAGTTCGGCAACATCATCCTGCGCACGAACGGCGACGGCACCACGGTGCGGCTGCGTGATGTCGCGCGCATCGGCCTGGGCGCGACGTCCTACGGTTTCGACAGCCGCTGGGACGGCAAGCCGGCCGCCGGTTTCGCCATCCAGCTGGCGCCGGGCGCCAACGCGCTGGGCGTGGCGGAGGCCGTCACCAAGCGCATGAACGAACTGCAGGCCACGTTCCCGCAGGGCGTCACCTGGTTCTCGCCGTACGACAGCTCCACCTTCGTCGCCGTCTCGATCAAGGAAGTGATCAAGACGCTGTTCGAGGCGATCGTGCTCGTGTTCCTGGTGATGCTGATCTTCCTGCAGAACCTGCGCGCGACGCTGATCCCCACGCTGGTCATTCCCATCGCGCTGCTCGGCACGTTCCTGGGCATGTACTTCATCGGCTTCACGATCAACCAGCTCAGCCTGTTCGGCATGGTGCTGGCGATCGGCATCGTGGTGGACGACGCGATCGTGGTGATCGAGAACGTCGAACGCATCATGACCGAGGAAGGACTCTCGCCGAAGGCGGCGACACGCAAGTCGATGAGCCAGATCAGCGGCGCGGTCGTGGCGATTACGGTCGTGCTGGCGGCGGTGTTCATCCCCTCGGCGTTCCAGGGCGGTTCGGCGGGCGAGATCTACAAGCAGTTCGCCATCACCATCGCCATGGCGATGTTCTTCTCGGCGTTCCTCGCGCTGGGCTTCACGCCCGCGCTGTGCGCGACGCTGCTCAAGCCGACGGCCGACCATCATCGCGACAACTTCGTCTTCCGCACCTTCAACAAGTACTACGACAAGATCGCCAAGACCTACGTCGGCCACATCGGCCACGCGATCAGCCACGCACCGCGCTGGATGATGGTGTTCGGCGTGCTGGTGGTGCTGTGCGGATTCCTGTTCACGCGCATGCCGGGCAGCTTCCTGCCCGAGGAAGACCAGGGCTACGCGATCGCCCTGATCAACCTGCCGCCGGGCGCGACGATCAATCGCACCAACGCCGTGCTGGAAGAAGTGCGCGCGACGATGGCGAAGGAAGACGAGTTCGACGGCATCTTCACCGTCGCCGGCTTCAGCTTCGTCGGCCAGGGCGAGAACGTGGGCATCGCGTTCATCCGCCTCAAGCCGTGGGACGAGCGCAAGGTCACCGCGTCGGAGTTCATCCAGAAGGCCAACGGCGCGCTGTTCGGCATCCGCGACGCGCAGATCTTCGTGATCAACCTGCCGACGGTGAGCGGCCTGGGCCAGTTCGGCGGCTTCGACATGTACCTGCAGGACCGCCAGGGCCAGGGCCGTGAGGCGCTGACCGAAGCGCGCAACACCCTGCTGGGCAAGGCCGGTGAGGACAAGGCGCTGACCGGCGTGCGTCCGAACGAACTGGAAGCCTCGCCGCAGCTGCGCCTGGACGTCGACCGCGTGCAGGCGACCTCGATGGGCCTGTCGGTGGGCGACATCTACAGCGCGATCCAGCTGATGCTGGCGCCGGTGTACGTCAACGACTTCGTCGACGCGGGCCGAGTGAAGCGCGTGACGATGCAGGCCGACGGCCCGTACCGCACGGGCCCGGAATCGCTGGCGCGCTTCTACACGCCCAGTCCGCTGACGCAGGCGGGCCCGGGCGAAGCGACGTCGATGGTGCCGCTGTCGAACGTGGTGCGTAACCACTGGATCACCGCGTCGCCGTCGCTCACGCGATACAACGGCTACGCAGCGGTGGAAATCGTGGGTTCGCAGGCACCGGGCCACAGCTCGGGCGAAGCGATGACCGCGATGGCGAACATCGTCGAGAAGGACCTGCCGCAGGGCTTCGGCTACGACTGGACGGGCCAGTCGTACCAGGAAATCCTGTCGGGCAACCAGGCGCCTGCGTTGCTGGCGTTGTCGATCCTCGTCGTGTTCCTGTGCCTGGCCGCGTTGTACGAAAGCTGGTCGGTGCCGGTCGCGGTGCTGCTGGTGGTGCCGCTGGGCGCGCTCGGCGCGGTGCTGTTCTCGCTGCTGCGCGGATTGCCCAACGACATCTACTTCAAGATCGGCCTGATCACGGTGATTGGTCTTGCGGCCAAGAACGCGATCCTGATCGTGGAGTTCGCCATCGAGCAGCGCCAGCACGGCAAGACGCTGCGCGAGGCGACGATCGAGGCCGCGCACCTGCGCTTCCGTCCGATCCTGATGACGTCCTTCGCCTTCATCATGGGCGTGTTCCCGCTGGCGATTTCCAGCGGCGCCGGCGCGAACTCGCGTCACGCCATCGGCACCGGCGTGATCGGCGGCATGATGTTCGCGACCTTCCTCGGCCTGCTGTTGATTCCGGTGTTCTACGTCGCGGTGCGTCGCCTGCTGGGCGACAAGATGGACGAGAAGCCGGTGATCGAACAGGACGACGAGGATGAACACCTGCGGCCGCGACCGGTGAGCTGATCCCCGGAACCGCAGAACGGAAAAGCCCGCCGGATGGCGGGCTTTTTCTTTGCATCGACGGATGCGGCGATGCAGGATCAGCGGGTGGATATCGGGTTCGAAGGATCCGGCCACGAGCGCCCGTCCTGCGGCAGCTGAGCGTTCGGATCGTGCACGCGCAGCAGGCGCGCGGGCAGCTGGCTGGAGTTGAACAGCACGAGGTTCGTGCCGCCGGTGCACGCGGCGGACGGAAAGAGAATGCCGGCCGCGCCGGCATCGAGCGCGAGGTCGCCCAGCACCCAGCTCGGCGGCTCGTGCGTTCGTCGAAGGCGAGGCGACGCCAGTTGCAGGCGTACTCGGCCCAGATCGGATCCCAGCCGTCGCCCTCGTAGCCGCGCGCGAAATCCACCACGAGCAACGGACCGACCAGGAAAGTCACCAGCGTGCCGGGCGGCAGCAGTTGCTCGTGCTGGCGGTATTCCTCCACGGCCGTCTCCAGTTCGCGGGACAGGTACAGCGCTTCCAGTCCTGCGCGATTGAAGCGGCCGCCCTTCAGTGCGGCGCCGGCGCCGGAGGTGGGCGCATGCGACCAGCGCGGGACGATGACGCGGTACAGCGCGTCGCCATCGCCCAACTCGCGCAGGATCATCCGGTCGCGCCCCCGGCGATGGATTCGATGTAGTCGATGACCACCTGCGCCTTGCCCGCCTGCACCAGCGCGTCGGCGGTGAGGTAGTCGAATTCCGGCAGCGGGTCGTTCATGAACCAGAAGATCGCGCGTGCCCGATCGCCGCCGGCCACGTCTTCGGCCGCGGCGAGCACGCGCACGACATCGCGCAGGTACTGCTGGAGGTGTTCGTTCTGCGGGCGTGCGGTGGGCGTGTTGCGGCTGACGCGGGCGCGCTCGGCCAGGCTCTGGATCTGCAGGCCCAACGCCTCCCCGATCCGGCGGGGGGACAGGTAGACCTGCTCGGGCTCGCGCAGGGATTCGGCGAGGCTGGTATGAGGCTTCATGACGGCGTTCATGAGCGGGCTCCGGCAGTGCGTGCACGGATTATGCACCAGATTCGCCCGAAATACGACCGACCACCCGCGCCCGGTTCAGGCGCCCGGAAAGAAAAAACCCGGCCGCTTGCGCTGCCGGGTTTCCAGACCGCCGGGAGGGGTGGCGGTAGATCGGAAAAATAAAGCCAGTTAAGGAGAGAGATTCGGAATTACTTGGCAGCGGCCTTCGGGGCGCCGGTGGCGGCCTTCACGGTCGTTTCGACGCCGGCCTGCACGCCGCGCGCGGCGGTTTCGAACTGCGACTTGGCCAGCTCGGTGATCGCACCGTGGGCCTTCAGCGTGCGGCCGAAGACTTCCTGGCCGGTGGCGACACCGCGCTCGAAGTTCTCGCGGGCAACCTGCGCGCCCTTCGGCAGCAGCGTCTTGAGGGCCTCGAAATCACGGGCCTCGGCGGCCTCGCCAAGGAAGGCGAAGGTGGCGTTGACGCGGTCCTCGATGGCCGACAGCTGCAGGCCGAACACGGCCTCGGCGTTGTCGAGGGCCAGGCGGTTGACCTGCGCGGCCGTCTCCGCGAACTGGCGCGTTGCGGCGGCAAACTGTTCGTTGAACGGCTGGTACATGCTGGTCTCCTGGGCAATCCGGGGAAGGGTGGATTGTGCGGTGCAGCATAGCGCTGGTTTTGTTGCAGTGCAACACGTCCGGGAACTCGATTCAGACACCGTTGGGCCTCACAGGACCGATGGCAGAATCGGACTGCGCCGGGCTCGGCCGGTGCGCACAGCTTCGCCAACCAGGATGACCGGACGATGATGGATGCGACCGCCCGCTCCCCACTGCTGCGCCGCCTCGGGCGCGCCCTGTCCGGAGCGGCCCTGGTCGCGGCCGGCCTGACGGCGCTCCCGGCCGCCGCGCAGTCGCCCCCGGCCCGGAATGAACCGGCCTGCGTCGGCCTCGTCCTCGGCGGCGGCGGCGCGCGCGGTTCGGCGCACATCGGCGTGCTCAAGGTGCTCGAACGCGAGCGCATCCCCGTGTGCAAGATGGCCGGCACCAGCATGGGCTCGATCGTCGGCGGCCTGTACGCCACCGGCTACACGCCGGCCGAGATGGAAAACCTGATCGAAACCATCGACTGGGCCGACATGTTCGTCGACGACCCGCCGCGCCCGGGCCAGCCGATGCGCCGCAAGGACGCCGACTTCCGCTACCTGCTCGACCTGGAGATCGGCTACGTCGACGGCCGCGTCGTGCTGCCCGTGGGCATCGTGCAGGGGCAGAAGCTGCTGATGCTGATGCGCCGGCTGACGATCTCGACCTGGAACGTGCACGACTTCGACAATCTGCCGATCCCCTTCCGCGCCGTGGCCGCCGACATCGTCACCGGCGACAAGGTGGTGTTCCAGGACGGCGACCTCGCGCTGGCGATTCGCTCGAGCATGTCCGTGCCGGGCGCGTTCGCGCCGGTGCGCGTGGGCGATCGCCTGCTGGTGGACGGCGGCATGGTCGACAACGTGCCCGTGGACGTCGTGCGCGAGATGGGCGCGCATCGCCTCATCGTGGTCGACGTCGGATCGCCGCTGCACAAGGAAGAAGCGCTGACCAATCCGATCGTGATCATGGATCAGATGATCTCGGCGCTGATGTCCAACAAGACCGAGCGCACGCTCGCCACGCTCGGTCCCGGCGACGTGCTGATCCGCCCCGAGCTGGGCGACATCACCGCGGCGGAATTCAACCGCGGCGCCGAGGCCATCGCGATCGGCGAGCGCGCCGCCGAAGCCGCGCTGCCGCGGCTGCGCGCGCTGTCGGTGGACGAGGCGACCTACGCCGCGTACCGCGAGCGCCAGCGCAAGCGCGATTTCGATCCCAAGCTGGTGTCGTTCCTCGACGTGGTCGAAGGCCGCTCGCCCTCGGCGACGCGCCAGGTCGAGCGCGCCGTGGCCGACAACCTCGACAAACCGTTCGACGCCGAGCGCCTGGAGAAGGACATCGGGACGGCCTATGGCGACGGGCGCTTCCAGCAGATCGACTACCGGCTCGTCGAGCGCGATGGCGAACGCGGACTGCAGATCATCCCGGCGGAAAAACCGTGGTCGGCCTTCGGCAAGCTGGGCTTCCAGCTCGACGACAACTTCAACGGGCGCAACAGTTACATGGTCTCGGCGGAGCTGACGTTCAACGACGTCAACACGCTCGGCGCGGAGTGGCGTAACGTGATGCGACTGGGCCGCATCACCGGCCTGCGCTCGGAGTTCTACCAGCCCTTCGGCGAGACCGGGGCCTTCTATCTGCAACCTTCACTGGAGCTGCGCAACGAATCGCTGCCGTTGTGGCGCGACGGCAACCAGCTTGCCGAGTTCCGCATCAACCGGCGCCAGCTCGCGCTGCAGGCGGGCTTCACGCCGCAACCGGAATGGCGCATCAGCGCGGAACTGCTGCGCGGTCGCGATCGCGGCGACCTGCTGATCGGCAACCCCGCCGACTTCAGCGGCGCGCAGGAGGAGTACGCCGGCATCATGTACAACGCGACGTGGGACACGCTGGACAGCATCAACTTCCCCACGCGCGGTGTGCGCGTCAGCGCGGACCTGGAGACCTACTACGAAACGATGGGCGCGAACGTGGAAGGCAACGTCGCGCGGCTCACCGGAGACTGGGCGCAGGCATGGGGCCGCTATCACCTGCTGCTCGGCGCGCGCCTCACCAGCGCGCTGGAGGACGACAACTTCTTCCAGGCGCAGGGCTTCCTGGGCGGGTTCCTCAACCTGTCGGGCTTCGACGAACGCGCGCTGGCCGGCAACCAGACCGCGCTGGCACGCGCGGTGATGTACCGCCGCACCGGCAACACGAGCCGATTGTTCTCGCTGCCGATGTACGTCGGCGCGAGCCTGGAAACGGGCAATGCGTGGACGAGCAAGGACGCGGTGGACGCCGACGATCTGATCCTCGCCGGCAGCCTGTTCGTCGGATTCAGCACGCCACTGGGGCCGATGTTCCTGGCCTACGGCGGCAACGACGAAGGCGAGAGCTCGTGGTACCTGACGTTCGGCTCGCTGCTGCGGCCGGAGGTGAAGTGAGGCGTGTGAGCGACGCGTAGCCGTTACCCGGGCCCGGCCATTCTGACCGGGCGTTCGGCAGGCCACGCGGCCGTGCCGCGTAAGCGGCCAGCCTCACCCTTTGTAGCTGCACCCCGACGTGCAGGTCTCGTGCACGACGACCTCCGACAACAGCGGCAGCGCCGGCTTCAGACGCTCCCAGATCCACACCGCCAGTCGCTCGCTGGTGGGGTTCTCGAGGCCTTCGATGTCGTTGAGGTAGTGGTGGTCGAGCCGGTCGTAGAGCGGCTTGAAGGCCGCCTTCACGTCGGCGAAGTCCATCACCCAGCCGGCGTGCGGGTCGATGTCGCCCTCGACGTGGAGTTCGATGCGGAAGCTGTGCCCGTGCAGGCGCGCGCACTTGTGGCCTTCCGGGACGTTCGGAAGGCGGTGCGCGGCTTCCAGCGTGAATGCCTTGAAGATCTTCATGCGCGCAGTTTACCGCCTGCGGCGGCGGTCGCTGCGCCCCCCGGGCCGCCCGCGGCATCCAGACAGGAAAGCCTCCGGAACGCCGCCCATGCCGAACCTGCTCCGCATCGCCGCCCTCCTGCTGCTGTCCGCCTCGGCGGCCGTGCACGCCACGCCCGCGTCCCGCGTGCACGTCGACGCCGTGGCCGCCGCGATCGCCGACCGCTACTTCGACCCCGAGCGCGGCAAGCGCATCGCCGACGACCTGCGCCGCGACGCCGCCACTGGCGCCTACGACGCGCTCCAGGCGCAGGCACTGGCCGACGCGCTCACCGCGCGCCTGCGCCCGCTCGACCGCCATTTCCGCGTGCGATGGAGCGCACCGGGCGACGCCGCGCGCCCGCCCGCGCCGCGCAGGACGCCGCGGACTTCATCGCCCAACGGCATCGTCGAAATCGACGTCCTGCCCGGCGACATCGGCTACCTGCGCCTGGACGGCTTCGCGCACTTCGAGCCCGACGACACCGATGCGCCTGCGCGCGTCGCCATCGACGCCGCGCTGGCAACGCTCTCCGGCACCGGCGTGAACGTGATCGACCTGCGCGGCAACCGCGGTGGATCGCCGAGCATGGTCGGCTATCTCGCCAGCGCGTTCGTCGAACCGGACGCCGACGTCTACAACGCCTTCCACACGCGCACCGATACGTTCAGCGAGGCGCCCCTGCATCCCTACGCGCACCCGCGCACGCGCGTGCCCGTGTACGTGCTCATCGACGGCGGCACCGCCTCGGCGGCCGAAGCGTTCACCTACACGTTGCAGAGCGCACGCCGCGCGACCGTCATCGGCGAGCGCAGCGCGGGCGCGGCCAATCCCGGTGGCGAGGTCGACGTGGGCGCGGGCTTTCGCGTGTTCGTATCCGACGGAACGCCGGTCAATCCCATCACGCGCACCAACTGGGAAGGCAGCGGCGTCGCGCCTGACGTGGCGGTCGCCGCTTCCGATGCGCTGGACGAAGCACTGCAACGTGCCCGTCGATCGCCCTGAACACGCCGCGCGCGTTTACACCGGATTCGCATCCGTGAACGCAGGCCCTGCGCGAACTGCGCGATATCGGTGATTTCACGCGGGGATACACGCCGACAACGAAAGCTGTCGGCACTTTCCAGTGGAGGACTCGCATGAAGATCCATACCAACGCGAAGCTGTTTGCCGCCATTCTCGGCGCCGTGGCGATCATCTCCACGCCGATGATCGTGCTCGCGCAGGATCGCGCCCAGGCCGAAGCGGAAGAGGAAGGCTCCGCGCAGCCCGTCAACGACACCTGGATCACCACCAAGGTGAAGGCCGACCTCATGGCGACGTCGGACGTGCCGGGCACGGAGATCGACGTCGACACCGTCAACGGCACGGTGAAACTGTCGGGCACGGTCGACAGCAAGGCCAAGCACGACAAGGCCATCGCGGTGGCGAAGGGCATCAAGGGCGTCAAGAGCGTCGATGCCAGTGGTCTGGCCGTCGCCAAGACGGGCAAGTAATCCTGCGTCGGCCTTTCAGCGGCCGCATGCAGGCACGAGCGCCCGGGTGTCCGCACCCGGGCGTTCTTGTCATCGGTAGCGGAGGACACGGGCATGGCGATGGAGAAGAAGCCGGCGTCGAAGGCCGCCGGCACCGCAGCGAAGCAACGGGCGATCCAGAAGAAGGTCGAGGCGAAGGACGCCAGGCAGGCCAAATCGCCCGCGAAGAAGGCATCGTCCAGGAAGGCCGTGCAGGCCGGCACACGGCGGCAACCGGAAAACCCGCTTCCCGCGCAGCACCAGCAAAAGCCGGGCCGCGAGCGCGACCTCGACCCGCAGCCGCGCTACATGGCGCCCGACTACAAAGGCAGCGAGAAGCTGCTCGACCGCGTCGCCATCGTGACGGGCGGAGATTCCGGCATCGGGCGCGCGGTGGCGGTGCTGTTCGCGCGCGAAGGCGCCGACGTCGCCATCGTCTACCTCGACGAACACGAGGACGCCGAGCAAACGCGCGCCGCAGTGGAAAAGGAAGGCCGGCGCTGCCTGGTGATTCCCGGCGACGTGAAGGATTCCACCTTCTGCAACGGCGCCGTCGCCGCGACCGTCCAGGCGTTCGGGCGGCTGGACATCCTCGTCAACAACGCCGCTTTCCAATTGCACGCCAAGAAGCTGGAAGACATCACCGACGAACACCTGCAGGAAACCTTGCAGACCAACATCGCCGGCTACTTCCACATGGCACGCGCCGCACTGCCGCACCTCAAGCGCGGCGCGTGCATCATCAATTCCGGCTCCGAGACCGGCCTGTTCGGCTCGCCGCACCTGCTCGACTATTCGGCGACCAAGGGTGCGATCCACGCCTTCACGATGTCGCTGGCGAGCAACCTGCTCGAACGCGGCATCCGCGTGAACGCGGTGGCGCCGGGGCCCGTGTGGACACCGCTCAATCCGGCCGACAAGGCGGCGAAGGACGTGGCGAAGTTCGGTGCGTCCAGCGACATGGGGCGGCCGGCGCAACCGGAGGAACTATCACCGGCCTACGTGTTCCTGGCTGCGCCGGTGTGCTCGTCCTACATCAGCGGCATCGTGCTGCCGGTGATGGGTGGGCCGCATGGGTGAGCAGGAACGCGCGCAAGACGAAGGCAAGGTCACTCTCAAATTCCGTCATCCCGGCGAAGGCCGGGACCCAGGCCCTCAGCGTGCGGGCACTCCCTCTGCGGTGAATATCCTCACCGTCATTCCCGCGTAGGCGGGGCTTTGGGGCCGTCGCATGGCACGCTTTCGTGTTGCCTGTGTGCAGCAACAGCAAAATGGATAGTGCCGCCGTGCGGCGGCCCAAAAGACCCAGCTTTCGCTGGAATGACGTGATGGGGCGGATGGCGTGACGGCCTGGGTCCCGGCCTTCGCCGGGATGACGGATTCGGGAAGGTGATGGGCGACTCCTTGCCACACCGCGCATCACACCACGCACCACGCACCACGCATCACGCACCACGCATCACGCATCACGCATCACGCACCACGCACCACGCACCACGCACCACGCACCACGCATCACGCATCACGCATCACGCATCAAACCACGCATCGCATCCCGCATCACACCCCTTCCTCCTCCTCCGGAATCCGCCGCTCCCGCAGCTTCGCCAGCGCTGCTTCCTCGCGCGCGCCCATGATCATCTCGGCCAGCCACTTGATCAGGATCGCGGTATAGGCCTTCTGCGCGGGCTTCTGCGAGAACGCGTGGTCGGCGCCCTCGACGATGCGGCGCGTCAGCGAGCGCGTGCGGTGGAATGCGTTGGCGTAGTTGTCGATGACCGGATGCGGCACCACCGTGTCGTGCTCGGCCGCGACCAGCAACGCGTGGCCCCGATACGCCGCACATGCGCGCAGCACGCGGTTGTCCTGCATGTCGATCCGGCGCTGGCGATAGGCGTTCAGATCCGTGTCGATGTGCAGCTGGAGCTTGGGCAGTTCCCAGCCCTCGTCCATGTAGATCGCCGGCGAACGCAACGCCAGCCAGCGCACCGGCCGCTGCGCCGTCATCAAGGCCGCCAGGTATCCGCCGTAACTGATGCCGACGACCGCCATCGCGGTGGGATCCACGTTCGGCCGCGCGGCCAGCCAATCGTAGGCGGCGAGCAGATCGGCCAGGTTCTGCGGGCGGTTCACCTTCTCCCAGTGACGCGCCGTGCGCTCGTGGCCGCGCAGGTCGAAGGTGAGGCACACGCAGCCGATACCGGCCGCTTCGCGTGCGCGTACCAGATCGTGTTCCTGGCTGCCGCCCCAACCGTGCACGAACAGCACGCCCGGCATCCGCGAAGGCGGCGAGAGCACCGTGCCGCACACACGATCCTGCTCCACTGCCAGCTCGATGCTTTCGAGGCTAACGTCCATGCGCATCGTCCTGCGCATCGAGTACGGCGTACTTCGTCATCGGGCCGACGGCGGGGTCTTCGCCGTGGAAGTACACCTGCGCGCCGAGCGGCGCGTCGATCAGTTCGTAGGTTTCGTGCGTGGAGACATGCACCTGCGACAACCTGGGATCACGGTGCATCGCTTCCAGCGCTAGGATCTCCGCCGGTGTCGCGCCGCCGATGCGCCAGGACTGCTCCAGCACGCCCGTTCGCGGCACGCCCGACGGATCCACGCCGAGCGCCACGTCGTAATTGCGCCTGGAGGCGAAGAACTCCGGATACGCGCGCGAAACCTCCGCGTCGTAGCGGATCGCACAACGCAGCACGCGACGTTCGGCCTCGTCCTGCAATGTCGCCATCACGTCCTCCAGGCCGCCACGCAGGCAGGCCTGGCTCGATCCGCCGTACACCGCCACGCCGTGCCGGTTGCGCGTGAGCCGCTGCATTCCGAAGTAGGCGATGCGCTGCTCGCCCACCGCCACCGTACCGACGCTGTAGGTCTTCACCGGCTTGAGGTTGAGTTCCACCACCGCGCCCAGGCGTTCCAGGCAGTCCACATCCAGATGCGCCAGCGCGGCGTCGAGCGTCTTGCGATCGGTGGCGACCGATTGGCCGACGCCGCCGATGCCGTCGGCGCGCTTGATGCGGGCCGGCAGACCCTGTTCGAACAACTGTTTTGCCGCGCGCGCCACGTCGTCCACGCTGAAAGCGGCGAAGCCGGGCACGGTGACCTCGTCGAGCGCGGCGCCCAGCGCGTGAGACCAGCCCACGGGCACGACGCGCGCGCCGTCGACGAGCCGATGCGTGATCGACTTGGTCGCCACGAACGGATGCGGCACGACGCCGCCCAGCAACTGCTCCGGCCCGTGGATGCGCAGTGCACGCGCGTCGGCGGTGGACAGCGTGCTGTCGGGCAGGAAGTACCGCTCCGGCGGCGCGGCATCCGCGTCCGTGTCGGGTGCATGCACGCCGCCGTACTCGTAGCCGAGCAGGCCGGCCAGTCGTTCGCCGATCCAGCGTCCGGTGGCCGCCTCATGCTCGGTTCGACGCGCGCGCCGCAACAGTTCGACGACGCAGCCGGCACCCTGCGCGCATGTCGCGCGCCCGGTGTCCGATGCGGTGGATGCCCAGGCTCCGCCGGCCGCCATCGCGCGCGTCAATCCGGAGCCTTGGCCGGCACGAACGGCGACGTCGGGTCGCTCGCGGGGAAGGTTTCCTCCAGCGCCTGGTCCTGGTTCTCGCTCTCGTGCTGCTTGCGCTTCTCGCGCTCGCGCGCGTCTTCGGGCTTGTCGTGTTGTGTCTTGCGGTGCTCGTCGTGGACGGGCGGGTCCTTGCGATCCTGCGACATGGCGTGCCTCCTTCGGCGTGCGTCGTCGTTGCATTCGACGATACGTCCGGCGCCGGGTAACGCCGCGTGATGGCACCGCCGGTCGCGCGATCGCGTGAAGTCGGCGTGTGTTCACGCGGAATTTGCGTTGCGCGGCGGAAGGTCTTCCCGCGGCGACGGGCCGCGCGGCGCGTACGCAAAGTCGCCATGAGCCTGCACGCAAAGTTCACGGTCTTCGCCAAGGCGGCCTCGCGCTGGACGGGCAACGCCACGGCCTTCGGGCTGGCGGTGCTGGTGATCCTGGCCTGGCTGGTCAGCGGCCCGATGTTCGGGTTCAGCGACACCTGGCAACTGATCATCAACACCGGCACGACGATCATCACCTTCCTGATGGTGTTCCTGATCCAGAACACGCAGAACCGCGACACCGAGGCGATGCAGATCAAGCTGGACGAACTGATCCGCGCCACGCGCCGTGCCGAGAACGCGCTGCTGGACCTGGAGGAAATGGACCAGGACGAACTCGATCGCATGCGCAAGCGCTACGAAGACCTGGCGCGCGTCGCGCGCGATCACGTCGAGGCGCGACAGCGCGGCTCGGCTACGCGCAAGCCGCCGCGCGATGCGTCGGGGTGAAGTGCGCCTCTTCTGCATGCGGAAGAGGGGTTTTCTCCGTTACGGGACGGCGCATGTCGCGTGCGCATTGAGCCCCTCTCCCGCTTGCGGGAGAGGGGTTGGGGTGAGGGCAGGCGGCCGCATTCGCGCACCTCGCCCTCATCCGCCTGCCGGCACCTTCTCCCGCGCGCGGGAGAAGGGCTTCCACTGATACGCCACAGGTACTGCGCCACCCTCGCGCGGGCAGTGAGTCACCCTCGCGAGGGCAGCCCGCCACCCTCGAACGAGTCGCGGCGAGGATCGCGAGGCTGCGCGGCAGGGTCGCGAAGGCGCAACAACGCCCTCGCGCTGCGAGTAAGTCGTATCGCGAGGGTGTTCCGACACCCGCACGAGGGCATCGTCGTACCCGTGCGAGGGCGCCGGAGACTCGATCGAGGGCGCCCGCATGCCCACGCGATGCGACCAAGTAGCAGCGCGAGGGTGCTCCGCACCCCGCGTGAGGGCACCGTCATGCCCGTCCGAGGGCGCCGGAGACTCGATCGAGGGCGCCCGCACGCCCACGCGATGCGACCAAGCAGCAGCGCGAGGGCATTCCGCACCCCGCGCGCGGGCATCGCCACGCCTGTGGAAGCTTGCAATCAGAACGCGATGGTCGCCGTCACCATCAACGGATCGCCCTTGAGCCGCCGCTTCACGTTGAACTCGGAAAGCCAGCGGGCCGCGAACTCGACCTGTCCGCCGTCCCACTTCTTCGTGTAGTTGACGGTCGGTCCCAGCGCCAGCGCGTGGCCCTTGAAGCCGTCGAGGCGATCGGCGGTCGGGCCTTCGTCGTCTTCCAGCTGCTCGATCCACCCGCCGATGCCGCCCACGCCCCAGCCGTTGGCGAAGCGCTTGACCAGTTGCGCGTCGAGGCGGAACACGGCGCCGTTCTTGTAATCGGTCGCGTCGTTGCGCGTGTAGAAGTCCACCGCGCCGACGGCGGTGAATTCCAGCGTGCCCTTCTGCATCAGCTGCGTGTAGCCGACCGTGGGCGAGTAGGTCCAGTTGTTGAGGCTCAGGTTCGCCAGGCGGTCGGGGTCGTAGCTGCCCCAGTCGCTGTAGATGTACAGCGCCAGCGTCATGTGATGCGTCTGGTCGAAGTGGTAGCCGGCAATGATCGGCGCGAAGAAGGGATCGAACACGTCCCAGTCGGCCTTGTCCTTGACCTGGCCCGTGCGCGGGCCGAGCGCGACGTTCGCGGTGACGTCCACGGTGGCGAACGGCAGCGTCGCCATCGAGGCGAAATTCCAGCGCCCTTCGCCGGTGTCCCACACGTACAGGCCGGTCACGCTGACCATGTCGAAGTCCGCGTCCAGGCCGAGCGTGAGCAGGTTGTTCACCGGCGTTTCGCGCGAGCCGCCGATCTCGCCGGAGTAGTGCACGAAGCCGATGGCCGCGTTGAAGCCCGGCGTCGGCGGAACCACGCCCGCGAAGGACTGCACGGTGGTGCCGGTGATGGTGCGGCCCAGCGCGCCTTCGGTGGCCAACGCAGGCGGCGCGAGGCCGAGCGTGGCCAGCACGATGCAGGACGCGGACAGGTTGCGTGTGTTCATCGATCTCTCCCTGGCAATGAAGCGGGCCATCGCGTACTCGCCGGCCCATCGCGGGGCCGTGCGTGGCGGCGGGCGCTGTAGCCGCCGCCGCCGCGCGATGGCGGAATGTCAGCGTCGGCGGCCACCGCCGCCGCGGAAGCCGCCTCCACCCAGGCCCGGACGGAAGCCGCCAACCGGCCGTTGATAACCGCCGGCCGGGCGCTGCATGCCGCCACCGCCACCGGCCGGACGATCGAATCCGCCGCCCTGGCGCTGGAAGGCGGCGGGATTCAGCGCGCCCGAGCTGCGCTGGTCGCCGCGTTCGCGCGCGAAGCGGTCGCGGTCGAGGGTGGAGGGATCGATGTTCTGGCGCGTCTGTCCGGACACGTTCTGCGAACGGTCGGGACGGTCCACTTCGCTCCAGCCGTTTTCGTCGTGCTTGTAGACCTCGCCGTTGCGTCCGGCGTAGACGTTGTCGTTCACCTCGACGACGCCTCCAAGGTTCAACGTGCCACTGTCGGCGTTGTAGTGGAATCCACCCGCGCCGCGGGCCTCGTTGCCGCCCGGTCCCTGCGTGTTGAACGCACCGCCCGCGGCCGCGCCGCCGGGGCCGACCGCTGCGCCGCCCGCCGCCTGCGTCACGCGGCCCGTGTTGGTGTTCACCACCGTGCGTTCGCCCGCGCGCGCGGCCTGGCCGGTGTACGGATTGACCGCCGCCGCGCCGCCGCCCGCGACCACGCGCCCGGTTTCCGGGTTGTAGCGGATGCCCTGCGCGCCGGCCGAGGTGGTGCCGGTGTAAATGTTGGTGTTGACGCCCGCGCGGCCGATGCCGCGTCCGCCGGTGGCTTCGTTGTAGTAACCGCCGCGCGCGCCGCGCCCGACGTTGCCCGTCCACGGATCGGCCCATGCCGCGGCGGTACCGCGCACGGCCGCGTTGCCCCAGTGGCCGTAGACATTCCACGCCGCCGCGCCGCCGCCCCACCAGCCGTAGGGATACACGGGGCCGTACCAGGGACCCCACCATGGGCTGTACGGCCCGTACCAGCCGTCGTACCAGCCCCAGCCCCAGCCGAAGGTCCAGCCCACCCACGGATTCCAGCCGAAATACGCGCCCATGCCGTAGGTGGCCGGGCAGCCGTACCAGTACGCGCCGACCCACGGCGTGCACGCGTAGCCGGTGCCGTAGACGACGACATCGTCGGTCACCACCGTGCCGTAATAGCCCGGCGTGTAGCCCACGTACACCTCGTCGCCGCTGCCGCCGTACACGCGCACGTAGGTGACGTAGTGCAACGGCGAACTGGTCGGGATCGCGTAAATCTCCGCCGGCACGCTGGTGGCCACCGACCACGGGCCGGTCGCCGCCTTCGCCGTGAACCACACGCCCTTGTCGACCGCGTAGTAACCGCCGTCGGCCACGCGGATCACCGGCACCGCGGTGTTGCGCGCGTACTGCAACTGCGTGCCTTCGATCGGCGCGAACTGCGGCGCGCCGTCGTAGGCGACGGTCAACTTCGCCTGACTCTTGTTCACCGACGCGGTCTGCGGGATGTCGTTGGCGATCAGCGCTTCCCTGGACTCGGGCGTGCCGGGAATGGACGCGAGCACGCCGCTCTTGTCGCTGTCGGGCGGGATCTTCGCGAACTCCGCCGGCAGCGCGCCCGGCGCGACGTACTTCCACGGGCCCTTGCTGCCGGGCGCGGTGAACCAGCGGCCGGACACCAGCACGTACCACGCGTTGTCGGCGCCGCCGTCGACGAACACGTCCGCGCCGGTGTTGGCGATGTAGCTCAGCTTCGTGCCCGGCACCGCCGCGAACTGCGGCTCGCCCTGCACGGTGATGAGCTCGGCTGGACGCGTGCTGACATGGATTTCGGGAACGCCGCCGTTGGCGAAGGCCTGCTTGAGCGCATCGGGCGGATTGTCGAGCGTGTCCACCTGCTTGGACGACACCGCCTGCCGCATCGCGTTGGTCAATGCGGCATCCACCGTCGCGACCGCGCTCCACGGGCCGGCCAGCGACGACGCTTTCGCCCAGTGCCCGCCGAGGTAGGTGTAGTACTGTCCGCCCTGTTGCAGCAGCAGCGAGCGGCTGTTGATCACGCGCTGCACGCCGGCGACGCCGCTGGGCTTCAGTGCCGGCGGGCCATCGACCAGGATCAGCACCGCCGCCTGCGTGCTGAAGAGGATGTCCGGCGGATCGTTGCGCACGGGCAGCGACGCGGGCGTCTTCGCATCGACCGCGGCGATCGCCATCGCCGATTCGAGCTGGTCCAGTGAAACGGTGAGCGTGGAGCGCTGCTTGAGCTGCGCGCGCGCCAGTTCCAGGTACTGCGCCTGCTTCGCCGTCGCGGTGGGGAAGGTGGCGCCGGTGAGTTGCAGGTCGGTGAGCACGACCGCGCGCGCGTCCTTGTCGATCTGCGTGCGCGCCTGGAAGGTCACCACGCCGTAATCGGCGGTGTCTTCGGGCTTGCCGTCGGGACCGTTGTGCGTGCCGGTCTTGACCGACATCGCGAAGCGGCCCTTGAGCTGGTTGCCTTCCCAGCTGTCGTACTGCGGCTGGTGCACGCTGAAACTCGTGCCCTGCTGGGTGAACTGACGCGGGAACGGGCGCGCGTCGATGTTCGCCGCCGCGCCCGCGGCCGGTGCCTGTGCGAGCGCGAATCCCGGTTCGACCGACATCGCGGGACACATCGCAAACGCCAGCGTCGCGGCGAGCACCAACGAGTGAATACGCATGAGGACTCCGTGTTGCATGCGGCACGTCGCAGCGTGCGTGGAAGGCCGGATGTGCCGACAGCGGCGCACCTCAGCCCGGCGGGTTCACCACGACGTACTGCACGGTCGTTCCGGCGTACTGCGGCTGGTACCAGGTGCTCCCGCACTGCTGGTAGGCCACGCCGTTGACCACTGTGGTCACGCAGCTGGGCGGCACCGAGTACACGACCGAGCCGATCGCCGCCGCGGTCACCGCCACCGCCGTCGTCACCGCCGCCGCGGTCGCGATGGGATGGTCGTCGTACCAGCCGCCGTGCCAGTGGTCGTCCACGTCGATGTCGATGTCGTTGTGGATGTTCACGTCGCGGTTGATGTTGGTGTTGCGGTTCACGTTCGTGTTGCGGTTGACGTTCGTGTTGCGATTGACGTTGCCGCCGTGGCTGACGTTCGCACCGCGGTTCGCCGCTGCGGCATGGCCGCCGCCACCGGCGTGGTTGACGCTGGTGCGTGCGCCGCCGCGCGCACGCGGTCCGGCGTCCGCGTCGAAGCTCACGCAAAGCAGGGCGGTGGTGCCCGCGAGCAGGCCCAGGCAGGCACCGAGCGGAATGGCATGGCGAGCTGCGTTCATTTCGCGTCCTCCACGGCGACGACATCGACTTCCACGAGCTTGATGCGACCGGCGTCCTTGGGGGGCGTGAAGGCGAAGTCGGCATCGCGGACCGCGGCGTTGGTGTTCCAGGTCAAGGTGCTTGCGAACTGCGGCTGCGTCGGATCGTCGGTGGTGGTGATCACCAGCCGGCGCGGCAGCGGCTTGTCGCCCGCTTCGATCCACAGCTGCCAGTCCACGCCGTCCTGGCGGAAGGCGTACTGGTCGGTGACGCTGCCATCGATGCGCGCCGGGCCGACGAAGACCGCCGACTTGAGCGCGGACACCGGCGCCTTGTCGGTGCCCCACAGGAACAGGTCGGCCAGCGGCAGTTCGATGCCGTACTTGTCCTCGGCCACGGCGAGCAGCTTTGCGATCGTCGGCGGCGCATCGGTCTGCGCGTAGAGCTTGTTCTTGGGGCCGTAGACCGTCAGCGTCTTGCCGTCGTAGAACAGCTGGCGCTCCTTGCGGTCGGTCTTCATGTCGATGCGAAGGCCGTTGGGAACGCGCACCTTGTAGTCGATCGTGCCGGGGAACTGCAGCTTCTGGTCGTCTTCGGTGACCAGGTCCAGCGTGGTGTCGGCGCGCAGGCCGAAGCTCTTCAGGCTGCGCAGGTACTTGGCCATCCTGTCGAGCGCGGCGAGGGCTTCGGGCTGCACCTTGGCCGCGGCGGCGACGGCCGCCGAAGGCGGTACATCCGCCTGGCCCTCGGCCATGACCGGAGCGGCCGTCGTGCACGACAACAGCGCGATGGCAGCGAACAAGGGCGAACGACGCATGGCGCATCTCCTCGATGTGACGGCCCCGACCGATGCCGGACCCGGTGCCGCGTGCAGGACGCGACGTATGGCGCAGCCCTACCGTCCGGCGTGTGCCGGTGCGGTGTTCGGATGGCTGTGGACGGTGGAACCCTGGCCCGGTGGCCCGTGGCCGACATCACGAGGTGCGTCGTGCGCCCGCTCATTCGTGCGCCGCGCATGGCGGCGACACGGCATGGGTTGCGCGCTCGACATCGTCCCTCCCTCCCGACGGTCCGTTTCCGCTGGCGAATGACGCGTGCGATGGACGACATCGATGGCCGTGCGCCGGCCTGGGTTCACCGCCGACACATTTCCGGCCGGCTGGCGTGAAACCACCGTGATGACGCGGCCTGCACTTCATCGTTCAGGCTGAACGAAACACCGTCGGACGCGTGTCGCCCGCGTCGCGCAAAGCGTCCGGTGCTACGGCGGATCGGATCGCGCGCAGGGGTCAGCGATCGCCGCTGTTGTCCTCGCGGTCGCCACGATGCGTGATGCTGCGCATGTGCAGCTCCAGCTCGGCGATCTGCTCGGCCAGATACCGCGTCTGCGCCTCGTCCAGATGCTGCATGTCGCCCAGCATTGCCGCCAGTCGCGACAGGCGTTCGCTCTCCTCGCGCACGTTCTGGCGCTGGCGCAGCGTCTGCTGTTCGTCGGCGTTGACGGTGCTGCGACGATGCAGGTCGATGAGGATGTCGTACAGGCGCTCGGCGATGCGTCGGTCGCTGTCGCTCCACTGCACGCTCTGGCCGCGCACGGTCTCGCGCCAGGCCGCGAAACTGCGACGCGGTGCGATGCGCGTGCCGTCGTCGGTGGGCACGGTCGCCTTGTGCGGCGTGCCGGCCCAGGTGACCTCCTCGATCTGCTCCTTGCGGAAGCAGTACAGGCCGTCGCCGTCGCGGCCGAAGGCCATCGCCAGCACGCCGGCAAGCCCGTCGGCGGGGTGCGACTGGCTGCGCCAGTCCTCTCGCCGGTGGGTCATCGCCACGGCGCCCGCGCGCGCGGCGCCCCAGGCGCACAGTTCCGACAACGACTCCCCGCCCGGCACCGGGCCGATGCTGGCCTGGCGCGAGCCGAGGATCATCAGCACGCCGTCGGCGTCGAGCAGGCGCGCGACCACGCGCAGATAGGTCGGCAGCACGTCGGCCAGCGACTGGCCTTTCAGCGTCGACTCGCGCAGCACGTCGCCGAGCTGCTGGCTCTGGTCGAACAACGCCATCGTCGTGGCCTGCTCATGCCCGGCCACGCGCATCGAAACGTACATGCCGAACAGGTCCGCCGTGGCGCGCATGCCGGGCCCCACCGGGCGCGGCGTGCGGTGGTGGCAGGCGATCAGGCCCCACAGGCGGCCGCCGCTGACGATGGAGATCGACATCGACGCGCCCACGCCCATGTTGCGCAGGTATTCCACGTGCACCGGGGAGACGCTGCGCAGTGCGTGGTGCGTCAGGTCCAGCGGGGCGCCGCCGACGTGCAGCGCAGGCTCGATCGGCACCGGCGCGTATTGCGCATCCGGAATCACGCGCAGGCGGTTGAGCAGGTAAAGGTGACGCGCCTGTGCCGGAATGTCGGAGGCCGGATAGCGCAGGCCCAGGTACGGTTCGACTTCGTCGGAGCGCGCCTCGGCGATCACTTCGCCGGCGTCGTCGGCGCGGAAGCGGTAGACCATGACGCGGTCGTAGTCGGTCAGTTCGCGCACCAGCGAGGCGACCTGCTGGAAGAAGCCCGGCGCGGGGTCCTGCCCCGCGATGCGCCCGATCATCGCGTTGGCGGTGAGGCCCGTGCTGCCGTCCGCGGTGGTCTGCGGCTCGATTTCGATATGCACCAGGCCCTGATGCAGGTGCGTGCTGACGTCGCACAGCGCGCCGTCCCGGCCGAGGTTGACGGTGGCCACGCGTTGCGCGGCCAGTCCAGGTTCGATGAACCGCAATGCGTCGGCGATGGCTTCCAGGAAGCTGCCATCGACATGCTCGCGCAACGACGTGCCGAGCAGGGCGCGCGGCGGCAGGTCGAGCAGTTCGGCCACGTTCGCCGAGACATGCCGCACCGTCCAGTCGGGCCAACTGCAACTGATCAGGAAGCCGTGCGGCTGGATCGCGCCGGACAGGTGGATCGGCTCGCGCGCGCAGACCTCGGCCTCGGTGGTGACGTTGACGTTCATGCAGGGACTCGTTCGAGGCGAAGGGCGTGCAGCAGCGCGGCTTCCACCGCGGCGAAGGCGGTGTTGCTGGCGACGACGAGGCGGTGCAGTGCGTCGGCGTCGGGCGCGGAGGACTCCAGTTGCGCGAGCAGCGCTGGCCATTGCGGCGATGCGGCGTGCTCATGGAGGTAGCGCGCGCCGGAGGCGGCATTGAAACCCAGCCCTTGTGCCTGCCGCAGCAGCATGCGCGCGCCGAGCGACGAACCTTCGAAGACGTAGGCCCAGCCCAGGCGTTCGTAGGGATCGTGCGAAGCGACGGCGGGGCGTGCGATTGCATCGGGGTCGATGCCCAGCGCGTGCAGGTCGGCGCGCAGCAGCGGCAGGTAGCGTTCGCGCGTCCCTTCCGGGAGGCAGGCACTGGCGACGAAGCGGTGCATCGCACGCAGGTAGGCGGCGTAGTCGTCGCGCCGGCCGACGCCGTGCGGCAGCAATGCGTCGACGCGCTCGTGCGCAGGCGCGGTGGCCTGGCGGAGGTGACTGCGGAGGGTGCCCAGCGACATCGAGATGGCTTCCACCGCTCAGGGGCGCCAAGCCTAACCCATCGGCGGAAGCACCGTGGGCGTCGCCTAGCCCCGCATGGCGACCTCGCGCTGGTTGCGCGAAGCGGTGAACGCGGAGGGATGTTCGCCGATGCGGAAGCCCATGCCGGGGATCGTCTGCAGCAGCGGCGTGTCGAAGCCGCGGTCGATCGACTTGCGCAGGATGTAGAGATGGCTGCGCAGCGAGTCGGAGTCCGGCAACTCATCGCGCCACACTTCGCGCTGGATCTCCTCGCGGCTGACCACGCGCGGCGCTTCGCGCATCAGCAATTGCAGGATCTGGAAGCCGATCGGCGTGAGATGAATGGCCACGCCTGCACGCTCCACCGTCATCGACTGCGGGTCCAGCAGCAGGTCGCCCACGCGGATGGGCTCGCTCGCGGCCCTGTGCGAGCGACGCATCAGCCCGCGCAGGCGCGCCTCCAGCTCTTCGATGGAGAAGGGCTTGGTCAGGTAGTCGTCGGCGCCGGCCTCCAGGCCCGACACGCGGTCCTCGATGCTGTCGCGCGCGGTGAGCATGAGGATGGGCGTGGCGCGACGCTGCTCCTGGCGGATGCGGCGGCAGACTTCCACGCCGTCGATGCGCGGCAGGTTGCGGTCGAGCAGGATCGCGTCGTAGGGGTTGTTCGCCGACAGGCTCAACGCTTCGGCGCCGTCGCGGGCGAAGTCCACCTCGTAGCCGCTGGCTTCGAAGAAGCCGCCCAGCATTTCCGCGATGGGCAGGTGATCCTCCACGATCAGGATGAGTCGGCCGTTGTTGTTCATGTTCATGTCCGAAGTCGCTTGATGCTTGATTGGAAGACTCGGTGAACATTCGTGATGCGAACGTGACAATCGCGCGAAGGAATGCATCGCGCAGCGCTAATTCACGACATCGTCGCCGCGACGAACACAAGATCGGCCCTCGTCTTTACACGGAGCAATCCCATGGCAACAACGAATCATGAACTGCGCGTCATCAACGGTCTGATCGAAACCACCATCGACAGCGTGGAGGGCTATCGCGATGCCGCCCAGGACGTGCAGAACAACACGTTCCGCACGATGTTCGAGCGCCGCGCCAGCGAACGGCAGGCGGCGGTCGCGGGCTTGCAGGCTTACGTCGTGTCGCACGGCGGCAAGGCCGAGGACTCGGGCACCGTGCTCGCCTCCGCGCATCGCGTGTTCGTGGATCTTCGCGCGGCGCTCTCCAAGGGCGACGAGGCGGTGGTGAAGGAAGTCGAACGCGGCGAGGACCACATCAAGCACAAGTACGAGGACGCGCTGAAGGACGTGGAGCTGTCTCCTTCCGCACGCGATACCGTCGACAAGGCATTCGCTTCGGTCCGCGCCGGCCACGACGAGATGAGCCGGCTCAAGCACGGCCTGGAAGGCCTGCACTGACAGGCGCGGCCGCGCGCGGCGGACTTCGGGGCACAGGCGGATGAATCCCGACGTGATCGGCTGGCTCGCGTCGGCCGTCCTGCTGGCGACGCTGGTGCGCCAGATCCTCGCCACGGCGCGCGACCCCGACGCGAAGGGCGTATCGCGCTGGCTCTTCGTGGGCCAGTGCGTCGCGTCGCTGGGGTTCGTGGTCTACAGCGTGATGGTGGGGAACCCGGTCTTCGTCGCCACCAACGCGGCCATCCTGGTCACGGCCGTGGTCGGACAGTGGGTCGTGGCGCGGCGGAAGTCGCGCCACGACGCGCAGCAAGGGCATGGCTGAGGATGGATCTGAAGAGCGGTTATCCGTTCTGGGCCGTCAAGAACGGCCTGATGCAGTCCTTCGCCCCTTTGCGCGAAGAGCTTCGCTGCGAAGTGGCGGTGATCGGCGGTGGCATCACCGGCGCGATCATCGCCGACGCGCTCGCCAATGCAGGGCACGAGGTCGCCGTGTTCGAACAGCGCGATGTGGGGTGGGGCAGCAGCGCGGCGAGCACCGCGCTGTTGCAGTACGAGATCGACACCCATCTGACGGATTTGTCGCGGCAGATCGGGCTTGCGCAGGCGACGCGCGCCTACCGCGCCTGCCAGGACGCGATCGGCACGTTGGGCGAACTGGCGCGCGGCGTGCGCGATGTCGACTTCGATCGCAGCGACAGCCTTTACTTCGCCAGTCATCGCTGGCACGTCAGACGGCTGAAGGACGAGTTCCAGGCGCGTCGCCGCGCGGGACTGGACACGCACTGGCTGGAGCGTGAGGACATCGCCGAGCGCTACGGTTTCGATGCGCCCGCGGGACTGCTCACGTCCACGGCGGCGCGGCTGGACCCTTACCGTCTCGCGCATCGCCTGCTGCAACGCCTGCGCCGCCGCGGTGCGGGCGTGCATGGCCGCACGCGTCTCAAGCCGGTGGACGTGGGCTCGCGTCAGGTCGTGCTCGCCAGCGAGGACGGCGTGCGCGTGACGGCGCGGCATGTCGTCGTCGCCACGGGCTATGAAGCGCAGCGCTGGATTTCCCGGGACGTGGCGAAGAATCGCAGCAGCTACGCCTGCATCAGCGAGCCCGTCGACCTTGGTGCGCTCGCCGACACGATGCTGTGGGAGACCGCGCGGCCGTACCTGTACATGCGTGCCACTGGCGAGTCGCGCCTGCTGGTGGGCGGCGAAGACGATGCGATCGATGTTCCCAAACGCCGCGACGCGCGCGTGGAGAAGAAGGCCGCGCGCCTGATGAAGCGCGTGGAAGGACTGTTTCCCGGGCTGTCGCTCAAGCCCGCCTTCAGCTGGGGCGGCACCTTCGCCGAAACTTCGGACGGATTGCCCTTCTTCGGTCCGCACCCGCAATGGGGGCCGCGCCTGCTGTTCGCGATGGCCTACGGCGGCAACGGCATCGTGTACAGCATGATCGGAGCGGACCTGCTGCGCGCATGGCTGGAGCGGCGTGCGCACCCGTTGAAAGGTTTGTTCGGATTCGAGCGGCTGCGCTGAGGCGCGCTTCGCTCAACGCTTGCGTTCGCGCCTGAGCCACGCGCGGATCACCAGCCCGATCAGCGAGGCGAACACCAGCCACGACACGACGTCGAACACACCGTCGCCCACGAGCGCGCTGACGAGGCCGACGACGCTGGCAAGCGCGATCCAAGCCGGAACGATGAAGGGATTGCGCGGTGTGGCGGCGGAGCGGTTCACGACGCGGCTCCGGCGTTGCGGGCGTGTGCGAGGGCGTTCTCCGGCAGGCCGCTGCGTTCGATCTCGGCGATGCGCGTGTCGGTGCTGCCGCGCTTGAACCACAGGTACAGGCCGCTCACCAGGACCGCGATCGTCAGCAGGTCGAACAGCGCCCACAGGAACTTCAGCGGCAGACCGCCGTAGTCGCCGAAATGCAGCGGCTGCGACAGCAGCAGCGTGGTCATGTAGCCGGGCAGTTGCGGCCGTGCGGTGAGTTCACCGGTTTCGGCGTCGATCAGCACCGGGCGGTACAGGCGCTCGGTCAACGGCGTGTCGCCGTGCATGAAGACGCCGTAATGATGGTCGCCGCTGTAGCCGGTGCCGGGGAAGCTCACGAATGCCGGCGTCATGCCCGGCTCCGCCGCGCGCGCGGTGGCGATGGCGGCGTCGAGCGAGGCCAGGCGTTCGGGACGCGGGCGGCCTTCGTATCGCCGGGCGAACTCGCCCAGTTGCTCGGACTGCCAGGCCTGTTCCAGTGGTTGTGCCAGCGTGTTGATCGCGCCGGTGATGCCGACGACGAAGGCCCAGCCCAGCGTCACGATGCCGAGCACGTTGTGCAGGTCCAGCCACGCAAGCCGCCGGCTGCGTCCCGTTCGCAGCGTGCCGAAGGAGAGCTTGCGCATGAACGGCCCGTAGAGCACGAGGCCGGACACGATCGCCACCGCGAACAGCAGCGCCATCGCGCCGAGGAACAGCATGCCCGGCAGGCCAACGAACACGTCGGTGTGCAGCCGGTAGAGGAAATACATCACGCCTTCGTTGAACTGCGCGACCGGCAGCACCTCGCCCGTGTACTGGTGCATGACGGCGGTGTGCATCTCCGGCGGCGGTGTGTCGGGACGCGCACCGGTGTTCACGTAGACGCTGGGCGAGTGGTCGTCCCAACCGAAGAACAACGGCACGTCGCCCGGGTATTGGGCGAGCGCCTTCGTCACGAGGTCATCGACGTTGGCCGCTTGCATGCCGGGCGGCGCCGGAGCGACCTCGGCCTCCGCGCCGGTGAGGTGGGAGATCTCTTCCCAGAACACCAGCGGAAGGCCGGTCACGCACAGCAGCAGGAGGAACAGCGTGCACACCAGGCTGGTCCACTTGTGGATCAGGAACCAGGCCTTGAGTGTGCTTCGCTGCATGGCGTCCTCAGAAGCGGTAGGTGAAGGTGCCCACGACGGTGCGCGTGTTGCCGCTGAAGCAGTCGCCGAAGTTGCGGCAAGGCGCGAAGTATTCCTTGTCGAACAGGTTGGTCACGTTGAGCGAGAAGATCCACGACGGCATCTGCAGTTCCAGCAGTGCGTCGGCCAGGGTGTAGCCCGGCGTGCGCACCGTGCTGGCGGCGCCGGTAGAGACGGTGCCGCCGACATAGCGGCCGCCCAGGCCCGCGCGCAGCAGCGTGTCGTCGCCGAGCTGGAAGCCCTTTGCCAGCCACAGCGATGCCAGATCCTGCGGCGTGTCGTTGAGGCGCTGGCCGACTTCCGGCGCGAAGTTGCTCTTGGTCACTTCGGCTTCGTTGTGGCTGTAGCTGGCGGTGACGGTGAAGTCGTTGTCGAAGACGTACGCGCCTTCGAACTCGATGCCCTTGGACTCGATCTCGCCGGTCTGCACGACGTTGAGCACGTTGTCCGGATCGTTGGTCTGGCGGTTGGTCTCGGTGATCCTGTACAGCGCCGCGGTGAACATGGCGTTGCGGGTGGGCTGCCACTTCACGCCGGTTTCGACCTGGTGGCCGCGCATCGGATCGAACGAATTGCCGAACAGGTCCTGGCCCGGCACCGGCAGGAACGACTCGGTGTAGGTCACGTAGGGCGAGACGTTCGCGCCGACATCGCCGATCAGGCCGACGCGGTAGGTCGTGGCGTTGTCGGTCTGATCCGGCAGGCCCTGCGTTTCGGACACGGCGCGGTCGCGACGCGCGCCCAGCACCAGCGAGACACGGTCGGCGTAGCGGATCTGGTCCTGCACGTACACGCCGGTCTGCGTGGTGCGCTGGTCGGGAAGTTGCGTGTATTCCGGCACCGTCACGCCGGTGGAGACCGGGTTGTAGATGTCGATGGGCGTAGCGAGGCCTGAGAACGTCGACGACTCCTCGCGGAAATCGGTGTAATCCACGCCCGCCAGCAGCACGTGCCGGAACGCGCCGGTGGCGAAGTCGAACTGCAGCGAGTTGTCGGCGGTGAGGATGCGGTCGTGCGGCTTCACACCGTAGCTCAGGCGGTTCAGCACGCGGCCGTCTTCGTCGATGAAGGGGTTCTCCGGATTGCTGTAGGTGTCCGGGAACAGCTCTCGGAAGTCGGTCTTGGAATCGATGTAGCGCAGGTTCGAGTGCCAGGTCACGACATCGTTGAAGGCATGGTCGAACAGCACCGTCGCGCTGGCCACGCGTGCATCGAGCTTGTCGAAGTCCTTGTCGCCCAGGAACGTGCCCGGGTCGAGCTTGCGGCCCGGCGGTGCATGAAGCGTGGCGGCTACCGGCAGGAACTGCTGGCTCGATGCGGTCTCGTCGCGCTGGTAGCTGGCCATCACGGTGAGGTTGGAGTTATCGCCGCGCCAGGTGATCGACGGCGCGATGTAGATGCGGTCGTCGTCGATTTCGTCTGTCTGCATGCCCGAGTCACGGATCACGCCGACCAGGCGGCCGGCGAGGTTGCCCGAATCGCCGAGCTGGCCGGTGACATCGCCCTGCAACTGCTTGCGGTCGAAATTGCCCAGTTGCAGGCCGATCTCCCCGCCGTCCCGGAAGCTCGGGCGCTTGCTGATCGCATTGATGATGCCGCCGGTGGCGCCGGCGCCGTACAGCACCGAGGACGGGCCGCGCACCACTTCCACGCGTTCCAGGCCATAGACCTCCGGTCGCGCCATCGGGCTGAAGTTGTAGAGGCGGCGCATGCCGTCCAGGTATTGGACCGGGTCCAGGCCGCGGATCGTGCTCGCGTCGCCTCGCGTGTCCAGGCCCCAGGCATCGGCCGTGACGCCGGCGCTGTAGCGCAGGGTTTCCTGCAGGTTGCGTGCGCCGCGGTCGGTGAACAGTTGCGAGGTGATGACGCTGATCGCCTGCGGCGTCTCCATCAGCGGCGTATCGGTTTTCGTCGCGGTGCTGGCGCGCTGGGCGATGACGGTCACGCCGTCGAGCGCATGGGCGTCATCGCCTGCCTGCTGCGCATGGGCGATGGCGGAAGCCAGGGCAGTGGGCACCAGCAGCGACAGTACGGCCAGACGACGGCAACGCATGGAACGGGACATCGATCCGCTTCCCCTTATGAACAGGGAGCGGATTATCAGGAGCGGCGCCCATCAAATGCAAATGATTCTCAAGAACATCGCGTCATTGCCGCCGTTGCCGCCAAGCCAGGCAATCTCGGCGTGGCGCCGGGCGTGCTGCAGGCAACAAAAAACCCGCATCGCTGCGGGCTTTGGGTGTCTCTCGCGGATGGTGGCTATGGGTGGACTCGAACCACCGACCCCAGCATTATGAGTGCTGTGCTCTAACCGGCTGAGCTACATAGCCGCGCCTTACGGATCAATGGCTTATCTGGGCCCTGACCCTGGTAGGAGGTGCTGGTAAGTGGCCCTTAAGCCGGATTCCAGGGCGGGGTGTCGCACCATGTGATACTCGGCTGGGCATATTTGCGGATCAACCTCAAATGGTCGGCTCGACGAGCTGGTCGGGCCGTTGCTTGGGCCGTCGCCTGCGGCCAGAAATAGCGGATTCAAAGGAACAAGATGACCAACGGGACCACCTGCTTCGACGTATTCGAGCAATGTGCGCTGGCAGTGCAGGCCGGGGAGCTGATCGAATCCGTCTCTGCCAAAGACAAAGAGTTTCACTTTCAGAACTGGTTTCAGCAGCGCCTGCAAAAGCTCGCGGTTCACTTCGAAGGCTCTGGACGTAACACGTATCCCGACTTCAGCTTGGTCGAATACACCGAGGGCTACGAGATCAAGGGGCTTGCATGGCCTGGCCGTGAGCGTGACTATGATTCGAATAGCCAGGTGCCGACCGGCCACCACAACGGCCGCCAAATCTTCTACGTGTTCGGCCGTTACCCGGCTGATCTGTCCGTCTATAGCGATCAGGGTAATGGTCGCAAACAGTACCCCGTTGTTGACCTCGTGATCTGCCACGGCGACTTCCTCAACGCCGACCACAACTATGTCCACAAGAACAAGAGTGTTAAAGGCTTCGGTACCTACGGCGACATCATGATTCGCGACCGAAAGATGTACGTCGCGCCGACGCCCTTTGCACTGACCGAAGGCACGACGGGCTTGATGACCCTGATACTTCCAGAGCACTTTGGTAGTGACGACCGCTATCAGGAAGTAGGACGTCTCACCCGAGTCGAGGCCGAGATGCTGGTCGTTGGGTACAGCTTCGATCTGCGTACGAATGAGCTGCGTGCCGAGCGCATCCCCAATCCCAAGGCAGGGGCCCAGCATCGGTTCGTGGCTTATCGACTTAAGAGCCAGGCCAGCAAGCCTGTTTCGATGACCGGCACCCCCGTGCTGCCTGATGAAAGCAATCAGCCAGACGAAGAATGAACATCTTCACCAACAATGCGGTGTTAATTCGCGCAGCCGCTGCGACCGCACTGGAATGCGACTTCCCAGTAGTCGAGATTAGTCAGATCGCCGAGCAGGAGAGCTGGCGGAAGGAAATTAACCGGCCCATCTACCATATCCACAAGTGGTGGGCGACCCGGCTCGGATCGGTGTTTCGGGGCATCACGCTCGGGGCCTTGAGCCAGCCGGGTGCCGACATCTGGGCGCAGTTTTACAAAGTGCATGACTTAGCCGGGAAGGTGGTGCTCGATCCTTTCATGGGCAGCGGTACGACCCTGGGCGAAGCCGTGAAGCTTGGGGCTAAGGCTATCGGTTGCGACATCAACCCCGTCAGCACCTTCCTTGTCCGTCAAGCATTCACGCCCGTATCGGAGACTAAGCTTCGGGCCGCTTTCGAGAGGCTGGAGCGAGATGTGGCTCCGGAGATTCGCCGCTATTACCAGACGCGCGACCCACAGACTGGTGAGCTCATCCCCGTCCTGTACTACTTCTGGGTCAAGACGGTTACGACGCCTGAGGGCGAGGTGATACCGCTGCTGTCGCGCTATGTGTTCGCTCAGGATGCATACCCGAAAAGGAAGCCTCGGGCACAGATTGTGTGCCCTAGCTGCTGGGGTGTGCTGGAGGATCGCTATGACGCCACCGACCTCCGCTGTCAGCGGTGCAATCATCAATTCAATCCGCAACAAGGCCCAGCCGCTGGTCAGTACGTCACGACCAAAGACGGTTTGAGATACCGCATCAAGGAGTTGCTTCCCGAGGACGGCACTCCGCCTGCGCATCGCATGTACGCGATGATGGCCCTGCGCGCAGACGGCTCGAAAGTCTATCTTCCGGTGCGCGACGAAGACTTAGCCCTTTACGAGGAGGCCCAGGGGAGGCTTGCCGGTGAGGCATTGCCTCTACCTAGAACCAAAGTCCGACCCGGTCATAACACTGACCAAGCACGCGGTTACAACTACACACAGTGGCGCGACTTCTTCAATGCACGCCAGTTGCTGTGCCTCGGTCTGCTCCTAAGGGAAATCCTTGGTCTCGAGGATGAAGCTGTGCAAGAGCAGATGCTTTGCCTGTTCTCCAGCACCTTGGAATTCAACAACCTGTTTTGCAGCTTCAAGGGTGAGGGTACCGGCGCCGTGCGGCACATGTTCTCGAACCACATCTTGAAGCCGGAGCGCGCACCGCTCGAAAATTCCGTGTGGGGCACCGAGAAGAGCAGTGGCACGTTCAGCACTTTATTTGAGTCCAGGCTACTGCGTGCCAAACGCTACCTGGACGAGCCCTTCGAGATCGCGTTAGAGCACGACCACAACGGAAATCGGACAGGCTCGCGTAAGACAGTTGCGAGTCACCCTGTTCGTGCTCGACGCGTCGAGACGTGGGCTGATCTTGACGCGGCTGAGCATGGCTTGCTGATTCTCAACGGCGACAGCTCCAGACTTTCCGTTCCTGCCGGAACGGTGGATGCTGTTGTGACTGATCCACCATACTTCGACTTCGTACACTACTCCGAGCTGAGCGACTTCTTTTTCGCTTGGCTCTCGCCCGTGCTGCGCGACCGCTACCCATGGATGGCTCGCGAGGATTCGTCCGACCAGGGCGAAGTACAGCACAAGGACCCTCGTGTGTTTGCTCGGCAGCTCGCCGCAGTTTTTAGTGAATCGTGCCGGGTGCTGAAAGATGAAGGGGTGCTTGCCTTTAGTTTTCATCACTCTAGGGCTGAGGGATGGGCGGCTATCTACGAGGCAGTCTCCACGGCTGGACTACAAGTGGTTGCAACGCATGTGGTCCACGCAGAGTTACGTTCAGCGAGCCCAAAAAGTGCAGCTAAAGAGCCGATCAGCGTAGACGCGATACTGGTGTGCAGAAAAAAATCTAGCGTAATGAGACCGCGCCTTGGGGAAGCGAACGTCTATGACTGCGTGCGAGCATCCGCGAGTCGGCTGGAGCATGCCGGAATCAAGCTCTCTGCGGCAGACCACTTTGTGATTGGAGCCGCGTATATGATGATCCTCGGTAGCATCGAGGGCCTCAGCCCAGAGCAAGTCCAAGCTCGTATCGATGAGGTCAAAGTTGGCCTGGCCCGCCCCATAGCAGCCGGCGAGCCTGCCGACGATGTGTTGCAGCCGATCAGTGAGGTCGCCAGGTGAATTCCGCCACGAAGGAACCCGCAATCCGCCTGCTTGAAGGTGAACAGCTTTCATTCGGCGTTACGGATATTTCTCAAGTAAAGGAGGTTTCCGACGACCTCATAAACGAGAAGTACATCCGAGGTGAGATTAGGATCGTCACGGAACAGGCGCGCTACCCTCTCAGCACCATTGCGACGATAGTGGAGAGTTCGTCGTACCGACTATCGCCGGAGTATCAAAGGCGCCATCGATGGTCTCGAGCTCAGCAGGCGAGATTGATTGAATCGTTGATTATGAACGTGCCGATTCCACCGATATTTCTCTACGAGTACGATTATTCGAAGTACGAGGTCATGGACGGGCTGCAGCGTCTCACGGCCATTCATGCTTTCTACAGGGACGAGTTTCCATTGACGGGGCTTAGTCAGTGGCCCGAGCTAAACGGCCGTGTTTACTCTAATTTGCCCTCAAAAGTGCGAGAGGGGATCGATAGGCGCTATCTCTCGTCGGTTATTTTGCTCAAAGAGACGGCGAAGAATGAAGAAGACGCTCTCCGGCTAAAGCAAATGGTATTCGAGCGAATTAACAGCGGCGGTACTCGCCTGACGGGGCAGGAGACCCGCAACGCAATATTTGACGGCCCACTCAATCGTCTTTGCATTGATCTCTCCAAGAACGCGTCTCTTTGCCGGTTGTGGGGCGTGCCGCTCCCGGAGCCCGCTGAACTTCAAGGCGGCCCTGCGTCTGATGATCGCTTAGAGAATCCGTCGTTCCGGGAGATGGAGGACGTGGAGCTCGTCCTACGCTTCTTTGCTTACAGGCAAAAGCATCAGCTTCACAAAAGTACAGTTCCATTAGGAAGCTATCTCGATGCGTACCTTAGGCATGGGAATACGTTTCCTAAAAGTACTCTGGACAGCCTCCGGGAGGTCTTCGAGGCAACGATTCAGTTGGTCGAAGACGTCTTCGGAGAGCAGGCTTTCTGGCTTTTGCGCAAACGCAAGGATTCATGGTCGTGGCTTGAACGACCAACAACGACGGTATACGACGCGTTAATGGCTGTAATGAGCCGCCATATCTCGGACGGTGACGCACTTCGCCAGATCGTACCGACTGTGCGAGAGCGGCTCGAAGGCTTCTATCGCGAGCACTATGCAGTGTTTGAGGGGAGGAACGTGAATCCATCAGCTCTCGTGCAGCGAGAGCAGACTTTTGAGCAGTTCATCGGCGACGCCCTAACGCCTTCATGAAGTCTTCCCTGTCTGACCTGATAAGCGGAATCAGACAGCTAGACGCGTTTCTGAGTAACACAGAACGTCAAGCCGAGCTGATCGCGCTACTTAACGCCCGCCCTGAGCAGTTGCCGCATTCCGAAGCGCAACTGGTTGGAGAGGTGGTTGCTTCGGCAACAAGCTCTCGTCAGTACGTTTACATGGTGGCGATCGTAGCTCTTTATGGCTTGCTGGAGCGATATGCCATATCAGCGATCAACGACTACGTAATGGAAGTAAGTCGCATAAGTGGAACTTACGAGCGTTTGCCGGAAAGGATACGAGCCAATCATTTACAAGCGTCTTTACGGTTGACAGAGGGGATCCTCAAGGACAGGTTTCGAACGGATACGACTTGGGAGCAGGTCATATCGAACCTGAATTCATGTCTTCCGGGATCAGGCGCTTTTAAACTGAACTCATCCGCCTATTCCTTTCACAGGGGAAACATCACCCTGGCAAGGTTGGGGGAGATGCTCGGTGGCATTGGGGTTGCGCTCCACCCCAGGAGAGTGGTTAACACTCTGAGCTACTCGGCGTACCTGGAGCAGCTCTTTCCGGAAAGAGATATCAGCGGACTGAGCGATCACGAGCTTGGACCACTAATCGATTCGTTGGATGATTTGGTAGAGCGCAGGAACTCCGTATCTCACGGCGTCTTGCAAGTCGACTCGATTGAGTCGGTTGACCTGCTCAGGGAACGGTGCAAATTCCTTACGGCATTTGGTCAATCTCTTTATGAGATCATGACAGACGAGTTGCTTCGTTACGAAGTGGAGCGCGGAGCCGCTGTGCGACTTGGCCGGCCCATAGCTGTTTTCAGCAGTGGAGCAATGGGCATACGGCTCACCGGTAGCATTTCAATTGGAGATAGGGTGTTTGCGCTCGGGAAGGGGGGCTTTGATGCGCCTGCTTTCGGCAAAATCCTAAGCTTGCAGATCCAGGGGAATCCCCTCGAGCATGTCGACGCGGACACCCCAATCGATGTGGGAGTTATGACTGATTTCAAGCCCTTTCGAGGAAGGGTTTACTATCGATCGTCCTCTGAGGTGTGGTAGGCAGCAGCACGATTCCTTTGTATGGAGAGCCGTGCTTATGCTTCCTTTCATTTAAAGCCACTGCCACGCCGTCCTCGCGGATCTTGACCCGCAGCGCGTCGAAGAACACCACCGGGTACATCGGCTTCAACGGCCGGGACTGCCACGCCGTCACCTCGGCCATGACCGCATCGGTGACCTTGCTGATGAACTCCGGAGACACCTCGACGGCGTACATGTCCGCCAGATGGTCTTGGATCTCGCGTGCGGTCATGCCGCGGGCGTACATCGACACGATCTCCTCTTCGAAGCCGTTGCAGCGCCGCTCGTGCTTGGGGATCAACTGCGGCTCGAAGGTCCCGGCGCGCTACACCATGCGCCCGACGATCTGGTGCATTGCGCCAAACCCACCAAAACGCTCGCTACGCGGTTCCGTGTCGGGAGCTCTACCCCACAGCTCTCGATACACCGGAGCCGCACCGGCAGCGATTCAGTCAGCCACAGCAACATCTAATATTGCGATCGAAGTCCCTCCCCCTAGATGCGTCATGCACTGGCAGTGATATAAGCCGGAACCCCTGCTATTGCTCCATATCGGGTCGCTACAGGTGCATCACCGAGTCGCCCACACATCGACCTGTACTATACGGTCATCCCCCATGCGTGTGCCGATATGACCAGCCTAGCCAACTTGCTCAAGAGCGAAATCACCCGACTTGCCCGCAAGGAAATCCGCACCCAAGTCGAACCACTGCGCAAAGCCAACGCCAAGCACCGACACGAGATCGCAGCATTGCGTCGTCAGATCACCGAGCAACAGAGTTTGATCGGCACGTTGCGACGCAGCACCGGCAAGGCTCCGGTGCGATCCGACGCCACCGAACCCAGCACTGCACGATTCAGCGCCAAGGGGTTGAAGTCCCTGCGGGCCAAGTTAGGACTGTCTGCTGCGGACTTTGGGCACCTTGCCGGCGTGTCTGGGCAGTCGATCTATCACTGGGAATCCGGCAAGACCGTGCCGCGTGCAGGTCAACTGACGAAGCTAGTCGGGCTGCGTTCGTTGGGCAAGCGTGCTGCCCAAGCCCAACTGGAAGCGATGTCGACGCCCGCCACTAAACGCACCAAGCACAAGTAACTCCATATTGCGCTTTGCTGGGCTGCGGACCCGCGTTTCACATGCGGTTGGCATGCGGTTTGGGCATCAGCCCGCACAGGTCGTCATACCGGTGGCGCACTGCGACCCGCGTGTCCGGCACAGACTACATGCCACACATGCGGTTTCGCCAGGCATCGGCCCCGACCCCGTGTGTCACCAGACCCAGCCAAACGCGCCCTGGGCGCATCCTGCGACGCGCAGCTACCCGTGTAACCCGCACTGCTGCGCGACGACCACGATGCGATTGGTGACGTTTGGCTGGGTGTTGCAGTGCGAGACGACGGGGTTTGCTGCCCACATTGCGGAATGACCGGACGCGCCGAGGGCGCAATGGGTCGGAACCACAGGCTGGGGGTATCCGGAACGCTTCACGGGTCCGTGACGTTGGAAGCCGACGATTGTCAGCCCGGGACAGGGTGTCACGTTTTCCTTTCTTTAAAAGCTATAACCCTTATAGCTCTACTCTCTATGTAGTAATTAAAGAAAGGAAAACGTGACACCTTATCCACGGGCTCACAAGCCCCGCTTCACCCTTGTGGTTGCGGCTCAAGTTCCGGTTGCGATTCCGATTTCGTCCCACCATGTTCCGGCGCCGGAACTTCCTGTTTTTTAGCCTTCTTCCCATCCCGGCGCTCTTTCGCCTTCAATCGCTTCTGCTTGAGCTTCGGATTCCCCAGCTCGCGCAATACCCGCCTCTCTTCCTGCAACGTCATCGTCATCCCGGCACGCTTGCGATCCCGTTCGCGCTGCTTGCGCTTGCGGTCGCCCTCGCGGTTGCGCAGCCCCCGGATGTCCAGGGTGCCGTAGCGTTCCAACAACACTCGATCTACTACGGCGCTACGTTCGATGCAGGCGGTGACGACCGGACAGCTACCACACATTGTGTTAGGCGTGGAACGGTAATACCCAAAGCACCCAGGTCGTGTTGCCACACCTTCGTCCAGCGGTTGATCCGGTCGTACCGGGTTGGACAAGCGCTCACCCAGTGCTGCATCAACCAAGTCATCGCCCAACCTGCAACGGGCCTCGTCTTCGCTGATCAGACGTGATTCGCGCATGTATCGCGCCAACCTCGCCGCTTGGTTAACCTTACCGGTCTTGCGGATATCCGCTTCGATGGCGTCCAATGCGCCCCGCTGCACGGGATCACCCGTGTAGTTCTCGGAAAAGAACCGGGGGTTACAGTCCCTAGGCAACAGCGGGATCGTGCCGGATTTGAACAACCCGGCAAGTTGCTTGCTGACGTGGGCCACGACATCGTCACTGTAGAGCTGGTTAGGTGCTGGCAACTCACTCGTGCCGTCGTCGCTTGCCTTGTTCATGGCCGCGATGATGTAACGGCCATATGGCACGCCCAGTGCGTCAGCATGCTGTCGGGCGCGCCAGAACATGGTAATCCGCGCATCGGGCCACGCTGACAGGTGCGCTCGCTGCACCCTGCGCCCCACGCGGCCCCGACTGTCGCGCTGCTTGATTGCATACCACTTCTGGTACGCCAGCATAAATGCCTCGGTACGCTCGTAGGGCGTCATGTAGCGATAGTCCAAATACGCGAGCGTGGCGAGGTCGGCTTCCAGGTCGAAGTCTTCCGGCTCGAGAATTTCCCGAGCGAAGCACATTTCCTCAATTCGCCCTTGTTCCGGATCGGCACGCTTGACGGCCAGCAGGCGCATGGTTCGCATATGGCGATAGGTGCTGCTTGTAGTCATGGCATGTAGTCCTGTGATGTGTGTCGTGCATGCATAGCCCGGGCTACGCTGGCTTCATGCAAAGGCGTACCCGAGCCAGTGGCGTGCACTGGCTTGATAGGATTGGGTGGGTTTGTGCATCTGCTGATGAACGCGAGGGCTATGTCGTCGGGGGCGATAGGCGCCTTATCGCCCCTGAGTCCTACCTCGCCTTAGTCTTGCTTGCGCCCCAGTCAATTGATGCGCACGGAACGCACGGCGCTCAACTGGTTGTTCTGATGAGCGTATGCCGCGACGGCCAAAGCGGTCTTGCCGTGCAGCTCACGCGGCAAGGACGGACGGTTCCAGCCACGAGCCAACTGACCCGTCAGCACTGCATGGATATAGCTGTCGTACTCGAGGCCCAGCAGGTCGGCATGCTGCCGTGCATGCCAGACATCCCGGATCGTCGCCAAAGGGGCGTTGACAAAGCCGTTCTCCAAGCCGGTGCGCATACGTTCTCCCCACCTGTAGGGGCCGTCTTCGACCAGGAGGAGGTAACGCTCCGCGAACAGATTGGTAGCCTCAAGCGGGTCGAGGTGCTGGTAGTCCGCGTTCCGCATCTCCACGGCCGCCTTTTCGAAACCAATGATCTTGTCCGTGAGGTACGACTGCATCACGTGGATGGTCAGCATTTCCCCGCGACGCGGGTCAACTTCCGACAGGGCCCTGCGCAAGTCATTGCAGCGCTTGATATGAGAACGAACAGCATTAGAGCCGGAATTCGGCTGGTTCTGGGTAGTCATCTTCTGTTTCCTCGGTGAATGAACGCGAGCCGTTCTGCTCGCCCGGGGAACATAGGAATTCCGAACATGGGGCGATCCTCGGTACCATGTATCGGCCCGATAACTTTCCAAGACCCATGTTCCGACCCCATCAAGACGCCATTGACGGCGTGTTCGAACTGCACCGCCGACTTCGGCAACGCATGGATCGTCAGCTCAGAGCCGAGGCTGGCCTGACCTACTCCAAGTACGTTCTGCTCAAGTGCATTCAGACGCAGCAGCCTCGATGTACCCGCGCCACATTGGCTGCGGCTTCTGGGTTCGTATCGGCCTCCCTAACCGACGCAGTGCGCGGACTGCTCAAGAACGGGCTGATCGTTGAGGTGCGGGAAGTGTGGGACGAACGCAGAGTGTGGCTGCGAGTATCCGAGGCAGGTCAGAGTGCTATCCATGCCGCGTCAGAGGTGTGGGACGACGAACTGATAAGGCTGTTGGATGTTCCTCCGGCGGATGAGGCAAGAGGCTTCATGAAGGCGTTAGAAATGATGATTGAGTCGTCAGGTGATTAGGGTGTTGCCTGTATGGAGTGGCCTGGCAGCGCACTCCACTTCGGCAGCGTCGGATCATGCGTTCCACGTACCACCTAGGACTTCCACCCGTCCGATGGCATTCCGCGGGACCTCGTCATGCAGCGCGCGCTGCACACCCAATGGGACGCAACCAGCGCACCCCTGGCTGGCTCGGCGTCGATCAGATAGGGGTGTAGCTCACGGCGCCCCGGACGCAGGCAGGGAGCGATTGCCTTGGTCTGGTACGCATCCGGAAACGCGAGCGTCGCTGTTCGATCAAGCAGCGAGTTTCGCCACGGCTGCGGCAAGCGTTCCGGGGCAAAGGTGGGCGTAGCGAAGCGTCATGGCGATGTCTGCATGCCCCAACAGTTCGCGCACCGTATTGAGGTCCACCCCCGCCCGCACCAGCTTGCTCGCGAAGTGATGACGTAGGTCGTGGAAGCGGAAGCCGTCAATGCGGGCGCTGGTTAGTATCCCGGTCCACGCCTTCTTGACGCTGGCAACATCAAACACGCGCCCCGTTGCGTGCGTCTGGCTGGCCCACTGCGCCAGCACGGCATGGGCTTCGGCATTGAGTGGTACGTGACGCTGGCGCCCGCTTTTGGCGTTTTCGGCGCGGACAGTGAGCATGCGGGCATCCAAATCGACATCCGCCCACGTCAGGGACAGCAATTCGCCCCGACGTAGCCCAGTGTTCATCGCCAGCAACACGACCGGGGTCAGATGGTCGCCGTAGCTGCCCGCAGGAATCTCGGGCTTGAGCGCGATATTTCGATCCGCCCGCCAGCGATTGCCCGACACGCGGGCGGTCGCATGCTGTTGGTCGCGGGTGGTCAGGGCGGTGCGCAATCGGGTTTCCTCGTCCGGGGACAGGAACCGGACGATCTTGCGGGGTTCGACAGACTTCTGGCGAAGTCCCAGCAACGGGTTGCGTTCCAGGAGCTTCCATTCGACTGCCTTGGAGATGGCAGAGCGCAGGCAGGCCAAGTCCCGGGCTGCGGTCGCCTTGGCTACAGGACGCTCCCCAGCGACGCGATTACGCCACCAGCGATCAATTGCCGCCTCGTCGATTTCCGAAAGCTGACGGTTCAGCAGGCTGGGGAAGTGGGTCTGGATGCGCTCGACGTAATGCTGCCCGCCCCGGAGCTCGATCTTCGCCCACGGCGCGTAATGATCGTCAAGGAACGCAGCCAGCGTGCACCTGGGCCGCTCCGGCCTTGCGATGCTGGGCAACCCCTGCTGGATGACCTCGGCCATCGCCTGGGACGCATAGGCGCGCGCTTGATCGAGCGTTAGAAGGGTGGCTGACCCAAGCGTCCGTCGCTTCCCGTGCGCCCACGTAACGATCCACGCTTTGTGTCCCGAGGGCTGCACCCGCAGCAGTAGGCCGCGCGCCTGCGTGTCCCTGAGCTCGTATGGACGCTCCCGGGGCTGCGAGGTAGCCACGATTCGTTTGGTGAGGGCGATCCTCATCGGAGCTCTATCCGTAAGTGTCTGGTAGGCCAGACGCTATCGGAGCCCGTGTTGCAGTGTTTGGATGAGGACCATCCACATTGGGGGCATTCGCCCTCCGAGCCTGAACGCGGTCTTTATGGTTCAATGGCGCTCGGGGATAGCAGGGAAGGGGACTCCTGGGTGCAACAACAGCGCTCTGGCCGTGTATACGCCGTGCTCGGCGTTGTTCAGAACGTCAGTCTTTGGCTTAGCGGCTTTGTTGCTGTGATGCTGAAGGCAAAGCCTGAAGAATTTGCTGACAAGTTTCCTTCAGTTTCCAACGCCGTCCTGTTTGTCCAGACTTGGGCTTGGCTGCTCGTGCCCGCCCTTCTCGTTCTTTCAGGATTTCTGAAATGGCTGCGAAAGTACCTCGGCGACCCCGCGGTCTGGCAGGAGCTTCACGCCCTCATAACGCGCTATCGCGATGAAGTGTTCTCGGACGCAGGCGCCGGCCTTCAGCAGCATCGGCGCGTGACGCTGTTTAAGCACCATTCCTGGTGCATGTGCTTCAGGCGTTGGCCCTGGGACGCATGGCTGACGCCGGTTGTACGCTCGGGGCATACAAGTCAAATCAGCGATACAGCTTTTCGTATCCCAAGAGGAGAAGATTCAGGCGCACAGGGAGTGGCTGGCAAGGCGTGGATCAGTGAAGGTAGCGTCTATGTTGAGAATCTTCCTGACGTGCAACACGCGAGTCGTTCAGACGAAGACTGCTCAACTTACGCCATAGCAACAGGTATTGATGTAAAGCGGGTCAAGGAAAAGAAGCCTCAAGGGCGCTCGTTCTATGCGTTCCGAGTAGAGGTTAAAGGCAAGCCATGGGGCGTAATGGTGATCGATTCCAGGGACACGACCATTCGCAAAAAGCGAGCAAAGGATAAGTTCGACCGAGCCACCGAAAGTTTTCTCTCGCTCCTCCTTCAACGGATATAGCCATGAACCCTGAAGCCGAGTGGATCGAAGTCGACGAGGATCGATACGACAAAGACTATGAGGAGCGTCGGGACGTTCGCAGCGTTGTCATTCATGTGAGCGCTTCACCCTACGACATCCCGCATCAAGTTAAGGGCGAGTTTGCGCCCGATTCGCATCGGCTTGTGATTACTTTCCGTTACTTGGCCGACGAGCCCACTCATCAAGTACATCTTGCGAAACATGCGATCGCTGCCGTCGGCAAGAAGAGCGGACGCGTGTATTCAATTGAGATTGACGTCGACTCTCTGAATGTCGAAGAGGTCAAGCTGAAGCTACAGATCGATGATGCGATCAGCAATTTAGCTGAGATCAAGCACAAGCGAGAGCGCAACTATGACTTGGCGCGGAAGGTTGTCGGAGACTACTGGTCCTCTATCTCGCAAATGCTGGCCAAGGATCAGCCGAAGCTCCACGCTGCAATCTAGTTCGCGTTACGACTGCCCTTAGCAGGCGAACCAAGCGCGCACCCCCTGTGCTCGACTAGGAGTAGCTGCGCACCCATTGGGCGCCTCCCCATGGGGCAATAGGCGCGGGCATCTTTCCGTAAGTGGCTGGTAAGCCAGCTGGAAGGCGTGTCCATGATCTCTGGATGAGGATCACCCGCGTCGGGCCACGTTCCCCACGGAAGTCCTTGAATGCAAAAGGCCCCGCTTTTCAGCAGGGCCTCTTATCTCTCGCGGTGGTGGCTATGGGTGGACTCGAACCACCGACCCCAGCATTATGAGTGCTGTGCTCTAACCGGCTGAGCTACATAGCCCCGCGGAGAACCGCGAATTATTCATGCCGAAGGGGTTGTCGTCAATCGCCTCGCGCCGGGTTGTCGTTGCGGGCGAGGGCGTGGCAGAGTCGGGGGCAGTGAATTCAGGAGTCCGCATCGTGATCGATCCGGACGGCTACCGACCCAATGTCGGCATCGTCCTGATGCACCCGGACGGACGCGTGTTCTGGGCGCGCCGCGTGCATCGGGATGGCTGGCAGTTCCCGCAGGGCGGGATGAACAGCGACGAGACGCCGCTGGAGGCCATGTATCGCGAGCTTCGCGAGGAAACCGGCCTGCTGCCCGAGCATGTCGAGGTCCTCGGCGCGACCCCGGGCTGGCTGCGATACCGCCTGCCGCAGCGGGCGATCCGCCGGAATGACCGGCTGGTGTGCATCGGGCAGAAGCAGGTCTGGTTCTTGTTGCGCCTGACCGGCCAGGAGTCCGACCTGCGCCTGGACCTCACCGACAAACCTGAATTCGACCACTGGCGGTGGGTGGACTTCTGGTACCCGGTGGAACACGTCGTGATCTTCAAACGGGGCGTCTACGATCGGGCGCTGCGCCATCTGGCGCCGGCCGCGCGGCAGGTGGCGGGGGTGCAGGCGGTGCCGACGCCCGGTCCGGAGTTCCGCGGCCAGGACCGTTCAGGCCGCATCCGGCGGCCGCGCTGGCGCGATGCCAAGCCGGTGCGCGGTCAGGATCCGGTTAATTGACAATCATTCTCATTCATGGCGAAATGGCCCTGCAGCCGATCCGGCTGCTTTGTCCGATACCGCCGCCGTGTACGTCTGCATCTGCAATGGGGTCACCGATCACGACATCCGCGCCGCCGCCGACGCGGGCTGCCGCAGCGTGACCGAACTGACCATGCGCACCGGCGCTGGCGCCAATTGCGGCAGCTGCCTCGACATGGCCTCCTCGCTGCTCGACGCCCATCACGCCGTGCGCGAGCTGCCCTTCGCGGTGCTGCAGGAAGCCGCCTGAGCTTCTTTCCCAATCGAGACTGATTCTCGGACGCGAGCGCACCCGATTCGCGTTCCGTCATCGTCCGCCTGAACGGGCTAGAGTGCCGCCATCCCACGTTTACGGAGGCCGGCCATGAAGGGCGACGCCAAGGTCATCGAATTCCTCAACAAGGCGCTCTACAACGAGCTGACCGCCATCAACCAGTACTTCCTGCACGCCAAGATGCTGAAGAACTGGGGCCTGAAGGAACTCGCCGAGCACGAGTACAAGGAATCCATCGACGAGATGAAGCACGCCGACAAGCTGTCGGAGCGCATCCTCTTCCTCGAAGGCCTTCCGAACTTCCAGGCGCTGGGCAAGCTGCGCATCGGCGAGAATCCGCGCGAGCTGCTCGCCTGCGATCTCGCTCTGGAGCTTGAAGGCCTGCCGGTGCTGCGCGAGGCCATCAAGTACTGCGAATCGGTGAACGACTACGTCAGTCGCAAGCTGTTCGCCGACATCCTCGATTCCGAGGAAGAACACATCGACTGGATCGAGACCCAGCTGTCGCTGATCGAGCGCCTGGGCGAGCAGAACTACCTGCTGACCAAGATCGAGGAGTAAGCACGCCCGCGGCTTCATTCCCGCGCGTGCGATGAAGTAATAAAACGCCGCCGTTTCCGGCGGCGTTCTCGTGTCGGTGCAATGCTCGTTTCAGACCGGTCCGGGCCGTGGCGCGCGCCGGAACAGCATCCGCCAGACCCACCACAGCAGCAGCGCCAGTGTCACGCTGATCAGCACGACGATGGACAGCGCGATCCACGGATGCGCGAACACCAGCGCCAACCCGCCGACGGTGGCGACGTCCTCGGTGATGGATGCCGTCCAGTTGCTCACCGGCTCGGGCGAGGTGTTGAGCAACGCCCGCGAGCCGGACTTGAGCACATGGCTGGTCAGCGCTACGCCCGCGCCGGCCGCCAATGCGCCGGCGCCGAGGTGCCCGTCAGGCGACAACGTGGCCGCGGCCAGGAAGGCGCCGGCCGGAATGCGAAGCAGCGTGTGCAGCAGGTCCCAGCCGGAGTCCACGCCCGGGATCTTGTCGGCGAAAAATTCGCCGGCGGCGAGGACGCCCGAAACACCCAAGACCCACGGCGACGCCGTAACCTGCAGCGCCTGCGGCAGGTCCAGCCAGCCGAAGTAGCCCGCCAGGCCCACGCCGAACACGGTCAGGTACACCCGGATGCCCGCCAACCAGGCCAGGACTACCCCAATTGCGAACAGGTGCGCATCCGACATGTCGCTCCCTCGCTAGACTGTCCATCGAAGTATAGGGGCTGGGGAAACCGGCGACCGCATCGCCGGAAACAAGCGTATGAACAAGCCGCCGCGCAGGGCGCCGCCACCGCGCTTCACGATCGTCCAGCAGCGTCCGGACCGCCGGCCGCTGATCATCGCCGTGCTCGCGGTGGTCTGGATCGCCTCGCTGGTGGGCGTGTGGATCGGCGCCGAGCGCCATGCCGCGCCCAGGCTTCCGGCGGTCACCGCCGAGCTCGACGCGGCCAACGACGAACTCCACCGCTGGCGCGCCCAGGCCGAACAGCTGGCACAGCGCGAGGCCACGCTCGCCCGCTCCGACCAGATCAGCCGCGCCGCCAACAAGGAAGTGCAGGGCGAACTGGCGGAAAGGGAGGAGGAGATCTCCGACCTGCGCGCCAACCTCGCCTTCTACGAGCGCCTGGTCGGCGCGACCGGACAGCCCAAGGGGCTGAGCGTGCACTCGGCACGTTTCGACGCCGAAACCGGCGGCACCTGGCGGTACCAGATCGTGCTGACCCAGAGCCTCAACAAGGGCGCCATCAGCCGCGGCCGCCTGCGCTTCACCGTGGAAGGCGTGCGCAACGGCAAGCTCGCCATCGTGAGCTGGGACGAGCTGCACCAGCGCGCAGGCGTCCCGGCACAGGATTATTCCTTCCGCTACTTCCAGCAGCTGGGCGGCAGCGTCATGCTGCCGGCCGGCTTCACTCCGCAGCGCGTCCGCGTCTCGCTGGACGGCGGCGACGTCGCCATCGAGCAGACGCTGGGCTGGCAGAGCGGTACCGCCACTTAATCGTTGAAATCCCATCCGCCGGAACGCCCGGCGGCGCAACCGGAAGTACCCCGATGTTCAAGAGCAAACCCGCCCAGATCGACGGCCAGGTCGACACCCTCATCGGCGCGCAGGTTGTCATCCACGGCGACCTGGTCTTCAGCGGCGGCCTGTACGTGGAAGGACGCATCGTCGGCAAGGTCATCGCCGAGGAAGGGCAGCGCGCGACCCTCACCCTGGCCGAGCAGGGCAGCATCGAAGGCGAGGTGCGCGCGCCGGTGGTCATCCTCAACGGACGCCTCGACGGCAATGTCTACGCCAGCGAGCGCGTGGAATTGGCCGCCAAGGCCCGGGTGCAGGGCAACGTGCATTACCAGGTGGTCGAGATGCTGGCCGGTTCGGTCCTCACGGGCCGCCTGATCCACGCCGGCGCCCACGAGGCCCACTCCCTGTCTGAAGCGCATCTGGACGCGGCCGCCGCTCTGCGCTGACCGTTCCCCCCGCACGCGGTAGGCTGGGCGCCGGCTTCCCACGGCGACCGGCATGACCCCGAGCGACCCCGAGCAGTCCGCGCCCATCCCGGCGTCCATGGGAGAGGCCCCCGGCCACCCGGTCGAGGCCGTCGCCGCACCGTCGTCGGTGCGCGACGGGCTGATCGGACGGCGTGGGCCGCTGATGCTCGCTCTGGTCGCGGTGTCGATGCTGTTCGGCCTGTGGGGCGCGTGGCGCGTGTTCGCGCCGGCCCCGGACAGCCCCGCTGCGAAGCTGGAAGACAGCCAGCGCGAAAGCCGCGGCCAGCAGCGCCAGATCGAACAGCTGCAGCAGCGCGTGGCAACGCTCAGTCGCTCCGACCAGATCAGCCGCGACGCCAACCGCGACCTGCAAAGCACCTTGGCCGAACGCGACGAGGAAGTCGCCGGCCTGCGCGCCGACGTCGCCTTTTACGAACGCCTGGTCGGCAGCACCGCGCAGCGCCGCGGCCTGGCCGTGCACTCGCTGCGCCTGCAGCCGCAGAACGACACCGCCTGGCACTTCACCGGCACGCTGACCCAGAACCTCAACCGCGGCGCCGTCAGCTCCGGCCAGCTCACGCTGTCGATCGAAGGCACCCGCGCCGGCAAGCTGGAAAAGCTCTCCTGGCCGCTCCTGCGCCAGCAGCCCAACGCCCCGGGCGTCGCGTACTCGTTCAAGTATTTCCAGCAGGTCGAAGGCGACGTCTTCCTGCCGCCGGACTTCTCCCCGGTGCGCGTGGCCGTGCGGCTGGTGCCGCGCTCGGGCGCGGCGATCGAGCAATCCTTCACCTGGGCCGACGCCACGCGCGACGTCGCGCCCGCCACCGCGTCCCCCTGAGCAGCCCCTCGCGGCGTCCGCAGGACGCAGCAACCCGTCGCGCGGCTTGAACAACGCGCCCGCGCGCCCCATCCTTTTTGGCATGGAACTGCCCACTATCGACGCCGCGCCGGACTACCAGTCCCTCGACCGCCCCCTGCAGTTCTCCGTCGCCGCCGCCCACAAGGTGCGCGAGCTGATCGCGGAGGAGGGCAACGACGCCCTCAAGTTGCGGGTCTACATCCAGGGCGGCGGCTGCTCCGGCTTCCAGTACGGCTTCGAGTTCGACGAACAGCAGGGCGAGGACGACCTGTCCATCCAGACCGACGGCGTCACCCTGCTGGTCGACCCGCTGAGCCTGCAGTACCTGATGGGCGCGGAAGTCGACTACACCGAAAGCCTGCACGGCGCGCAGTTCGTGATCCGCAATCCGAACGCGAAGACCACCTGCGGCTGCGGCTCGTCCTTCGCGGTGTGAGCGACACCCCGGCACCCTTCGCCTTCGTCGAGGCCGGCGCGGACGCCGCTTGCCGCGGTGCACTCGACCGTGCCGATCGCCTGCGCGACGACCCGGACGCGATCAAGGCGCTGTGGCCCCGCGCCCGCGTCGTCCTTCTCGACGAGAAGGGCAACGCCTACGCCGACGACGACGGCAACCTGCGCGCGCCGTTGGGCGATGAAATCAGTGAGGGCCCGGGCGGCGTGGGCGCTGCGGTGTTCCTCGGCCTGGATGCGCAAGGCGGCGGCTGGTTCGCGCTCGAAGGCGCGCTGACGGCGTTCGATGCGCCGAACCGTGTCGACCTGCGTCGCGCCGCCGCACTGTGGCCCGCGTTCGACGCCAGCGTGTTCGCACAGGCGCGCGCGCTGCAGCATTGGCGCAGCCGCCATCGCTTCTGCGGCGTGTGCGGCGGCGAAGTCGCGCTGTCGCGTGCGGGCTGGCAGGGCAAGTGCACCAAGTGCGGCACCGAACATTACCCGCGCACCGATCCGGCCGTAATCGTCGCCGTCAGCGACGGCACCCGCCTGCTGCTGGGCCGCCAGGCCACGTGGCCGGCGCGTCGCTATTCGGTGATCGCCGGCTTCGTGGAACCGGGCGAATCGCTGGAGCAGACCGTTGCGCGCGAAGTGCTCGAGGAAGCCGGCGTGCGCGTGCGTCGATGCCGTTACCAGGCCTCGCAGCCGTGGCCGTTCCCCGGTTCGCTGATGATCGGCTTCGCTGCAGAAGCCGACGCCGATGACCCGCAAGTCGGCGACGAACTGGAAGACGCGCGCTGGTTCACTGCCGAGGAAGTGCGTCGTGCGCGCACGCGTGGAGAGTGGGGCAGCACGCAGGATGACGGCGAAGGCCCGGTGCTGTCGCCGAGCATTTCGATCTCGCGCTGGCTGATCGAACAGTGGCTGGCGGAGCAGACGTCGGAGCGGCCGGGCGGCTAAGCGCGGCCGCGCGATGACGTGCGCATCGAGGTGTGCATCGAGGTGTGCATCGAGGTGTGCATCGAGGTGTGCATCGAGGTGCGCGGACGCACGCCACCCCATCCGTCCTCCCGGCAAAGGCCGGGGCCCGTCCCCGCAACGTACGCACGGGGCCCCGCAACGCACGGGCACTCCTCTCCGGCAAGCCATCCCACCGTCATTCCCGCCTTCGCGGGAATGACGGTGAAGTGGCTCACCCTGGACAGAGTGCCCGAACGCAGCGGACCCGGTCCCGACCTTCCCCATGATGAGGTGGGTCGAGCCGCCGCTGTTGCCCTATCACCCGCCGCATGACGCCGCCATCGCCGCGTTTCACGCACGGCACGCCCGCACCGACCCGCCGCACCCGCGCAGCACCGCCACGTGACCCCGTGCCGCCGCCAGCGAGACCCACCCGACACAACCTCCCACCAACGCCTTCACGCCGTCACCGCCAAGCTAGAATCGGCCCAGCCCCTCGCGAGCCGGAGCCGACCGCGCAATGTCCGCCACTCTGATCGCCGTCGTTGTCGCGCTGGTGCTGGGGCACATGGCCCCGACGCTGGCGTCGTCGGTGCGCCACTTCGGCTGGTACCGCGACTGGCTGCGCTGGCTGGATTCGCGCTTTCCCGAAGGCAGCTTCTGGCGCGGCCGCTGGGGCCTCGCCATCGCGCTCGTGCCGCCGCTGCTGCTGGTCTCGCTGTTCCAGCTGGCCCTGCACGATGCGCTGTTCGGACTGGCGAGCCTGATCTTCGGCGTGGCCGTGCTTTTCTACGCATGGGGCCCGCGCGATCTGGACCTCGACGTGGAGGCCGTCGCCAACGCACCCGATCCCGTCGCCCGCCGCGCCGTCGCGCAACGCCTGTGGCCCGAAGGCGGCATGCCGGCCGTGCTCGACGGCGGCAGCCTGGTGGAAGCCGTCTTCCGCAACGCACAGCATCGCTGGTTCGGTGTGCTGTTCTGGTTCCTCCTGCTCGGCCCCGCGGGCGCGCTGCTGTACCGCCTCGTCGCGCAGTCGGCGGAAGGCGAAGCATCCACGGCATTGCCGGGCGAGACGAACGAAGGCGCACGCTACTTCTTCGCCATCCTCGATTGGCCCGTCGCCCAGCTGATGACGCTGGCGCTCGCGCTGGTGGGCAACTTCGACACCGTGCTGGGTGCATGGCGCGATGCCGGCGGCGCGTCGTTCGATGTGCGCCGTCCGTTCCTCGGCGCCGTGGCGCGCGCCAGCGTGACCTGCGAACTGGCCGACGAGGCCGCCGACTACGCCGACGACAACCTCGGCGCCGATGCCGGCGAAGCCGGCCTGGCGCCGCCGCCGATTCCCGCGCCCGTGCTGACCGGCGAAGTACCGGAACTGCGCGACGCCATGAGCCTGGTCTGGCGCAGCCTGCTGGTGTGGCTGGCGGTGCTGGCGTTGTTCGTCATCGCCGGCTGGGTGGCCTGACGGCGGAACGCCGCCCTGCGTAGCCCGGGTAAGCGAAGCGCACCCGGGGAACCGATCGCTACTGCCACCCGGGTGCACTTCGCTTACCCGGGCTACGCGAATGTCAGCCCGGCGCCATCCACGCGAACGGCGCATAAGGCAGATTGCGCAGCACGCCGAACACCACCAGCGTCGCGATCCACCACCGCCCGTCATGCGCGCGCCGGCTCAACCACGCCGGCATCAGCGGCCGCGAAACCCACCACTGCGCCAGCATCATCGCCAGCAACGGCAGCGCGATCATCGCCAGCGGATTCATCGCCCATGCGCGCGCGATGTCGCCATGCACCAACGCATGCAACGCACGCGTGAGCCCGCAGCCGGGGCAGTGCAGCCCCGTGATGGCATGGAACGCGCACGGCCACAAACCGCCCGCGTTCGGATCCAGCGCCCGCAGCACCGCCACACCGCCCAACGCCGACACCGCCGTGGCCGCGGCCACGACGGTGCGCGGGGTCAGCAAGCGCGATGCGAAGGCGGGCGCGACGCTCACGACTGCACGCGCTGCGCCTGTTCCAGTTCCTGCAGCATCTGCTGGTACTGCGACATGCCGCCGGACGTGAAGAAGTAGATCGTCCAGCACAGGCCGAGGATGGTCAGGCCCGTGGTGATCCAGCACCACAGCTTGGCGCGGCCCGAGGCCACCCATGCGCCGGCCTCATCGCCCGCGGCCAGCTTGCTGTTGACCTGCGCCGCGAACACGATCGCGACGATGCCCGGAATGGTGCCGATGATGCAGCAGAACAGAACGGAGGCGATCGTGATGAGGATCGCCCAGATCAGGTAGTTCGGAACACGCGGCGCCAACGAAGGCGACGGCGGGACGGGTGGCGGCACGTTCATGGCGGTCCTTCGGAGTGTGCCGCCGGAACAGCGGCACGGTCGATCCTAGCAGCGCGCCATGCAGGCCGTCATCGCAGGATCAGGGGGCGTCCCCGCGCAATTGCCTCACCCGGGTTTCCAGCATCGCAGCGTCCACACCCGCGCCATCGACGGGCGCATCGGCCACCACCTCCACCGGCGCGCGGAAGCGACGCGGCACGCGCATGCGGCCCATGCGGTCGTCGCGCCGGCTCCACATGCTCGTCCACATGTTGCGCAACGCCATCGGCACCACCGGCACCGGATGGCCGTTCGCTCTCGCGCGCTGCAGAACGTGCTCCACGCCCGACTTGAACGGCGCGATCTCCCCGTCCTTCGTCAACGCACCTTCCGGGAAGATGCCGACCAGCTCGCCCTCGGCCAGCGCCGCGTCGATCTGCTCGAATGCACGACGCATCAGCTCCGGATCCTCCTTCGCCCCCGCGATGGGAATCGCACCCGCGGTGCGGAAGATCCAGCTCATCACCGGGATGTTGAAGATCTTGTAGTACATGACGAAGCGCACCGGCCGCGGAATGCTCGCCGCCAGGATCAACGCGTCCATGTAGCTCACGTGGTTGCACACGATCAGCGCCGCGCCCTCATCGGGCACGTGCTTCTCGATGCCGTGCAGGCGCAGCCGGTACAGCGTGCGCACCAGCACCCAGCTCAGGAACCGCATCATGAACTCGGGCACCAGCGTGAAGATGTAGATCGCCACGATCACGTTGGCGATGGCCAGCGCCAGGAACACCTGCGGAATCGACCACCCCAGAAAGCGCTGCACCACGATGCCCAGCACCGCCGCCAGCACGATGAAGCCGGCGTTCTGGATGTTCATCCCCGCGATCACGCGCGAGATCTCGTTGCGCGGCGTGCGGCTCTGGATCAGCGCGAACAGCGGCACCACGAAAAAGCCCGCGAACAGGCCGATGCCGGTGAGGTCCAGCGCGATGCGCCAGCAGCCCGGCTGCTGCAGGAACGTCGCCACCGACAGGTTCGTCGCCGTCGCCGCACCGCTGCGCGCGAAGTACAGGTCGATCATGAAGGCGCTCATGCCGAACGCACCCAGCGGCACCAGGCCGATCTCCACCGTGCGCGCCGAGAGCTTCTCGCACAGCATCGAGCCCACGCCGGTGCCGATGGAGAACAGCGCCAGCGCGAAGATGTACAGCGTGTTGCTGCCGCCCAGGTTCACCTGCGCGTAGGTGGGCAGCTGCGAGGTCAGCACCGTGCCGATGAACCAGAACCACGACACGCCCAGCACCGAATTGCGCACCGCCACCTGCCGCTTCGCCAGGCGCAACACGGCGAGCGATTCGGGAATCGGATTCCAGTTGATCTTCAGCTCCGGCGCGCCCGCATCGGCGCGCGGAATGAAGCGGCTGATGAGGTTGCCCGTCACCGCCAGCGCGATGATCGCCGTGGCCGCCACCACCGGCCCGTGCGCGCCGGCGACCACGAAGATGAGCCCGCCGAAGATCATGCCCACCAGGATCGAGATGGACGTGCCCATCTCCACCAGCCCGTTGCCGCCGGTTAGTTCCTCCGGCTTTAGCACCGAGGGCAGGATCGAATACTTCACCGGCCCGAACAGCGTGGACTGCACCCCCGTGCAGAACAGCGCGACCAGCAGCACCACCATGCTCTGCGTGACGAAGCCGATCGCCGCCAGCGACATGATCACGATTTCCATCGTGGTGGTGATGCGGATGAGCTTGGACTTCTCCAGCTTCTCCGCGATCTGCCCCGCCGTGGCCGAGAACAGGAAGTACGGCAGGATGAACAACGCCGGCGCGAGGTTGGTGTAGAGCGTGCGCTCCTCCGCGGTGACGCCCAGCCAGAACAGCAGGCCGATGATCGCCTGCCGATACACGTTGTCGTTGAACGCCCCCAGGCACTGGGTCACGAAGAACGGCAGAAAGCGGCGCTGCTTGAGCAGGTCGAACTGACTGTGTGCCATGCACTCACGGGGGTCTGACTGACTCGCGGGAGACTAGCAAATGCCGGTGGCGTTGAATCCCTCCCGTCATCCCGACCTTCCACCGTCGTCCTCACCTTCCACCGCCATCCCGGCGAAGGCCGGGACCCAGGCCCGCAGCCTCCGGGCACTTCCGCACGGGAAGGGCAGCCCCACCGTCACCGCGGCCTCCTCAATCCAGCGAAAGCTGGCGGATCCGGAGAGCGTGGTATAGGACACGCCCGGTGCCCTTCTTTGCGATCCTAGGTGCCGACAATCTTCCCCATAAACATCCTCGTACAGATTCGACAGCTCTCCATCTAGCGCCCGTTGCGCATCCCGTTGTGTCATGCCAACGCGGATGTCTCCGTACGCGGCGATTGTGACGCGTGTAGAAAGTGTTGGGGGCTTTGCGAACGAGAGTCAGGAGATGCAAGCGGCTACGATCGCGGCCAAGCATGCTGGCAATGCGGCGCGGCGCCTGTCAGTCATTAGCCAACGGATGGCGGTGGTTGGATGGCGTATATGGACTAGTAGCTTTCTTTCGCCATTGTTGATGTTTCTCAGCGTGCCGAACCAATGCGGATTGAAATCAAGCGTCGGCCCGCTATGGAACACTGGCCTGTGGAAATATCTCAACGACATTGCAATGTTCTTTAGTAAGCGCGGTTGCCTTGCCTGGCCTTAAGGGCTTCCCTGTTCTCTCGTCGTAGAGGAATGCGGTCTTCTCCCGCTCGCAAACTTTTGCTGCTCTTCCTTGAAGTTGCGCGCGCTTGATTCGAGCATATTCTTCGTAGCCCATATCCTGCGACAGAATCTTGGATTTGACGGGGTTCCCCGCCTTCGCGGGGACGACGTTAGGAGGGCGGCGGTCTTTGTGCGGTTGCGCACATCACGGCGACAGCACGATCCGCGCAGGCTTGCCGATCCGGGCGGCGAAGGTCACTAGCATGTCCAGGCTGAAGTTCTCGGCCTTTCCGCGAACCAGATCGGACACACGCGACTGGCTCACGCCCAGAATCTTTGCAGCGGCGGTTTGCGTCAGCCCTTGGGCCTTGAGCTGCTTCTCCAGCTCGATCATCAGATCGGCGCGCATGGCGAGCACCTGCGCTTCGGCGCTGTCGAAACCCAGATCGGCGAAGACGTTTCCGCTGGAGGCGACGATGTGGGGACCCTTCTTGGGATGCTTGGTGGCCATGGTTGCCTCCTTCATTCGATGAGTTGATATCGGGCCTTGCCCTTGTCGATGTCCTTCTGTTCCGTCTTCTGTGACTTCTTCTGGAAGGCGTGCAGAACATAGACCGCGTCGAGTCGCTCGATGACGTAGAACACCCGAAAAGCGCCCGAGGAATCTGCGATCCGGATTTCGCGGACGCCGGCGCCTACGGTCTTCATCGGTTTCCAGTTGCGCGGATCGAGCCCCGATTGGATGCGTCGCAGGTCATACCGGCTTCGCGGCGGGCGTCCTCGGGGAAGCGTTTCAGATCGTCGAGAGTGCTGCCTAGCCAGTACAGGGTCTTCACGGGCGGACCATATAGGTATTTAGATAAATATGCAAATACTTAGATGGTTGTGCCGGGGCTGTAGGCTCGCAGCGCCGTGCGGGTAGGTAGGGCGGCCTTGTCGCTTCGTTGGCCCTCACCCCAACCCCTCTCCCGCGAGCGGGAGAGGAGCTTTAAGGCGATCTGCGCGGAGTGGTGATCAGGACGCGGTGGCCTTCGCCGCTTCGTCGATCAACGCCGCCACTGCGTCCGCTTGCGAGGCCAGCGATGCGTGACTCGCGTCCAGCGTGATCACCTTCTTGGCATTCATGCGGGCCGACATGCGCTTCTGGTTGTCGGGGTGGATCATGTGGTCCTGCGTGGAGATCTGGTACCAGCAGGGTTTGTCCTTCCATGCGGGCGCGGTGATGGTGTCGCCGAATGTGCCGCCCACCGGCGCCTTCTGCGTCACCGCCATCACCAATGCTTCGTCGGCGCTGAGGTCCTGGCAGAAGCCTTCGTGGAACTTGGACGGGACGATCCACAGGTAGCCGTCACTGTCGGGGGCGATGTTGGCCACCGCGGCGGGCGGTTGCTGTTGCGTGATGCCGCCGGGGCTTTCGCCGGCGTCGGGGGCGAAGGCGGCGATGTAGACCAGTGCTTTGATGTTGGGTTGGTGGCCCATCTGCGTGATCACCGCGCCGCCGTAGGAATGACCGACGAGGACGACGGGGCCGGTCACCTGCGCGACCATCTTGCGCGTGCGTTCGGCATCGTCGGCGAGCGAGGTCAGCGGGTTTTCGACGGCGCGGATGTCGGTGTAGCCCAAGCGCGACAAGGCGACGATCACCTTCGACCAGTGCGCGGCGCCGCCCCAGAATCCGTGGACCAGCACGACGGTGGGCTTGCTCATGGCGTCATCTCCGAGGAAGGGGGGCATGCAGTCCAACGCAAGCGCGGCGACGAATCGGGCAGCCAGTAGCCCGGGTAAGCGGAGCGCACCCGGGGTTCAACGTGGAGGGCGTCCCGGGTGCGCTTCGCTTACCCGGGCTACGTCGTGTGCGCACGTTTCTTTCACGCCGTCTCCACGCAAACGCCGCGATTTCACCTGCGAGCCAGCTTCGGCTTCGTAGGCTGCCGGTACACGTCCGGAAGGAGGTCGCCATGACGGCCGATACCAAGTCGCCGCTGGAGCATGTCAACGACACGGTGTTGCAGCTCAAGGAAATGCGGCATTACTCGAAGAACAACGTGGAGCTGCTGACGACGCAGTGGCTGATGTTCGACGGTGAGTTGTCGAAGTTGAAGAAGGCGTCGGTGATCGAGGATCTGATGACCAAGCAGTCGCAGTTCTACGATGCGGTCGAAACCGCAATCGCGGATCTGGAGGCGGTGGCGGTGGAATTGACGCCGGCGCCGGAGGAGGGGACGGCGTAAGGCGCGTCGTAGTAGCCCGGGTAAGCGAAGCGCACCCGGGGGTGTCACCGTTCGATCCCGGGTGCGCTTCGCTTACCCGGGCTACAAAGACACGAGTGCTGTTCGGATGAGGGGGGGCGCCGGATTGGCTTCGTTGAGCCCTCACCCCAACCCCTCTCCCGCGGGCGGGAGAGGGGCTCAAAACACAGGGACTTGAAACTCGCGCTTATGCGGGCTCTTCAGTCCGCTCGCGCTCGATCGCGCGCCAGCCGATGTCGTGGCGGTGGAACTCGCCGTGCCAGCTGATGCCGGCGACGGCTTCGTACGCCTTGTGCTGCGCGTCGGCGACGCTGTCGCCCAGGGCGCACACGCACAGCACGCGGCCGCCGGAGGTGACGACGTGTTCGCCTTCCACCTTCGTGCCGGCGTGGAAGACCTTCACGTCGTCCACTTCGGGCGCGTCCCAGCTGTTGATGACGTCACCGGCGCGCGGCGTGCCGGGGTAACCCTCGGCGGCCATCACCACGCCCAGCGACGGGCGCGAATCCCACTGCGCGCTCACCTTGTCCAGGCGCTCGTCGATGGCCGCTTCCACCAGTTCCAGCAGGTCCGAACGCAGGCGCAGCATCACCGGCTGCGTTTCCGGGTCGCCGAAGCGCACGTTGTATTCGATGACCTTCGGCGCGCCGCTCTTGTCGATCATCAAACCGGCGTAGAGGAAACCGGTGAAGGGAATGCCGTCGGCGATCATGCCGCGCACGGTGGGTTCGACCACTTCGCGCATGATGCGCGCGTGCACGTCCGGCGTGACCACCGGCGCGGGCGAATACGCGCCCATGCCGCCGGTGTTGGGGCCGGTGTCGCGGTCGCCCACGCGCTTGTGGTCCTGGCTGGTCGCCATCGGCAATGCGGTCCTGCCGTCCACCATGGAGATGAAGCTGGCTTCCTCGCCTTCCAGGAACTCTTCGATCACCACGCGCGCGCCGGCGGCGCCGAAGGCGTAGTCGGCGAGCATGTCGGTGATGGCCGCTTCGGCTTCGGCCAGCGTCATCGCGACGATCACGCCCTTGCCCGCGGCCAGGCCGTCGGCCTTGATGACGATGGGGGCGCCCTTTTCCTGCACGTAGTCGATGGCGGCATCGACTTCGGTGAACACGGCGTAGTGCGCGGTGGGAATGCCGTGGCGCGCGAGGAAGTTCTTCGCGTAGGCCTTGCTGCCTTCCAACTGCGCGGCGGCCTGGGTGGGGCCGAAGATGCGGTGCTGCTTCTCGCGGAAGCGGTCGACGACGCCGTTGACCAGCGGGACTTCCGGGCCGACGACGGTGACGCTGACGCCTTCGCGTTCCACCAGCGCGATCAGGCCGTCGATGTCGGAGGCGGACACGTCCACGTTGCGGCAACCGGCTTCGGTCGCGGTGCCGGCGTTGCCCGGCGCGACCAGCACCTCGCTCACGCGCGGTGATTGCGCCAGTTTCCAGGCCAGGGCGTGCTCGCGACCGCCGGAACCGATGACGAGGACTTTCATGTGCGCTCCTGCGTGTCGCGACGTGGGACCGCGGATTTTACGGAAGCAGCCGCGATGCCGCGACTTTCGCGTCCGGGCGCGTCGTCTTTCATGGGGTTGAACGCGTCCGCGCGGCGGTATCGGCCTCGCGCGCGTTCATCCGTGTCGCTCAGGCGTCGGAGAACGAGCGGTGGTAGCGCACGGCGCCCTTCGCCGTCGCGTCGCCGAAGGCGAGGGACTGGAAGTACTGCGGCGGGGCGTCGGCGTAGTGCAGTTCGCCGTCGTTGAGGAAGCCGAAGCGGGCGTAGTACGCGGGTTCGCCCAGCACGACGCAGCCGGCGGCGCCCTGTTCGGCCAGTTCGGCCAGGCCGGCGCGGATCAGCGCGGTGCCGACGCCGTGGCCCTGGTCGCGCGGCGCGACGGCGACGGGGCCCAGGCCGTACCAGGACTTCGCGCCTTCGATCGCCACCGGCGAGAACACCGCGACGCCGGCGAGGCGACCGTCGATGTCGGCCACCAGGCACAGGCTCAGTTCGCCGTCCTCGCGCAGGGTGTCGACGATGCGCTGCTCGACGCGGCCGTTGCCGGGGACTTCGGCGAAGGCGGTGCCCAGGAGGTCGCGGATGGCGGCGTGGTCGTCCTGGGTTTCGGTGCGGATCCACATAAGGCCTCCGGGCGTGTGGGCGGAGTTTGCGCGGGGGGCGGTTATGGCGGTGTCGGCGGGGGCGTCGAGGCCCTCATGAGCGCGGGCTATGCTCATGCCGTCATTCCCGCGTAGGCGGGAATCCAAGGACGTAACGCATCACGCGCTCCGGAGGACGTGAGGGTGTGGACAGTTGGATCCCCGCCTTCGCGGGGATGACGGCATGGGGCTGCGAGGCTGTCGGCCTGGGTCCCGGCCTTCGCCGGGATGACGGCTTCGGAAACGCTTTCCCGATTCCCGATTCCCGATTCCCGGCGGATCAGTGGCGGAAGTGACGCACGCCCGTGAACACCATCGCCAGGCCGTGTTCGTCTGCGGCGGCGATGACTTCGCTGTCGCGCATCGAGCCGCCCGGCTGGATCACGGCCTTGATGCCCGCTTCGGCCGCGGCGTCGATGCCGTCGCGGAACGGGAAGAAGGCGTCGGACGCCATCACCGAGCCCGGCACCACCAAGCCCGCGTCGGTCGCCTTGATGCCGGCGATGCGCGCCGAGTACACACGGCTCATCTGGCCCGCGCCGACGCCGATGGTGCGATGGTCCTTCGCGTAGACGATCGCGTTGGACTTCACGAACTTCGCCACGCGCCAGGCGAACAGCAGATCGTCCATCTGCTCCTTCGTCGGCGCGATCTTCGTCACGACCTTGAGTTCCTCGCGCGTGACTTCGCGGATGTCGCTGGTCTGCATCAGCAGGCCCGAGCCGACGCGCTTGATGTCCACGTTGTTGCGGCCTTCACCATGCGGAATGCGCAGCACGCGCACGTTGGCTTTCTTCTTCGCGTAGTCGAGCGCGCCTTCCTCGTAGTCCGGTGCGATCAGCACTTCGACGAACTGGCGGTCGAGGATGGCCTTGGCGGTGGCGGCGTCCAGCGTCTTGTTGAACGCGATGATGCCGCCGAAGGCGGAGGTGGGGTCGGTGGCGTAGGCCAGCTCATACGCATCGCCGCAGGCCACGCCTTCGGCCACGCCGCAGGGATTGGCGTGCTTGACGATCACGCAGGCCGGGCGCTCGAACTGGCGCACGCATTCCCACGCGGCGTCGGCGTCGGCGAGGTTGTTGAAGCTCAGTTCCTTGCCCTGCAACTGCGTGAACGTAGCCAGCGTGCCCGGCACCGGCCACAGGTCGCGGTAGAACGCACCCTGCTGGTGCGGGTTCTCGCCGTAGCGCAGGTCCATCACCTTCACGAAGTTGCTGTTCTGCTGCGCGGGGAAGCGCGCGCGCTGGCCGTCGTCGACGTTGATCGAGGACAGGTAGTCGCTGATGCACGCGTCGTACTGCGCGACGCGGTTGAACGCGGCCACCGACAGTGCGAAACGCGTCGTGCCCGACAGCGCACCGTGGTTGTGCTTGAGTTCGTCCAGGATGCTTTCGTACTGCGCCGGATCGGTGGCCACGGCCACGCGCGCGAAGTTCTTCGCCGCCGAACGCAGCATCGCCGGACCGCCGATGTCGATGTTCTCGACGATGTCGTCCAGCGAGCTGTCGGGGTTGGCCGAAACCTTCTCGAACGGATACAGGTTCAGCACCAGCAGGTCGATCGCGCCGATGCCGTGCTGCGCCATCACCGCGTCATCCAGCCCGGCGCGGCCGAGCAGGCCGCCGTGCACGAGCGGGTGCAGCGTCTTGACGCGGCCGTCCATCATCTCGGGGAAGCCGGTGACGTCGCTGACGTCCTTCACCGGCAGGCCGGCGTCGCGGATGGCCTTGGCGGTGCCGCCGGTGGAGAGCAGTTCGACGTTGTGCGCGTGCAGCGCCTGGGCGAGCGCGATCAGGCCGGTCTTGTCGGATACGGACAGCAGGGCGCGGCGGACGACGACCGGCGGGCCGGACAGGAGTTCGGAGGTCATGGGTGTGCGGGGACGGCGGCGGGGAGCTGGGAATTATACGGCCCCGCGCGTTGCGGGCCTTCCGTCGCACGGAGTTTCAGCCGTCATTCCCGCGAAGGCGGGAATCCAACTGTCCGGTTCGATTCCGGCCTTCGAAAGGCGTGACGCACGCAAGCCTGGATCCCCGCCTTCGCGGGGATGACAGCAGGAAAAATCAGTCCAGCCCGTACTCGCGCAGCTTCTTGCGCAGCGTCGCGCGGTGGATGCCGAGCATCGACGCGGCGCGGCTCTGGTTGCCGTCGCAGTGCTGCAGCACTTCCACGAACAGCGGGATCTCCAGCTCGCGCAGCGCGATCTCGTAGAGGTTCTCGGTGTCGCTGCCGTCCAGGTCGCCCAGGTAGCGGCGGATCGACGTGGCGACATGGTCGCGCAGCGGCACGCGTGGAGCGGGGCGTGCGGTGTCGGTTCGGTCGGTGGCAGCGTTCAACGTGATCCCCAGTCCTTCGCGCGACCTCACCCCGGTGCGGGGTCGGCGGGAGGGCGAGTCTATCGTGGGCCTGTCGCAGGCGCCAATGAATCGCGAGGGCTCAGCGGAAATCGAAGGTGAACGCCACGATGCGTGGCGCCGGTTCCACGACATCCATTGTCACGGTCGCGCTCTGCCCGGGCAGGAGGCGGTCCGCGGCGCTGTGCGTCCGGCGGTACTCGTTGGGGGTGAACGCACGCACGCCGACCGGCCGGCCGTCCACGTCGGACAGACTCAGCAGCAACGTCGGCCAGGGCTGCGGCCATTGCGCGTCGTTGCGGAAGCTGGCCTCGACGGCAAGCACGCCTGCCGCGCCCGCCTTGGGTCGCACGCTGCGCTGGAGCATGGTGAACGCGGCCGGTTCGTGCCACGCCGGCACTTCGCAGCGCAGCACGCTGCATGCGCCGGCGACCAGCGGTCGCCAGCGCGGATCGGCGGCGAGTTCGAAACGCTGCGCCAGCAGCAACTGCAATGCGAGCAGCAGCGTCAGTCCGGCGATGCCGGCATACCAGCCCCAATGCACGCGTGCCGGTGCGGTCGGTGCGGAGTGGCGGGCGAAACTCGGCGCGCCTTTGCGACGCGGACGTGCGGCGCGTTTGCTCCGACGCGCGGGCGTGCCCACCGTCACCGCGGCGATGGCGTCCTCGTAACTGGGAAGCGCGTCCGATGTCGGTTCGCTGTCGGTGGCGTCGTCCGTCGCCTCGGCGGTGGTTGCGACTTCGTCGGTCGCACTCGTTTCAGGCGTAACGGTCGGCGACGCTTCGGGCGATGCGTCCGCCGTTTCGTGCACGGGTTCGTCGGCCGGTGCGTCGACGGGTTCTTCCACGGGCGTCGTGTCCGTGCCGATGGGTTCCACGAGTTGCTCGCAACGCGGGCAACGCTGCGGCGCACCGTCCGGGCGGACGATGAGCGCAACCAGGAAACCGCAGTGCGGGCACGGGACGAACATGGCGGCTATTCAAACATGCCGGCCCGCGGCGTTGTCATCGGCGGCGCACGCCTGTGACGCGCATCCAGTCTTCCTGGCGTTGCGCATGCAGCTGTTCGAAGCCGGCGGCGTAGCGCTCGATGACCTCGTCTTCCTGGCCGGCGAGGATGCCCGACATCGCGATGCGCCCGCCCGGCGCGACGCGCGCGGTGAGCGTGTCGGCCAGCGCCACCAGCGCCGAGGCCAGGATGTTGGCGACCACGACCGGGTACGTCTGCGCGGGTTCGTCGTCCGGCGCGTAGGCCAGCAGGCGATCGTCCACGCCGTTGCGCTGTGCGTTGTCGGCGGTGGCGATCAACGCCTGCGGGTCGTTGTCCACGCCGATCGCCTGCGCGGCGCCGAGCTTCAGCGCGGCCAGCGCAAGGATGCCCGAGCCGCAGCCGAAATCGAGCACGCGCTGACCGTGCAGCGCGCCTTCGTCGGCCAGCGTGTCGAGCCATTCCAGGCACAGCGCCGTGGTGGGATGCGTGCCGGAGCCGAAGGCCAGGCCGGGGTCGAGGCGAACCACGGCCGCGTCGGCCGCGTCGGCGCCTTCGGGCAGGTCGTGGTTCCACGGCACGATCCAGGTGCGACGGCCGAACTTGAGCGGCTCGTACTGATCCATCCAGGCCCGTTCCCAGTCCTGGTCCTCGACCTCGCGGAAGGCCGCGCGCGACCAGTCCAGGCCTTCGTCGGCCGCGCTCAGTGCGTACAGCAGCAGGTCCTGCGAGGTGCCGCCTTCGAACAGCGCGGTCAGCACCAGCTCGTTCCACAGCGGCTGTTCGCCGACGCCGGGCTCGAAGATCGCCTGTTCGTCGGGCGCGTCGGCATGCGCATCGGCGAGCGTGACGGCCAGCGCGCCGACGCTTTCCAGCGCGCGCTCGTAGCGCGGCTGCTGGACTTCGGTGCAGGGCAGGGTGAGTTCGAGGAACGGCATGGCGGTCGGAAGGCGACGACGGGCGGCCATGGTGGGCCGTGCGGCAGACGGCGTAAAGCGGGTCCACGGTCACAGGGCAGGGCCACTTGCCCGCATTCAGCCCGAAACCTTGCCGGTTGCGGCGGCGGCTTGGCCTTAGAATGGCCCGACGCCGTCTCCCCCCGCCATGGCCAACACCCTTCAAACCGGGCTGAAAGCACGATCGCCTTCGTGGCCGAGCACGCGCATGCTCGCCGGGGCGACGCTGGTGGTGCTCGGCATCGCGTCGGTGGCGGCGTGGGTGCAGAGCGGTGACCGGAGCAGTGTCGAACGCGTCGCCATCGCCACGGCGGTAAACGCCGAGCTGCCCGATCGGGAGAGCGCGTCGGTCGACCATCCGCGACCGGACACCATCGGCCGCACGGTGCAGGTGCCCGCACGCTCGGCCCTGCGCGAGCAGTTCGACACGGCGAGCGATCTGTACGCGTACGCGCAGTCGCTGGAACCGGCCGCGCGCGAACGCGACGCCGATGCGATCTGGATGATCAGCCGCGTGTACGACTACTGCTCCGGCTTCGCCGCGGCACCGGCGGCGTTCGAGCGCGACACGCGCGTGATCGGCGAGATGGAGATGCGCGGTTCGGCGGCGATGGTCGCCGCACGCGAGCGCATCCGCCAGCGGTGCGCGCGCTTCGTGCCGCAGGACGAGCTGACGCCGCGCATGATCGTGCTCAAGCGCGTGGAAGCGGCGGAAGCCGGGAGCGTCGCGGCGGAGGCTTCGCTGCTCGCTTCGGGCGAACCGCTCAAGGACACGCCCGAATACAAGCGCGATCTGGTCGAGCGCGTGAAGGAATCGGGCGACCCGGAAGCGTATTCGGCGCTGTCGCCGGCGATGGGCGTCGCCGCCAGCGGCAAGATCGAGCTGGCCGATCAGGTCGCCGGCACTCAGTTCTCGGAACTGGCCTGGCAACTGGCCGCGTGCCGGCAGGGCCTGGACTGCTCGTCCGACAGCGCACTGATGACGTCGTACTGCGCCAACGGCGGCATCTGTTCACGCGTGCCCGGGCAGGATTTCGAACGCTTCGTATTCGACGCCGCCATCCCCCGCCAGGGTGTGGACGTCATCAACGACATGGTTGTCTCGCTCATGGGCGGGAAGAGGGAATCAAAATGAAGAAGCTTCCATTGCCAACCAAGGCCGGCAGGTATTTCTGGGTGCTGTTGTTCGCCACGTATTCGGTGGCCGCCGCGGGCGTGATGATCGACGTGTTGGGTGACGAGTATCGCCATCTGTCGCAAATCGCCGTGACCTCCGTGCGTTCGTCGGAGGACGTGCGCACCACCGGGGCGGCGCAGGTCGCCGCGGTGTATCGGGCGAGCAGCGGCGCGCCGTTCTCGACGCTGCCGCCGGGCAGCACCTTCAAGGTCGTGTGGCCCGACGGTTCCAGCGAGTACGTCATGGTCGTCAGCCCGTCGTCGAGCTCGGGCGTGCATCCCATCGCCGGGACGCAGCAGCGCAGCGGTGCCGCGGTCGCCAAGGATGCCGCCGCCGATGCCTCGGCGCAGGAAGCGACGCGCTGATCTGAAGGCAGGCGGCCTCAGCGCACCGCCCGATCGACCCGTCCGGTGGCGGCGCCGTCCATCTGCGGCGGCACGAAGTCCACCGGCACACGCACCAGCGCGCCCTCCGGTTGGCGTTCGGACTGGATGCGCCAGCCCCAGGCGACATTGATCGCCGACTGGTCCAGCAGCGGATAGCCCGAGGATTCGCTCAGGCGCACCGCGCGCACTTCACCGCAGGGATTGACCAGCAGGCGCAGTTCCACGCGACCGCCTTCGCCGTGCCGCGCCAGCGAGGCCGGATAGCGCGGCGGCGCCATGTCCTTCGGCGCGGGCGTGCAGGCCTCGTGTTCGATGAGCTTGCGCCAGGCGAGATAGCCGGGGCTTTCGGTGTCGGTGGACGGCTCCGGCGGGGACATCGCGGCGGTTTGCGCCTGCAAGGCCTTGCAGGCGGCGTTGGCGGCCGGGCAATGGACGCGCGCGATGATGCGGTAGCGGTCCGTTTCGGAACGGTCGATCACCTGCACCGCGCTGTCGGGCCACCGGCCCTGCTGTGGTGCGACGAAGGTCCATTGGCCCGTGGCGTCGCCGCGGTCGATCGCGAAGCTGGTCAGGTCCGGGCGGAAGGCGAAATAGCCGGCGTCCGGCAGCGCCTCCAGTTCCTTCGGGTCCATCGTTCCGCTGGTGCGGTACCAGGAGAGCAGCTGCTCGCGGTACAGGTGCGACACGGTGTCGTGGGTGTCGATGACGGTCTCGACCTGCAGCCAGTCGCTGCCGGAGCGGGGTGCGCAGATGGCCTGCGAGGACGCCAAGGCGATCGCGAGGGTCATCAACAGTCGAGCGGTCATGCGGGCTCCGAACCGGTGCGGGGACGCAGGCATTCTTGCAGGAAGTCCTGCCGCAGAAAAAGAAACCGCGGCCTGGGCCGCGGTTGTCAGGTCACACGATCGAGAGCGCCTTTTCCTTCTGTTCCTTCAGGCGTTTCTCGAGGTAGTGGATGTTCATGCCGCCCTGCTGGAAGCCGGCGTCGGACATGATCCGCTGCTGCAGCGGGATGTTGGTCTTGATGCCGTCCACGACCATCTCGGAGAGCGCCACGCGCATGCGTGCGATCGCGGTTTCGCGATCGGGGCCGTGCACGATCAGCTTGCCGATCATCGAGTCGTAGTTCGGCGGCACGCGATAGCCTTCGTAGATGTGGCTGTCCACGCGCACGCCCGGGCCGCCCGGTGCGTGGAAATGCTGGATCAGGCCGGGGAACGGCATGAACGTGTCCGGGTCTTCGGCATTGATGCGGCACTCGATCGCATGGCCTTCCAGCACGATGTCGCTCTGCTTGATCGACAGCTTGTGGCCGGCGGCGATGTTGAGCTGCTCGCGCACCAGGTCGATGCCGGTGACCATCTCGGTGACCGGATGCTCCACCTGGATGCGGGTGTTCATTTCGATGAAGTAGAAGCGGCCGTTCTCGTACAGGAACTCGAACGTGCCCGCGCCGCGGTAGCCGATGCGCAGGCAGGCTTCCACGCAGACCTTGCCGATTTCCGCGCGCTGCTCGGGCGTGATGCCCGGTGCCGGCGCTTCCTCGACGACCTTCTGGTGGCGGCGCTGCATCGAGCAGTCGCGCTCGCCCAGGTGGATCGCGTTGCCCTGGCCGTCGGCGAGGACCTGGATTTCCACGTGGCGCGGGTTCTCCAGGAACTTCTCCATGTAGACCATGTCGTTGCCGAACGCGGCCTTGGCTTCGGACTTGGTGGTCTGGATCGCGGTGACCAGGTGCGCCTCGGTGTGCACCACGCGCATGCCGCGACCGCCGCCACCGCCGGCGGCCTTGACGATGATCGGGTAGCCGATCTCGCGCGCGATCTTGACGTTGGTGGCCGCGTCGTCGCCGAGCGGACCGCCGCTGCCGGGCACGCAGGGCACGCCGGCGGACTTCATCGCGCGGATGGCTTCGACCTTGTCGCCCATCAGGCGGATCGTGTCGGCCTTGGGCCCGATGAAGATGAAGCCGGACTGCTCCACGCGCTCGGCGAAGTCGGCGTTCTCCGACAGGAAGCCGTAGCCCGGGTGGATCGCCTGGGCGTCGGTGACCTCGGCGGCGGCGATGATCTGCGCCATGTTGAGGTAGCTGTCGGTGGACGGCGCCGGGCCGATGCAGACCGACTCGTCGGCCATCGCGACGTGTTTGAGATTGCGGTCGACGGTGGAGTGCACCGCGACCGTACGGATGCCCAGCGCGTGGCACGCGCGCAGGATGCGCAGCGCGATCTCACCGCGGTTGGCGATTACAACTTTGTCGAGCATGTGGCTGTTCTCGAAAGCAGGGACGAAGAAAGCGGGAGCGCGGCGGCAGCACCGGCCGCGCCCGGCGCGCTTACCCGATGACGAACAGCGGCTGGTCGAACTCGATCGGCTGGCCGTTCTCGACCATCATCTTGAGCACGGTGCCGGCGACGTCGGCTTCGATGGGGTTGAACATCTTCATCGCTTCGATGATCCCCAGCGTGTCGCCGGCCTTGACCGCCTGGCCGATGCTGACGAACGCCGGCTTGTCCGGCGACGGCGAGGCGTAGAAGGTGCCGACCATCGGCGCGCGCACGATGTGCCCGGCGGGCAGGTCGGCGGCGGGCTTGGGCGTGCCGCCGCTGGCGGCTTCGGTGGGGCCGTGCATCGGCATCACCGGCTGCGGCGCGACCGGCGCGGCGTGCATCACCGGCGCAGCCGCGACGGCGACGCCCTTCGGCGTGCGGGCCAGGCGGACCGACTCCTCGCCTTCCTTGATCTCGATCTCGGCAAGGTTGGATTCTTCGAGCAGGTCGATCAGCTTCTTGATTTTGCGCAGGTCCATGGTGGGCCTCGGTTGTGCGGGATTGGGGATTCGAGATTCGGGATTGGATGAGATCGGGGAGCCGCTTTCGCGAATCCCTAATCCCCAATCCCCAATCCCGGCCGTAGATGCGCCAGGGCGGCATCGAGGGCGTAGCGGTAGCTGTCCGCGCCGAAACCGCAGACCACGCCCACCGCCAGATCGCTGAAGTAGCTGGTGTGGCGGAAGGCTTCGCGGCGGTGCGGGTTGGACAGGTGGACTTCGATGAAAGGCAGGGCCACCGCCGCCAGCGCGTCGCGGATGGCGACGCTGGTGTGGGTGAAGGCAGCGGGGTTGATCAGGATGAAGGCGGTGCCGTCGCTGCGGGCGGCCTGGACGCGGTCCACCAGCACATGCTCGGCGTTGGCCTGCAGGGTTTCGACGGCGTGGCCGGCGGCCTCGGCGCGGGCGCGCAGGTCGGCGTCGATGTCCGCCAGCGTCGTGCGGCCGTAGACCTCCGGCTCGCGGGTGCCGAGCAGGTTGAGGTTGGGGCCGTGCAGAACCAGCAGTTTCGCCATCGGGACCGGATTTTTCGCGTTGAACAGAGCCGAAGGGCGGCAGTGTGCGCCATGCCTTTCAGGGTGTCCAGACGTTCGCCGCCGTATCGACGAAGTTCCCGGAAGTTAATCAGTTGTTTGAGTGGTCGCTCTAATCTGCGACCCAGTTGTCGATTTCGCCGTGCTGGAACGGGCCGATTTTCTGCCTGATCAGGCGTCCGTCGGCCGAAATCAGCGCGGTATAGGGCAGCACGCCCTTGGGGTTGCCCAGCTGCACCCCGGCATCGCGCGGGCCGGCCTCGTCGAGCAGGATCGGGTAGCGCACCGGGATCCGCTGCAGGAAGGCCTGCACGGCCGCCTTGTCATCCAGCGCGATGCCGACCACTTGCGTGCCGTTCGCGCCCTGGGCTGCGGCGAAGCGGTCCAGCTCCGGCATTTCCTCGATGCACGGGCCGCACCAGCTGGCCCACAGGTTGATCAGCACCGGTTTGCCGGCGTACGCGGCGGGAAGCTCGACATTCGCGCCATCCAGCGCGGGCAGGAGGATGGAGGGGATGACCTCACCGCGGCGCGCGACCGGAAGGTCCGCCGGCGGTTTGGGCGCGCTGGCTTCCATCGCCGATTGCAGCGCGCGCTGGCCCACTTCGGTGCGCAGCAGCGGGCCCGGGCCGTTCACCACCAGTCCGGCCACGACGCCGAGCGCACCGGCGATGACGGCGACGAGCAGGACCTTGCCCGTCGACCCCATCAGCGCTTCACCCGGCCCGCGCGTTCGACGAAGTTCTCCGCATCCTCGAAGCCGAACAGGCGCAGCTCGCGGTGCTCGACGCCGTCGGCGTAATAGAGCGTGGCCGGCGGGCCGATGATGCCCAGGTGCTTCATCAGCGCCTGGTCGGTGTCGTCGTTGGCGGTCACGTCGGCCTTGAGCAGGACGAAGCCGTCGAGCGCCTTGTGCACGGCCGGTTCGGGGAAGGTGTACTTCTCCATTTCCTTGCAGGCCACGCACCAGTCGGCATAGAAGTCGAGCATCACCGGCTTGCCGGCGGCCTTGGCGGCGGCGACTTCGCGATCGAGATCGGCCAGCGACTTGATCTTGCGGAACGGCAGCTCGGCTTCCTGCACGCCACCGCTGCGCAGGCCGGCCAGCGGCTGCAGCGGATCGCGGCTGCCGGCCATCGCGCCCACCAGCTGCGCCGCGCCGAACAGGCCCAGGATCAGCACCGAGGTCCAGCCCAGGATGCGCGCGCCGTCGTGGCGCAGCGCACGCAGGCCGATCGCCACCGCCGCGGCGGCAGCGAGCAGCAGCACGCCCCACAACGCCAGCGTCGCCGGCCCCGGCAGGATGCGCGAGACCATCCACACCGCCAGCCCCAGGAAGATGAAGCCGAACACGCGCTGCACCGTGACCATCCACGGCCCGCTGGTCGGCAGCCCCTTGCCGGCGGCCACGCCGAAGGCGAGCAGCGGCACGCCCATGCCCATGCCGAGCAGGAACAGCGCCGCGCCGCCGAAGGTCGGGTCCTGGGTCTGGCCGATGTAGAGCACGGCGGCCGCCAGCGGCGGCGCCACGCAGGGGCCGACGATCAGCGCCGACAGTGCGCCCATCGCCGCCACGCCCAGCATCGAACCGCCGCGCTGGCGGTCGCTCATCGCGCCGAGCCGGCTGCGCAGGCTGGCCGGCAGTTGCAGCTCGAACAGGCCGAAGCTCGACAGCGCCAGCACGACGAACAGCGCGGCGAAGGCGACGATCACCCACGGCGTCTGGAAGGCCACCTGCAGGTTCGCGCCCACCAGCCCGGCGACGATGCCCGCCGCGGTGAACACCAGTGCATTGGCCAGCACGTAGACGAAGGACAGCGAGAACGCGCGGCGCGCACCGAGGTTCGGGCCCTGACCGGCGATCAGCCCGGACAGGATCGGAATCATCGGCAGCACGCAGGGCGTGAACGACAGGCCCAGGCCCAGTGCGAAGAAGGTCAGCAGCGCGACCCAGCGCCCCTTGCCCGACAGCGCGGCGGCCAGGCGGGTGTCTTCGGCCTGGCCGGCGGTGTCGGTCGTCGTCGCGACCGGAGCCGACGAAGCGGCGGGCGCTGCGTCCGTGCTCGCATTCGCCGGGCCGGTCGTGGCCGGGGCTTCGCCGGCGGACGGCGCGGCCGCAATCGGCTGCGATGCGGCGGCGGGTTTGGCGTCGATCGCCATCACTTTGCCGGTCGGCAGCGCAACTTCGACCGTGCGCGTCATCGGCGGATAGCAGATGCCGTCGGTCTGGCAGCCCTGGAAACCGGCGGTGAGCCGCAGCGTCGTCGCCTCGGTCTTCGTGCGCGCGACCGCCACCGGCACGTCGATCTGGTCGAAGAACACCGTGACGTCGCCGAAATGCTCGTCGCGATGCGCCACGCCCTTCGGCCAGCGCGGCGCGCCGAGGGCGAAGCCGGCCTGCGTCGCGGCAGCGTCGAGCGTCAGCGTGGTCTTGTCGCGATAGAGGTAATAGCCCTTGGCCGGCGTGAAGCGCAGCAGCAGCGTGTTGCCGTCGCCGGCGATCGCTTCGAAGCCGAACGCCTGTTCCGGCGGCAGCGGCAGGGCGTCGGTGCCGGTGGCGTTGCGGCCCAGCAGGCCGCCGCCGAGCGGCGCGGCGCCGCCTGCGCCGAAGTTCACCGTAGGACGCGCGCTGTCCTGCGCGGCGGCGTTCGAGGCGGGCAGGGCGACCGTCACGCTGCGCACCTGCGGCGGGTAGCAGATGCCCGCGTCGGCGCAGCCCTGGTACTTGATCTTCAGCGTGACCTGGCCGGCGTTCGCCTGGCCCGGCAGCACGGCGGTGAGCGCCTGCCGGTAGGTCTCGACCTTGCCGAAGAACTCGTCCTCGTGCGCATCGCCCTTGGGCAGCTGCAGCGGCTGCGCGGCGAAGGCCGCGTCGGCCTGCACGGCGATGCGGTGCTTGTAGAGGTAGTAGCCGTCGGCGATGCGCCAGCGGATCTCGATCCGGTCCGGCGTCGGCGCTTCGGCGCGCAGGGCGAAGGCGTCGTCGACCGGGAGCAGGTCGTCCGGGCCGATCGCGGCCTGCGCGGCGGGGGCGCCGATCGCCAGTGCGAGGGGAAGCAGGAAGGAGAGCAGTCGCGCGGCGCGCGTTCGGATCGGATCAGTCATCGTCACGGGTCTGTTCGGCCACCCAGTCCAGGTAGGCGGTGAGGCCGCCGACGGCTTCGACCGCCAACGCCTCGGGCAGTTCATAGGGATGCAGCGCGTTGAGTCGTTCCACCAGCGCCGCCTCGCGGTCGGCGGTGGTCTTGATCAGCAGCAGCACTTCTTCGCCGCGCTCCACGGCGCCCTGCCAGCGGTACGTCGAACGCACGCCGGGGAGCACGTTCACGCAGGCGGCCAGGCGCGCCTCGACCAGCGCCGTGGCGAGGGCATCAGCGGTCTGCGCATCGGGGCAGGTGCTGAGCACCAGCCGCACGGGCGGGGCGGAAGGCGTGGTCATGAGGGGCGCCAGTGTAGGGCCTGCCCCGTGCCGATGCCCGTGCCCAGGCAGCCCACAGTGTTGCGATACCCCCGCCCGGCGGACTTGCGCGAGGGGGCCGGCTTTGGCGTAGGCTGCCCGCGCCGGTGCCCCACGCCGGTCGAGGAGGTCCGATGTCCCACCGCTTCAAGCCTGTGCTGGCGAGGTTCGTGTTCGCCGGGCTGCCGCTGGCGCTGGCCAGCCTGGCCGCCATTGCGCAGACAGGCGATGCCCACGGCATACGCGTGCGGGCGGCGTGCCTGCAGGCGGCGCCGGCGCCGCGCCTGCTCCTGGACCTGAGCTGCGAGAGCGCAATGGATTGCTGGAGCGACCCGGCCGACATCGGCGTGATCGATGTCGACACCGGGCAACGTCTGGTCGCATCGGGGCCCAACCTGATCTACGTCGACGCATCCGGCGCCCCGCAGGCCGAGCCGCCGATGCAGGGCACGATCCGCGCCGTGTGGACGCTCGTGCTGCCCGCTCCGGTGGCGGCCAAGCGGCTCCAGCTGGTGCAGGGGGATGAGACCGCCACGGCGGCTTTCGCCCCCGCGGCCGACTGCGCCGCGCTGCCGGCCGCGGCCGTCAAACGCCTCGCCGGCGGCTGAGGCTCAACCGCGTACCGCTTTGGCGGACGATCGCGCGCGCCCCGTGCGCAGTTCCGCCAGTTGCTCCACGACCTCCACCAGCGGCGCCTTCGAACGCGTAGGTGCGGTGCGGAAGGCCGTCAGCAGGCGCAGCTCCAGTGGATCCTCCACCAGCACCGCATCGGCGGCGGCGACGGAGTCCAGCGCCGTGTCGGCCGACAGTCCCATGGAGCCGCGGCCCGTCGCCAGCCACTCGAACTGGACGCCGGTGACCAGCGCGATCTCGCGCAGATGCGCCACCGAGGGGAATTTCCCCCGCGCGGCCTCCCAGTGCCCCACGGCGCTGCGTTGCACGCCCACCGCGGCCCCCAGGGCGGCCTGGGACAGTCCGGCGTGGCGGCGGGCGAGTCGGATCCGTTGCTGCGGCGTCACCTTGGATACCTCCATTCACAGAGTGAACAAAATTCACCTGAACCTGTGTCCTGGAGGTAGCCATGCTTCCTGCAGGCGTGAACCGAAAGCTATTTCTGCGGGAGATTCTGGCAAATTCACGCGCCGTCCGGCTACCGCCTGTCAGCAGCGCCACCGCCCCGTCCCTCTGGCTGGAATGCCACGAACTGCACAACATTCGCGTGCGCCATGACACGGCGCGGGGTTCGGGGGCGTGCGCAGGGACAGCGCCAGGCCCAGGACGGCAACTCCGACACCAAAGAGCGCGTTCCACGGGACGCGCTCTTTTTTTTACGCACCGCGCCGTTGCCGCCGGCCGCCCCGTGTTGCGTTTGAAGCCTCTGGGCCGCCTCCGGGCGCGTTTTTCGCCGCGACGCCCTTGAAAGCCCTGCCGTGCGCCCCATCTCCCTCGCATCCCGGCTCGCCGGGTTTTGTTTGCCGCCGGCGTTGGCACTCGTCGCCTGCGGCTGCTAAAATTCCGCCACTTTTACCATTGTTTCAATCACTTACGTATTCCTCGGAGGTTCGCGTCGCCATGAATATCAAGCCGCTCTACGACCGCGTGGTCATCAAGCGCATGGAAGAAGAAAAGATGTCCGCCGGCGGCATCGTGATTCCGGACTCGGCTACCGAGAAGCCGATCAAGGGCGAAGTCGTCGCCGTGGGCGAGGGCAAGGTGCTCGACAACGGCAGCGTGCGCGCGCCGAAGGTCAAGGCCGGCGACAAGGTGCTGTTCGGCAAGTACAGCGGCACCGAAGTGAAGCTCGACGGCAACGAGTTCCTGGTGGTGAAGGAAGACGACATCTTCGCGATCCTTGGCTGATGCCGTAAGGCGGGGATTCGGGATGGGAGATTCGGGATTCGTAAGAGCGCCATGCGCCGACGCATCCCGACCTTCCCGAACTCCTGCCGCACCCTCGCTTCTACGAATCACGAATCTCGAATAACGAATCCCGGAGTTACAACCATGGCTGCCAAAGAAATCCGTTTCGGTGAGGACGCGCGCGTCAAGATGGTGCGCGGCGTCAACATCCTCGCCAACGCCGTGAAGGCGACCCTCGGCCCGAAGGGCCGCAACGTCGTGCTCGAGAAGAGCTTCGGCGCGCCGACCATCACCAAGGACGGCGTGTCCGTCGCCAAGGAAATCGAGCTTGCCGACAAGTTCGAGAACATGGGCGCGCAGATGGTCAAGGAAGTCGCTTCCAAGACCTCCGACAACGCCGGCGACGGCACCACCACCGCCACCGTGCTGGCGCAGGCGCTGATCCGTGAAGGCATGAAGGCGGTCGCCGCCGGCATGAACCCGATGGACCTCAAGCGCGGCATCGACAAGGCCGTGACCGAGGCCGTCGTCGAGCTGAAGAAGATCTCCAAGCCGTCCTCGACGTCGAAGGAAATCGCCCAGGTCGGCGCGATCTCGGCCAACAGCGACACCAACATCGGTGACCTCATCGCCCAGGCGATGGACAAGGTCGGCAAGGAAGGCGTGATCACCGTCGAAGACGGCTCGGGCCTGGAGAACGAACTCGACGTCGTCGAGGGCATGCAGTTCGACCGCGGCTACCTGTCGCCGTACTTCATCAACAACCAGCAGTCGATGCAGGCCGAACTGGACGATCCGTTCATCCTGCTGCACGACAAGAAGATCTCCAACGTGCGTGACCTGCTGCCGGTGCTGGAAGGCGTCGCGAAGGCCGGCAAGCCGCTGCTGATCATCGCCGAGGAAGTCGAAGGCGAAGCGCTGGCGACCCTGGTGGTCAACACCATCCGCGGCATCGTGAAGGTCTGCGCCGTGAAGGCCCCGGGTTTCGGCGACCGTCGCAAGGCGATGCTGGAAGACATGGCCATCCTGACCGGCGGCACCGTGATCTCCGAAGAGGTCGGCCTGCAGCTCGACAAGGCCACCATCAAGGATCTGGGCCGCGCCAAGAAGGTGCAGGTCTCGAAGGAAAACACCACGATCATCGACGGCGCGGGCGAGAGCTCGGGCATCGAAGGCCGCATCAAGCAGATCAAGGCGCAGATCGAGGAGACCTCCTCCGACTACGACCGCGAGAAGCTGCAGGAGCGCGTGGCCAAGCTGGCCGGCGGCGTGGCGGTGATCAAGGTCGGTGCTTCGACCGAAATCGAAATGAAGGAAAAGAAGGCACGCGTTGAAGACGCGCTGCACGCCACCCGCGCTGCCGTGGAAGAAGGCATCGTCCCGGGCGGCGGCGTCGCGCTGCTGCGTGCCAAGGCGGCGATCGCCGGCCTGAAGGGTGCCAACGAAGACCAGAATCACGGCATCCAGATCGCCCTGCGCGCGATGGAAGCGCCGCTGCGCGAGATCGTCACCAACGCCGGTGAAGAGCCCTCCGTCATCCTCAACAAGGTGATCGAAGGCAAGGGCGCGTTTGGCTACAACGCCGCCAACGGCGAGTACGTCGACATGCTCGAAGCCGGCATCCTGGACCCGACCAAGGTCACCCGCACCGCGCTGCAGAACGCCGCGTCGATCGCCGGTCTGATGATCACGACCGAAGCGATGGTCGCCGAGCTGCCGAAGAAGGACGAGCCGGCGATGCCGGGCGGCGGCATGGGCGGCATGGGCGGCATGGACTTCTAAGTCCGGCTTTCCGCGGCACCTTGCAACACGAAGAACCCCGCAGCGATGCGGGGTTCTTTTTTGGCCGGCGTGCGGCCGGCGTGCGCGCCCGCTAAGCTCGCGCGCATGCCGACCTCCCTGATCATCGTCGACGACTTCCTCAGCCACCGCGATGCGTTGCAGTTGCGCGACGTGGGCCTGCAACTGACGTATCCCGATCAGCAGGGCGCATTCCCGGGGCGCAACTCGCTGGAACGCATCGAGATCGACGGCCTGGACCGGCGCGTCTCCGAACTCGTCGGCGAGAACGTGCGGCCGATCTCGCCGTTGCAATCGCACGCGAAGTTCCGCATGACGCTGGCGGCCGACGTGGGGCGCGCGAAGGTGCACATCGACCAGGCGTACTGGTCGGGGATTCTCTTCCTCAGCCGTCCGGAAGACTGCCGTGGCGGCACCGAGTTCTTCCGTCACCGCGCCACGAACTCCGACCGCGCCCCGCTCGACGATGCCGAGATGCGCGCGATGGGCTACGACTCGCTGGAGCAGATGCACCGCGAGATCATCGAGCGCGACAGCGTGGACGATTCCAAGTGGGAGCCGACCATGCAGGCGCCGATGCGCTTCAACCGCCTGGTGTTGCTGCGCCCGTGGCTGTGGCACACCGCGGGGCCGGCGTTCGGTGACCGCATGGAGAACGGCCGGCTGGTCTACCTGATGTTTTTCGAGGCGGTCTGACGGCGCCGATCCGTCCTTCCCGGGCTCATCGCGTCCGGGCCCAGGCCTCTTCCATACCTGAACAGGGATGATTGTAAAGGTCTGATTGGCATGCATTTTGAACCGCAGAGTTCTATTTTGCAGTGCAGCGTGCAAACCCCCTAACGCTTCCTTCACGATCGCCCTGCATCCCGACGTGGGGGAGGGAGCAGGCCCGCAACCGGTTCGACCGGGGCGGGCTTTTTATTTGCCCGTTCGCTGGAATCCCGCGGCGCGCAGCGAAAAGGTCTCGTCGTCGCGCGCTGGCACGGTGTCTGCCGCAAGCGCGGGCTGGCACGGGCCGCATGACAGAATCGGCGCGATGATCCTCACCGCAACGTCTCCCTCGCATTCCGTCCAGTTCGAGCCATTGCTGGCACGCGCGCTCGCGCGCTTGCGCGCGGCGCTGCCCGGGCAGGACGGACGGTTGTCCGATCCGCACGCGATCGCACGCATCGAGCGCGTCGCCATCGCCAGCGACTTCGCCATCGACACCCTCGCGCGCCAGCCGGCCCTGCTCGAACGCCTGCTGCACGACGACGGCGCGCAGCCGCTCGAGGAGCCGGTGCTCGACGCCATCAACCGCGCCGACTGGCCGGCATTGCTGCGCCGCTATCGCGCCGCCGGCTCCACGCGCCTGATCTGGCGCGACGTGCTGGGCCTGGACGATGTCGACGGCACGCTCGCCGGCAGCACGCATCTGGCCGAACGCTGCCTGCAGATCGCGCTCGCCGCGATCGAGCAGGAGTTCGCACAACGCCACGGCCTCGTGCGTGATCGCGATGGCGTACCGCAGCGCCTGGTCGTGTTCGGGCTGGGCAAGTTGGGCGGTGGCGAACTCAACTTCAGTTCCGACGTCGACCTGGTCTACACCTACGAGCACGACGGCGAGTCCGACGGCGCGCGCCCGCTCGATGCCGAGCACTACTTCGCGCGTCTGGGCCAGCAACTGGCGAAGCTGCTCGACGAGCTGACCGTCGACGGCTTCTGCCACCGCGTCGATCTGCGCTTGCGTCCCTACGGCAACGCGGGCCGGGTGGCGTGGTCGTTCACCGCGATGGAGCAGTACTTTCAGCGCGAAGGCCGCGACTGGGAGCGCTACGCGTGGCAGAAGGCGCGGCCCGTCGCCGGTGACGCCGCCGCGGGCGAACGCTTCCTTGAGAGCCTGCGACCGTTCGTCTATCGCCGCTACCTGGATTTCGGCGCGCTCGACGGCCTGCGCGGCATGAAGGCGGCGATCAGCGCGGAAGTCGCGCGCAAGGAGCTGGCCGATGACATCAAGCGCGGGCCCGGCGGCATTCGCGAGATCGAATTCCTGGTGCAGGCCTTGCAGCTCATCTACGGCGGTCGCGAACCCAGCCTGCGCGATCGCCGGCTGCTGCCCTCGCTCGCCGCGCTGATGGAGGCGCGACAGATGAGCGTCGAGGCGGGCGACATGCTCGCCACCGCTTACCGCTTCCTGCGCGGCCTGGAGAATCGCCTGCAGATGCTCCGCGATGCGCAGACGCATGCGCTGCCCGAACGCGAGGAAGATCGCGACCGCATCGCCGCGTCGCTGGGCTACGCCGATTGGAGCGGGCTGCGCGAAGCACTGGATGCGCAGCGTGCGCGCGTCACCGCCGAGTTCGAGGCGCTGCTCACGCCGCGCCGTCGCCGCAACGCGCCCGACGCGCTGACCCGCTACTGGCACGCACTGCCCGACGGCAGCGACAGCGAAGCGCTGGCCGATGCCGGTTTCATCGAAGCCGGAAACGCCGACGCGGCGCTGCGCGACTTCGCGCGAAGCCCCGGCGTGCGCGGCCTGTCGGACAACGCACGCGCGCGCCTGGATCGCGTGCTGCCGTCGCTCTTGCAGGCCGCGGCCGCGTCGAGCGAGCCGATGCTCGCGCTGCGGCGCCTGCTGGCGCTGCTGCACAACGTGCTGCGACGCAGCGCGTACCTCGCCCTGCTGGACGAACAGCCCGTTGCGCTTGCACGCCTCGTGGAAGTGGTGACGCACAGCGCGCTGCTGGCCGAACGCCTCGCCTCGTATCCGTTACTGCTCGACGAACTGCTCGACGCGCGCGTCGCCGGACCGCTGCCGGGACGCGACGAACTGCACGCCGCCTGCGCGGACGTCGCACGCGATGACGACGACGATGCCGAGGCGGTCCTGCAGGCGCTAAACGAAGTCCGCCAGGCGCTGAGCTTCCGCATCGCCATGGCGGTGCGCGACGGACGCCTGTCGGCCGCGGACGGCGCGCGCCAGCTCGCGTGGCTGGCAGACGGCGTGGTGATGCGCGTGCTGCGCCTGGCCGAGCACGAAGTCGCCGGCGCGCACGGTCGCGTGCCCGGCGCGCGCTTCGCGGTGATCGGCTACGGCAGTCTCGGCGGCGAGGAACTGGGTTTCGGTTCGGACCTGGACCTGGTCTTCATCTACGATTCGCCCGGCGGTGAGCACGCGCATTCCGATGGTGCGCGCCCACTCGAAGCCACGCGCTGGTTCGCGCGCGTGGCGCAGAAGGTCGTCGCGTTGCTGGGCGCGGTGACCGGCGCCGGTCGCCTGTACGACGTCGACGTCCGCCTGCGTCCGGACGGCGCGAAAGGACTGCTCGTGTCGAGCCTGGCGAGCTATCGCGACTACCAGCGCGAGCGCGCATGGACGTGGGAGCATCAGGCGCTGGTGCGCGCACGGTTCGTGGCAGGCGACGAATCGCTCGGCGCCGACGTGGAGGACGTGCGTCGGCAGACGCTCTCGCGCGAACGCGACGTGCAACGCGTGTGCGAGGACGTGGTCTCGATGCGCCGCCGCATGCGCGCCGAGCTCGACCGCAGCGACGCGGCAGCGTTCGATCTCAAGCAGGGCGAGGGCGGTCTGGTTGATCTGGAGTTCCTGCTGCAATACGCCGTGCTCGCGCATTCGGCACGGCACGCGCAGTGGCTTTCGTCGCGCAATACGCGCGAACTCATCCACGCGCTGGGCGAAAGCGGGTGGTTGAGCGAAGAGGAAGTCGCCGGATTGACGCAAGCGCACGCCGTGTTTGTCGATGCGGGACTGGCGTGCACGCTCGACCGCCGTCCGCGCCGGCTGCCGATCAACGACGCCATCGCGCAGGCGCGCGCGGCGATCATCGCCGCCTCGCATGCGCATGGGCTGGTGTTCGACGCCTGAGTTCGCCCGCGTTATGCGTCGATGCGTTGCCGCACCTCGGCGGCTACGCGCGCGGTCTCGCGCAGCGGCGTGATGTCGGACGCAGCGGCCCCATCGCCCAGCACGCGGATGCGGTCCATGCGCAGCAGCGCATCGACGAAACGGCGCGGGCGGCCTTCGACGCGCTCGTGTCCGGCGACGAACACCGGGGCCCAGGTGGCCGCAGCTTCGGAAAGCATGTTGACCGAATCGGCCGTGCAGACGATGCGGTCGGCCCAGGCGAGCAGGCCGGCATAGGGATTCTGGCCGTCGGCGCTGTCGGTCCAGACGATGCCGGGGATGCCGCGCAGTCGTTCGCGCACTTCAGCGCTCACGCCCGACGGCGTGCGGCGCGAGGTGGTGGCCATGACGCTGCCGCCTTCGTCGCGCGCCACGCGCTCCACGTGGTGCAGCAGTGATTCGTACACGCCCGCGTCGAAGCGCGCGTGCGCGCTGTCGCCGCCGACGAGCAGCGCGGTGCGCGGGCCGGGCAGGGTGCCCAGGTCGGGAAAGGCGTGTCGTCCCGTCGCGAGCCAGAGGTCGTCCACCGGATGCAGACTGCCGAGCACGGTGATGACGTTGTCGCCGCGCAGCCCGTCGTGCTCGGGCGCGATGACGAGGTCCCAATGGCGCGTGCTCATGCGGGGATCGAGGATCTGCACCGCCCGCGCGCCGCGCTTGCGCAGCAGGCGCGTGGCGAGGGCCGCCTGACGGCCGCAACCGATCGCCAGCGACGGCGGCATCCGCATCGCCTGTTCGAAAGTGGGGCCGAACGCGCCGTCCGCTCCCGGCCACGCACGCGGCGCGAACCATCGCCAGGGCCTGTGCGGGGCCAGCGTCCACGCGCGGAACGGTTCGCCCAGCACCGCCGCCAGCGCCTGCGCCTGGCGCACGTTGCCGGCGTGGCCGTCGGTCAGCGTCCAGGTGTCGGGGGCGTAATCGGGGCTTGTTCGTTGCACGTTTGTGATTAATCCGTTCTGGATCAGTCGGCTGTTGCGAACGTGCCAGACTCTACACTCTCGAACCTTGGCCGCGGCGATGTCGCGGTCTCCCATGGAGCACACGATGTCGCACACCCTGCACCCGCTGCCCGAGTCCGCGCTGGACCAGCTCTTCCGCACCGCCCGCACGCACAACGAGCTCAAGGGCGACGTCAGCGACGAGACCCTGCGCCAGCTCTACGACCTGGCCAAGTGGGGGCCGACCAGCGCCAACATGTCGCCGCTGCGGCTGGTGTTCGTGAAGTCGAAGGAGGCCAAGGCCAAGCTCGGCCCGGCGCTGGACGAAGGCAATTACGCCAAGACCATGGCCGCGCCGGTCACCGCCATCGTCGCCTACGACCTGGGCTTCTACGAGAAGCTGCCGTACCTGTTCCCGCACACCGATGCGCGCGGCTGGTTCGACACCAAGCCCGAGGACGCGCTGACCACCATCGCACTGCGCAACGGCAGCCTGCAGGGCGCCTACGTGCTGATGGCCGCGCGCGCGCTGGGCCTGGACACCGGTCCGATGTCGGGTTTCAACAACGCGCTCGTCGACCAGACGTTCTTCGCCGGCACGAAGATCAAGTCCAACTTCCTCATCAACCTTGGCCATGGCGACACGGCCAAGCTGTTTCCCCGTTCGCCGCGCCTGTCTTTCGACGAAGCGGCGCGGATCGAGTAACCACGCAGTTCGCCCGACCACCCTCACCGGAGAACCACCCATGTTCAAGCGCATCGCCCTGGCCGCGACCCTCGCGACCCTCAGCACCGCCGCCTTCGCCGCGCCGGTCACGTACAAGATCGATCCGAACCACACCTCCGTGGTCGCCAGCTGGAGCCACTTCGGCTTCTCCAACCCGATCGCCAACTTCGGCGACGTCGACGGCTCCATCACCTACGATCCGACCAACGTCGGCACCTCGAAGGTGGAAGTGACGCTGCCGCTGTCGGGCCTGGACTCGCACGTCGCCAAGTTCGACGAACACCTGCGCAGCGCCGATTTCTTCGACGCCGAGAAGCACCCGAACATCACCTTCAAGAGCACCAAGGTCGAGGCCGTCGGCGACAAGAAGCTGCGCGTATTCGGTGACCTGACCATCAAGGGCATCACCAAGCCGGTCGTGCTCGACACCACCATCAACAAGATCGGCGAGCAGCCGATGGCCAAGCGCGCCGCGGCGGGCTTCGACGCCACCACCACCATCAAGCGCAGCGACTTCGGTGTGGACAAGTACGCGCCGAACGTGAGCGACAACGTCACCCTGCGCATCACCACCGAAGCCGTGGTGCCGGCCGCGAAGTAAGCGGCAGGGCGGACATCCGGGGCGGGAACAGGGACAATCGCGTCCGGTTCCCGCCCTTTGTGTTTTCGATGATCCTCCAGCGTCCCTCCAGCGAACGCGGCCACGCCGCCGCCGGCCGGCCCGAGAGCCGCTACGGCTTCTCCTTCGGCGGGTACTACGACCCGGCGTGGATGGGCTTCGGCCCGCTGCGCGTGCTGAACGAGGATCGCCTCGCGCCCGGGGCCGGTTTTCCCGCGACTCGGGGCGCGAACATGGAATTGCTGGCGTTCGTCGTTTCCGGCGAACTCGCGCACGAGGACGCGATCGGCGGCCACGGCACGGTCCGTGCCGGCGAGTTGCAGTGGCTCAGCGCCGGCCACGGTGTCGAGCACACCGAGCGCAACGCCTCGGCCAGCGAACCGTTGCACCTGTTGCAGATGTGGATCCAGCCGTCGCGGCTGAACCACGAACCGGCCTACGCCCGCCGTGAGGCCGTCCCCGTGGATGCCCGCGGCTGGACGCTGCTCGCCTCCGGCGACGGTCGCGAGGGCAGCCTGGCGATCCGGCAGGACGCCCGCGTGCTGCAAATCCGGCTGGATCGCGGCGAGACGGCCGCGCTCGAACTCGATGCCTCGCGCCTGTACTGGGCGCAGGTGGTGCTGGGGCAGGTCACCGCCAACGAGGAGCGCCCGCTCGATGCCGGCGATGCCCTGGGCCTGCGCGAGGAGTCCGGCACGCTGCGCCTGCAGGGCCGCGGCGACGAGCGCGCGCTGGTCCTGCTGTTCGATCTGCCCGGATAAGCACGGCCCGCCGCGACGCGGCGAGCCGGTCTTCGCGCCGGGACTGGTAAACTTGCGGCCCCGCGTCGCCACAGCCTTCGTCCCATGACCGCAGCCAACGCCCACCCGACCCAGGCCAACGCCGAGCAGCGCTACGTCGTGCACCGCGCCGACCTTCCGCTGAGCTGCCCGCTGCCGTCGATGGCGCTGTGGAACTCGCATCCGCGCGTGTACCTGCCGATCGAGGCCGATGGCGGGGAAGTGCAGTGCCCGTACTGCGGCTCGCACTTCGTCCTGCAAGACTGATCCCGCGCCTGCCGACGCAACTCGCGACGACGCATGCGCCGGCTGACCGTTGTCCAGCTGCTGCCGGCCCTGCACTCGGGCGGCGTCGAACGTTCGACGCTTGAGATCGCCCAGGCGCTGGTCGAGGCCGGCCATCGCGCGATCGTCGTCTCCAGGGCCGGAAGGCTGGTGCCGCGCCTGGTCGACCTGGGCGCGGAGCACGTGGCCCTCGATCTGGGACGCAAATCTCCGCTGACCTTCCGCCATGCGCTCGCGCTGCGCGCATTGTTCGTGCGCGAAGGCGTGGACATCGTGCATGCGCGCTCGCGCCTGCCGGCGTGGGTCGGTGAGTTGGCGCTGCGCAGCCTGCCCAAGGCGACGCGGCCGCGCTGGGTCACGACGGTGCATGGGCTCAACTCGCCGTCGCGCTACAGCGCGGTGATGACCCACGGCGAGCGCGTGATCTGCGTGTCGCAGACCGTGCGTGAGTACGTGCTGCGCCAGTACCCTGCGACCGATCCTTCGATCTTGCGCGTGATCCCGCGCGGCATCGATCCGCGCACCTTTCCGCGCGCGCCGATGCCCGATCGCGATGCGCGCGCCTGGGCCGCGGGCCTGCATCCCGCGCTGGGCGGCGACGGACCGCTGCTGCTCCTGCCCGGCCGCGGCACGCGCCTGAAGGGGCACGCCGATGCACTCGTGCTGCTGGCGCGGCTGCGCGCGGACGGGCTCGATGCGCGGCTGTGGCTGCCCGGTGCGCGCGAGCCGGGACGCGAGGCCTACATCGCCGAGCTCGAGCGCGAGGCCGACACCTTCCACGTCGCCGACGCGGTGGCCTTCACCGCACCGACCGACGCCATCGCACGCGCCTACGCCGCCAGCGACCTGGTGTTGCAGCTCTCGCGCAAGCCCGAGGCGTTCGGCCGTACGGTGCTGGAGGCGTGGTCGGTCGGTCGTCCGGTGCTGGGCTGGGCGCATGGCGGTGTGGGCGAACTGCTCGCGCAATGGCAACCGGCAGGCGCGGTGGCGCCGTTCGACATCGACGCGCTGCACCGTGGCGGCTACGAACTTCTTACGCATCCCGTCGCCACGCCGGCTACGATTCCGCATTCCTTGCGCGACATGCAGGAGGCCACGCTTGCCGTCTACGCCGAGCTCGTCGATGAACCCCGCCGCTGACGCCACGCCGCCGGCCGGTCGGCGCGTGCGCGGCTGGCGCTGGGCGCCGGCGTGGATCCTGGCCTACGTCGCGCTGTGGCCGGCGCCGGGCTATGCCGAAGGTGTGCTCGTGCTCGGCGCGCTGGCGGCGATCGTGCACCTGGCGCTGTCGCGTTTCCGCGGCGGCGCGCAGTTGCTGAGCAATCCGGCCTGGGCGCTGACCAGCGTGCTGTTCTTCGCGTACTGGACGCCGGAACTGGTCTCCGCCATCGACGCCATCGATCCGGCACGCGCGCTGCGCGAAGCGCTGGTCGATCTGCGCTACCTGCCCTTCCTGTGGCTGGTCGCCTCGGCGGTGGCCGATCCGCGCGGCCGGCGCATCACCTTCGGCGGCCTGGCGATCATCGTCGGCATCTGGACGCTCGATGCGCTGGCACAGGCGGTGAGCGGATCGAGCCCGCTGTTCTCCGGGATCGACGCCATCAAGCGCGCCATCAGCGGCCACGGCATGTGCACGCCGCAGGAAGTCGCCGGCGCCGACCGCCTCAGCGGTGTGCTGGGGCCGTGCAACCTGAAGCTCGGGCAGGTGCTGGCCAGCCTGTCGCCCTTCCTCTTGTTCGCCGGCGGACGGCGTCTGGGCACGGTCGGTTGGCTGCTGGCCGCGGCGGCGGTGGGCGTGGTGCTGGTGCTGGCCGGTTCGCGCGCTTCATGGATCACCTATGCCGTCGCGCTGGTGCTGTCGGGCTGGCGCCTGGTGGGGTGGAAGAAGCTGATCGGCGTGTTCGCCATCGGTGCGATCGCGGTGGGCACGCTGAGCATCAGCGTGCCGCAGGTGCGCGATCGCTTCACGCGCACCGCGCACGCGCTCACCGCGGACGTGGAGGGCGTGGACAGCGCGCTGTCGGGACGCGCGCGCATCTGGAGCGCCGCCGGCTGCATGGTGCGCGAGCACCCGTTCAACGGCGTCGGCGCGCGCGGCTTCCGCGAGGCCTTCCCGGCCTGCGATCCGGAGCCGGGCGAGCGCGCCATCTGGGGCGTGGGCCCGGCGCTGCATGCGCACCAGATCGTGCTGGAAATCCTCAGCGAGACGGGCGCGTTCGGCATGCTGATGTGGCTGGCCGGCGTTGCGCTGGCCTGGCGTGCATGGCGTTTCGCCGACGAAACGGCGCGCGAGCGCGCGCGGCCGGCGATGTGGGCACTGGTGGTCACCATCTTCCCGTTCAACACGCACCTGGCGTTCTATTCGACGTTCTGGGGCGGGCTGACGCTGCTGCTTGCGGCGCTGTACGCGGGCAGCCTGCTCGCGCGGGAATGAGGGCTTCCTGACGCCTCAGGGCTTGGCGTAGGGCGAGCTCATTCCCGGCGGCCGGCGCTTGAAGCGGCGGTGGATCCACAGGTACTGCGTCGGCGCTTCGCGCACCATCGCCTCGATCGCCGCGTTGACGCGCGCGCTGTCCACGGCCGCGTCGCTGGACGGGAACTCCGCCAGCGGGGCGCCCACGCGCAGCACGTAGTGCGCACCTTCGCGGCGATGGAAGAACGGCACCACGGCGCAGCCGCTCAGGCGCGAGAACTGGTGCGTGGCGGTGATCGTCGCCGCCGGCACGCCGAAGAACGGCGCGAACACCGTGTCCTTGCCGCGCATGTCCTGGTCCGGCGCATACCACAGGAAGCCGCCTTGCTTGAGGTGGCGGATGGCCGGGCGGATCTCGTCGTTGGTGAACATCGCCTTGGCATAGCGCAGGCGGCCGCGCTTGACCGCCCATTCCATCACCGGGCTGCGGTGGCGGCGGTACATGCCGGTGAGCGGCAGGTGGTCGCACATCAGGCGGCCGCAGATCTCCAGCGTCATGAAGTGGCCCGAGACCATCAGCACGCCGCGGCCCTCCGCGCGGATCGCATCGAGTTGCTCCAGGCCCTCGATGCGCACCGTGCGCCGCATCGGCTCGACCGAACCCCACCATGCGCGGGCGAATTCGAAGAAGCCGATGCCCAGGTCGCGGAAGCTTTCGCGCAGGAGCCGTTCGCGTTCGCCCGGTGTCATTTCGGGAAAGCACAGCGCCAGGTTGATCTGCGCCGCGCGACGTCGAGCACCGGCCACGCGCAACGCGACCGCGCCGATCATCCGGCCAAGCCCGCGTTGCACCGGCCAGGGGAGGCTTGCGCCCACGCACATCACGCCCAGCGCGAACCACATCGGCCAGTGGCGCGGGCCGAACGGTGGCGAAGGTGGCGTGGTGGGGGACTCGACTGCCTTGGGCATGACGCGATTCTACGGGCCGACGCCCGCGCGCAGTAGACGCAAGGCCGGCATCGGTCGTGCGCATCGCGCGATCTCTTCGCCCGCTCGTCACGGGCTTCGCTATCCTAGTGCCGATGCCGACGGACACCATCGAGCGCCTGCTGCGCGGCCTGTATTCGGTCGCCCTCTATCTGTTGGCACCCATCACGGTCTATCACCTGATCTGGCGTGGCCTTCGCCAACCGGCGTATTTCCTGCGCTGGCAGGAGCGCTATGCCTTCTACGGCGACACGCCGGCGATGCGCACGCTGTGGGTGCACGCGGTGTCGGTGGGCGAGGTCAACGCCGCCGTGCCGCTGGTCAACGCGTTGCGCCGTGCGCGGCCGGAGCTGCGCCTGCTCGTCACCACCATCACCCCCACCGGCTCCGAACGCGTGCAGGCGCTGTGGGGCGATGCGGTCGAACACGTCTACCTGCCGTACGACCTGCCCGGCGCGGTCGGACGCTTCCTCGCGCACTACCGCCCCCACGCCGCGCTGATCATGGAAACCGAACTGTGGCCGAGCCTGTTGTTCGGCTGCCGTGATGCGGGCATTCCCGCGGTGATCCTCAATGCGCGGTTGTCGGAGCGCTCGCTGCGCGGCTACCGCGTGCTCGCGCCGCTGGTGGCGCGCGCGCTACGCACCGTGCGCACCGTCGCCGCGCAGTCGCGCGCGGACGGCGAGCGCTTCGTGCGCCTGGGCGCGCGGCCGGAGCAGGTGCTCGAGGTCGGCAACCTCAAGTTCGACGTCGCCGTGCCCGAAGACCTGGCCGGTTTCGCCGCGCGATGCCGCACGCACTGCGGTTCGCGCCCGGTGTGGATCGCGGCGAGCACGCACGAGGACGAAGAGCCGGCGGTCATCGCCATCCACCGTCAGTTGCGCGCGAAGTTTCCCGACCTGCTGATGCTGTGGGCGCCACGCCATCCGGAACGTTTCCGCACCGTCGCCGACGCCGCGCGTGCATCGGGCTGGTCGGTGTCCACGCGCTCGCGCCAGCAGTGGCCGCAAGCGGACGACGCGGTGTTCGTCATCGACACGCTGGGCGAACTGATGAGTTTCTACGCCTGCGCCGACGTGGCGTTCGTCGGCGGCAGTCTGCAGGCGATCGGCGGACATAACCTGCTCGAACCGGCGGCGACCGGCACCGCGATCGTCACCGGCCCGCACCTGCATAACTTCGTCGAGATCGCCCAGCGTCTGGAAGACGCGGGCGCATTACGCGTGGTGCCCGACGCGGAGCGTGTCGAACAGGCGCTGGCGGAGTTGCTCGGCGATCCGCAGTTGCGTGAGCGCATGACCACCGCCGGCCGCGCGCTGGTGGAAACCGGACGGGGCGCGCTGGCGCGCACGCTTCAACTGTTGCAGCCGCTGCTGCCGCCGCCGCCGGCCTGATCCCCTGAAACAGAAAACCGCCGGTGGGCCGGCGGTTTTCTGTGTTTCGTCGCGGCGTCGGTGCCGTGTTGGCCCGGCGAGATCAGCCCGGCACGTCGCCCGGGCGCAGCTGCGCTTCGGTGTCGACGGTGAGCAGGCGATTCACGTCCTGCACGTCGGCGATGTCGAGCGTGCCGGCGGCCTGCTCCAGCAGCAGGCGGCTCTGCAGGTGGTTGTAGCGCGCGCGGGCGAAATTGAGCTGCGCGGCGAAGAGGTTGTTCTGGTTCTGCAGGACGTCCAGCACGGTGCGCGTACCGACTTCCAGGCCGACCTGCGAGGCGTCGTACGCGGCCTGTGCGGACACCAGCGCGAGGCGTCGAGCCTCGACTTCGCTGATGCTCGCCACCAGCGTCTGGTAGGCGTTGCGCGTGTTGCGGACCAGGGCGCGCTTCTGCTGCTCCAGCTCGTCCTGTGCGACATCGCGGCGGGCCAGCGCCTGGCGCACGCCGGACTGCACGGCGCCACCGGAGAAGATCGGCACCGACAGGGTCAGGCCGACCGACGGACCGAAGTTGCGGCCGTCGATATCGCGCGTGGTGTCGAGCACGGTGCGCTCGCCCCAGGTCTCGCTGTCGCCATACGAACCGTTGAGGTACAGGCGCGGCCAATGGCCGGCGCGGGCGGTTTCGACGTCGGCCTCGGTGGACTGCACCTGCAGGTCCTTGGCACGCAGCGCGGGATTGTTCTCGATCGCGGTCGTCACCCAGTTCTCGACGCCGGTCGCTTCCGGCATCGCGGGCTGGTAGTCCTTCGGCAGACCCTTGATGTTGCGGATCTCTTGGCCGGTGATTTCGGCCAGCGCCTGGTAGGAGTCCTCGACGGCGTTGCGGGCCAGGATCGTGTTGGCGCGCGCGCTGTCGTACTGGGCGCGGGCTTCGTGCACGTCGGTGATCGGCGCCAGGCCGACTTCCAGTCGCTTGGAGGCGTAGTCGAACTGCTTCTTCAGCGCGGTTTCCGCGGCTTCGGCGGCGGCCAGCGATTCCAGCGCGATCAGCACGTTGAAGTACGCGGCCGAGGTGCGGGTGGTCAGGTCGTTGCCCGAGGCGGCGAGCTGGAAGTCCGCGGCCTGGCTCAGCGCCTTGGCACTCTTGTGGCGGGTGAAGTTGCCGCGGTCGTAGACCATCTGGCTCAGGTTCACGCCGGTGCTGCGCGTGGTGCTTTCCGTGTCGCTGTCGCCGGTGTTGATCGAGCCGTCTGCATTGATCGAAGTATTGCCCCGGCTGTAGCTGCGACCCTTGGTGATCTGGGCGTTGCCATCGAGCTGCGGCAGCATCGCCGCACGCGTCTGCACCGCGCCTTCCTTGACCGCCAGGCGGTTGGATTCGGCGGCCGCGAGTTGCGGGTCAGCCTGGCGTGCCAGCTCATAGGTCTGCAGGAGGTCTTCGGCGGAGGCCGTGGCCGGCAACAGGGCCGACAGGCTCACGGCTGCAGCGAGGGCGATGACGAGCGGGCGGCGGATCATGCGAGGTCCTTATCCGTTTTGGCGTTCTTATGGAGCCGCCCGCGTACGTCAGGCAGGCGTATGGGGGTATCGCGTCAGAACTTGAACGTCGGGGCGGGGGCCGCACCGGCGAGGTAGGGAAGATCGGTTTCGAACAACGATTGGATGCGCGGAGCGTTGACATCGTTGCGCACCAGCACCGCTTCCATCGCCGGCGAACGGCCGCGCACCGCGAACAGGCGGCCGTCGGGCTGGAGCCAGTCGATGAAACGCTGCGGGATCGTGTCGACGGCACCGGCGACCAGGATCGCGCTGAAGCGGCGATCGGTGGTCCAGGTCAGCGCGTCGGCGACGATCACCTGGGCATTGTCCACGCCCTGCTCCGACAGCGAGGCGACGGTGGCCTTGGCCAGATCGGCATGGCGCTCCAGCGCGACGACTTCGCGCGCCAGGCGGCCGGCGCAGGCGGTGAGGTAGCCGCTGCCATCGCCGATGACCAGCACTTCGTCCGAGGGATCCAGCGCCAGCGCCTGCAGCGCACGGCCCTGGACCACCGGCTTGATGGCGAACTCGCCGTGGCCCACCGGCAACGCCAGGTCGGCGTAGGCCAGGTTGCGGTGCTCCTGCGGGAGGAAGGCCTCGCGCGGCAACGTCGCCATCACGTCGAGCACGCGCGGATCGAGCACGTCCCAGGGACGTACCTGCTGCTCGACCATCAACTCGCGTGCCTTGTTGTAATCCATGGGGTTCATCGGGTGTTTCTCGCGCGGAAGACCGCGAATTGTACCGGGAATGCCACTACCGGCCGTCACGGGCGCGGCGCACAGGATGGCGTTGCGCCCCATGCAGACTGAGTGCCAGAAGTAACCGAGACGGATGTCATCGCCGCGACCGGCTCGCCGGCGCCGCGTGTTCGGGCGCGCGATCACGGACCTGATAGGCGCGCAGGAACAGGTCCACTGCCGAGGCCAGGTGCGCCCGGATTTCCTCCTCGCCGGGCCCGGGGCCGCCGAACACCAGACAGGCATGCGGTTCGCCCTTGAGCAGGCTGAAGAATTGGCCGGCCGCACGCGGCACGTCCTGGATGTCGAGCTCCCCGGCCGCGATGCGTCGCTCTAGCAGCGCAGCGAAATCTCCCTGCACGCGCAGCGGACCGGCTTCCCAGAACAGCTTGGGCAGGCCGGAATTGGCCATCTGCGGCGAGCACAGCATGCGGTGCCCGGCGACGGCTTCCGGCGCGGTCACCATGGAATAGAACGCCTGGGCGATCTCCATCAACCGTTCGCGCAGGGGCATGTCGGGCGAGGGTTCAAACAGCGAGGACGGCAGGGACAGGTCGCAGTGCGACTCCACCGCGGCGAGGAACAACGCGTCCTTGTCGCCGAAGTGGCTGTAGACGGTCAGCTTGGAAACGCCGGCTTCGGCGGCGATCTGGTCCATGCTCGCGCCGTCGAATCCATGCTGAGTAAACATTCTTTTCGCCGCCTCCAGGATGGCGGCGCGCTTGCCCATGTCCTTCGGGCGGCCGGGGCCGGCCGCTTTGGGGGCCTTCGGCGGACTGGCGGCGCCCGAGCGGGGCGCGGCGGGCTGGCGAGAAACAGGCATGCTGGCAATACTAGACTAATGAGTTTGATATTTATACAGTACCCACAGGTACATTAATTAACCGCAGGGACCCCCGCAATGCGCAGTTCTTCCCCCGCTGCGTTCCGCCTGAGTGCATGGACGCTGGCCGGACTCCTTCCCTTGCTGCTCAGCGCCTGCGGGCGCGGAGGCGCTGTCGAAGAAGCCCCCAGGCCCGTACTGGTGACCCATCCGGTCGCCTCGGATCACACCGCCACCGCGTTTGCCGGTGATGTCCGTGCCCGCGAAGAGAGCCCGCTCTCGTTCCGCGTCGGCGGCAAGCTCGTACAGCGCAATGTCGATGTCGGCGATCACGTGCGCGCCGGCCAGGTGCTGGCGACCCTCGATCCCGGCGATCTGCAGGCGCAGGCCCGCGCCGCACAGGCGCAGCTCGCGGCCGCCGAAGCCGAACTCGGCCGTGCCCGCGCCGACCAGGCCCGCTTCGCCAAACTCGCCGGCGAGCAACTGGTGAGCAAGTCCACGCTCGACGCGCAGAATGCCGCCGCCACCGCCGCGCAGGGCCAGGTCAACGCCGCGCGTGCCGAACTCTACGTCGCGCGTAACCAGGCCGCCTATTCCCAACTGCGTGCCACGCGCGATGGCGTGATCGCCGGCCGCCAGGCCGAAGCCGGCCAGGTGGTCGCGGCCGGGCAATCGGTGTTCACGCTGGCCGCCGATGGCGTGCGCGAGGTGGCCTTCGCGCTGCCGGAAGGCATGGTCGCCAACGTCCGCGCGGGGCAGCCGGTGCAGGTCGAGGCCTGGTCACAGCCGGGCCGCCGCTGGAACGGCCGGATCCGCGAGATATCGCCCGCCGCCGATCCCGCATCGCGCACCTTCGCCGCGCGCGTCACCGTCGATGCGCCGGCCGGTGCGATCGAACTGGGCCAGAGCGCACGCGTCTACCTGCCCACCAACGGCAACGGCGGATTGAGCGTGCCGATCGCCGCCCTGCAGCGCGAGAACGGCAAGGCTTCGGTGTTCGTCGTCGACATGAAGACCTCCACGGTCAGGCTGCGTCCGGTGCAGATCGGCGTGTACGGCGAGAACCGCGTGCCGGTGAAGGCCGGCATCGACGCCAACGACTGGGTCGTCGCCGCCGGCGGCCATCTGCTGCGTGACGGGCAGAAAGTGCAGCCGGTCGATCGCGACAACCGTCCGGTCGCCGGCGCGGTCGCCGCCGCCGCCGAGCGCTGAGGCCCGCATGCGCTTCAACCTCTCCGAATGGGCGCTGCGCCACCGCAGCCTGATCGTCTACGCGATGCTGGTGATGGCGATCGCCGGTACGTTCTCGTACCTGCGCCTGGGCCGCAGCGAGGACCCGGCCTTCACCTTCAAGGCGATGGTGATCCGCACGATCTGGCCGGGCGCGACCGCCGAGGAAGTCTCGCGCCAGGTCACCGAGCGCATCGAAAAGAAGCTGATGGAGACCGGCCAGTACGAGTTCATCCGCTCGTACTCGCGCGCAGGCGAATCGCAGGTGATCTTCGTCGCGAAGGACTCGCTGCGTTCGAAGGACATCCAGCCGCTGTGGTACCAGGTGCGCAAGAAGATCGGCGACATCCGGCCGACGCTGCCGGGCGACATCGTCGGCCCGTTCTTCAACGACGAGTTCGGCGACACCTTCGGCAACATCTACGCGCTCACCGGCAAGGGTTTCGACTACGCCGTGCTCAAGGACTACGCCGAGCGCGTGCAGCTGCAACTGCAGAAGCAGCCCGACGTGGGCAAGATCGAGCTGTTCGGCGTGCAGGACGAGAAGGTCTGGGTCGAACTGTCGAACGTGAAGCTCGCGACCCTCGGTGTTCCGGCCGCTGCCGTGCAGCAGGCGCTGGACGAACAGAACGCGATGGTGCCGGCCGGATTCTTCGAAACCGGCAGCACGCGCGTCGCGCTGCGCGTGGGCGGCAAGTTCAAGTCGGTCGAGGAGATCCGCGAGTTCCCGATCCGCGTGGGCGACCGCACGTTCCGTCTGGCCGACGTGGCCGATGTGAAGCGCGGCTTCTCCGACCCGCCGGCGCCGCGCATGCGCTTCATGGGCGAGGACGCGATCGGCATCGGCGTGGCGATGAAGGAGGGCGGCGACATCCTCAAGCTCGGCAAGCGGCTGGAGGTGGAGTTCGCCAACCTGCAGAAGACGCTGCCGGCCGGCATGGAACTGCGCAAGGTCGCCGACCAGCCCGCGGCCGTGACCGAATCGGTCGGCGAGTTCATCCGCGTGCTGTCCGAAGCCGTCGCCATCGTGCTGCTGGTGAGCTTCTTCTCGCTCGGCCTGCGCACGGGCTTTGTCGTCGCGCTGTCGATCCCGCTGGTGCTGGCGATGACCTTCGCCGTGATGGACCTGTTCGGCGTGGGCCTGCACAAGATCTCGCTGGGCGCGCTGGTGCTGGCGCTGGGCCTGCTCGTGGACGACGCGATCATCGCGGTGGAGATGATGGCCATCAAGATGGAGCAGGGATTCAGCCGACTGAAGGCCGCGGCATTTGCGTGGGATTCCACCGCGTTCCCGATGCTCACCGGCACGCTCATCACGGCGGCCGGCTTCCTGCCGATCGCCACGGCGAAGTCGAGCACCGGCGAGTACACGCGTTCGCTGTTCGAAGTGGTGACGATCGCGCTGCTGGTGTCGTGGGTGGCGGCCGTTGCCTTCATCCCGTACCTGGGCGACAAGCTGCTGCCCGATTACGGTCATGCGGCCAAGCCGATGAAGCCCGGCTCGATTCCGCATCGTTGGCACGCTTTCCGCGAGCGCATCGCCAGCCGTTTCCCGGCACTGCACGATTACATCGCGCCCAAGCCGCCGATCGACGGCCACGCCCACGATCCCTACGCGACGAAGTTCTACGTGCACTTCCGCCAATGGGTGACGTTCTGTGTGCGCCGGCGCTGGCTGGTGATCGGCATCACCGTGGCGGCATTCGTCGCGTCGATCTTCATGTTCCGCTTCGTGCCGCAGCAGTTCTTCCCGGATTCCACGCGTCCTGAACTGATGGTCGACATGGAACTGGCCGAAGGCAGCTCGCTGCGCGCGACCACCGAACAGGCGCAGCGCTTCGAGAAGATCCTCAAGGAACGCAAGGATCTGGCGAACTTCGTCGCCTACGTCGGCACCGGTTCGCCGCGTTACTACCTGCCGCTGGACCAGCAGCTGCCCGCGGCGAACTTCGCCCAGTTCGTGCTGACGCCGAAGGACCTGGAGTCGCGCGAGACGATCCGCCAGTGGCTGATCGACGATGTCTTCCAGCGTTTCCCCGAGCTGCAGATGCGTGTGACGCGACTGGAGAACGGACCACCGGTGGGCTATCCGGTGCAGTTCCGCGTGTCGGGCGAGCACATCGACCAGGTGCGCCGCATCGCCTACCAGGCGCGCGAGAAGATCCGCGAGAACCCGCACGTGGTGAACGTCAACCTCGACTGGGACGAGCCGAACAAGGTCGTGCGCCTGGTCGTGGACCAGGAGCGCGCACGCGCGCTGGGCGTGAGCTCGGCGCGGCTGTCGCAGTTCCTGTCGAGCTCGCTGTCGGGTTCGCACATCAGCACCTACCGCGAAGGCAACGAGCTGATCGAGATGCTCCTGCGCGGCCCGGAGGAAGAACGTCTGCGCCTGGAAATGCTCGGCAGCCTGATGGTGCCGACCGAGAGCGGCAAGAGCGTGCCGCTGACGCAGATCGCCACGCTCGATTACGGCTTCGAGGAAGGCATCATCTGGCATCGCGATCGCCAGCCGACGATGACCGTGCGCGCCGACATCTACGACGGCACGCAGCCGGCCACCGTGACCGCGCAGGTCTCGCCGACGCTGGACGCGTTGCGCGCGCAGCTGCCGTACGGCTATTCGATCGACATCGGCGGCAGCGTGGAGGATTCCGCGCGCGGTCAGAAGTCGATCAACGCCGGCATGCCGCTGTTCGTGTTCGTGGTGTTCACGCTGCTGATGCTGCAGCTGCGCAGCTTCTCGCGCAGCTTCATGGTGCTGCTGACCGCACCGCTGGGCTTGATCGGCGTGACGCTGTTCCTGCTGGTGTTCCGCGTGCCGTTCGGCTTCGTGGCGATGCTGGGCACGATCGCGCTGGCGGGCATGATCATGCGCAATTCGGTGATCCTGGTGGACCAGATCGAGCACGACATCGGCGAAGGCGCGGCACCGTGGCAGGCGATCGTGGAAGCGACCGTGCGCCGCTTCCGGCCCATCGTGCTGACCGCACTCGCCGCGATCCTGGCGATGATCCCGCTTTCGCGCAGCGCCTTTTTCGGCCCGATGGCGGTAGCGATCATGGGCGGACTGACGGTGGCGACGTTCCTGACGCTGCTGTTCCTGCCGGCGCTGTACGCGGCGTGGTTCCGCGTGAAGCCGCCGCAGGCGGCGTGATCGCGGACCGGCACAGCGAAAGGGCGCCTTGCGGCGCCCTTTCCTTTTAGTGCTTGGGCGTGCCGCCCCACGGCGGAGGCGGGGCCGGGATGGGGTGCTTGAGGTCGAAACTGACCCGGAACTCGCGGCCCGGCCGCGCCAGTTCGTAGACGAAATGATCCTGCGGTTCGACCTCCATCGCCCAGACGTTGGCGACGGAGGTCGCGCGCTTCTCGCGTTCGAACAGCGCTTTCGACGCCGCGTCCGCCGGGAATTCCTGGCGCTGCGCCGTTCCCGCGTCGACGGTGTCGCCGCCGTACTGGCTCAACGCGTCCTCGGTGCCGTCTTCGTGGCGATGGTCGTGCTTGAGCCGAAGGCCCGTCGCTGTGCGCGTCAACACCCACGTGCGCGAGCGGTCGCCGCCGACATAGAACGGGATGCGGATCGTGTCGCCGCTGCATTCGCGCACGTGCATGATCAGCGGCTTGCCGGCGAAGGGATCGCCGGGTGTTGCGGGCCGGTCCACTTCGACGCGACCGGCGAAAGCCTGGCCGCATAGCGCGGCCACGCTCTGGAAGAAGGCATCCTGCGGCGCCACGTCCGACGAAGCCTCCGGCGTGGAGGTGCAGGCGGCGAGGCAGCAGGACAGTGCGATCAGCAGGGCTGGACGTGTGCTCATGGGCGCACACGCTAGCCCGAAGCCCGTGCGCCGCGCAATGCGACGCCGGGTATCGCCCTCAATCGCGCATCACCACGGGCTGGCATTCCAATTCGAGCTGCTCCAGCACCGCCGCCGTGGCCGCTTGCGTGGACACGCCGCGCCCGGCCGGCGCCAGGTCGGCCGTGAACACGCCTGCGGCGAGCGCGCCGTCCACCGCCTTCTCCACGCAGCGCGCTTCCGATTCCAGATTCAGCGAATGGCGCAGCAGCATCGCCGTACTCAGGATCGTCGCGTACGGATTGGCGATGCCGCGTCCGGCGATGTCGGGGGCCGATCCGTGGATGGGCTCGTACAGGCCGATCATCCTCGAGGTGCCGTCCATGGCGTCACGCGATGGGCTTGCGGATGCCCCGGCCCGGCCATCCGTGGCCGGGTGCTCAGCAGTGCTGCGAGCAGTGCTCGCAGAGCGCACTGCTTCGCCCAAGGACGCCGACGGCAACAGCCCCAGCGAGCCCGCCAGCATCGAGGCCTCGTCGGTGAGGATGTCGCCGAACATGTTCTCGGTGACGATCACGTCGTACTCGCGCGGCTTGGCGAGCAGGTGCATCGCCATCGAGTCGACCAGCTGGTGCTCCAGCGTGATCTCGGGGAACTCGTCGCGCACCACGCGCGTGGCGACTTCGCGCCACAGCCGCGAGGTCTCCAGCACGTTCGCCTTGTCCACCGAGGTGACGTGGCCGCGTCGCGTGCGCGCCAGCGTGCAGGCGCGACGCACGGTACGTTCGATCTCCGCGACGGTGTACTCGCACAGGTCGCTCGCGCGGTCGGCCGCGCGCTGCTTCTGGCCGAAGTAGATGCCGCCGGTGAGTTCGCGCACCACCAGCAGGTCCACGCCGGTGAGCAGGTGCGGTTTGATCGGCGAGGCGCCGAGCGCGGCCTGGTGCGGCTTCACCGGACGCAGGTTCGCGTACAGGCCCAGCGCCTTGCGGATCGCCAGTAGGCCCTGTTCCGGGCGAACCTTCGCGCCCGGGTCGGACCACTTCGGCCCGCCGACGGCGCCGAGCAGCACGGCATCCGCACGCCGCGCGGCGTCCAGCGTGTCGGCCGGCAGCGGCTCGCCGGTCGCGTCGATGGCGGCACCGCCAATGAGCTTCTCGTTGAAATGGAACGAATGGCCGTAGCGTTTGCCCACGGCACGCAGCACCTGCACCGCCGCGGCGGTGACTTCCGGGCCGATGCCGTCGCCCGGCAGCACGACGATCTCAGCTTGCATGTTGGAACTCCTGGTCCTGGCGTTGTTGTTCATGGCGCGAGGTTTCGAAACGGGTGATCGCGTCGTTCTGCTTCAGCAGATAGCCCAGCTGGTCCACGCCATCCAGCAGGCAGGTCTGCGCGAACGCGTCCAGCGGGAAGTGCACGCGGCGACCGTCCGGCAGCGTGACGCTGCGCTGCGCCACGTCGATCCTCAGTTCCACGCCGGGCTGGTCGAGAAGCGCATCGACGACGGACTCCTCCAGCACGATCGGAAGCAGGCCGTTCTTGAGCGCGTTGCTTCGGAAGATGTCGGCGATCTCGGCGCTGATGACCGCACGCAGCCCCAGGTCGGTGAGCGCCCACGGCGCGTGTTCGCGCGAAGAGCCGCAGCCGAAATTGCGGCCCGCGACGAGGATGCGTGCGCCGATGTTGTCCGTGCGGTTGAACGGGAAGGCCGGGTTCGGCGTGCCGTCGGCGAGCAGGCGCCAGTCGTTGAACGCGTGCTTGCCCAGCCCCTTGCGCTCGGTGGTGGTGAGGAAGCGGGCGGGGATGATCTGGTCGGTGTCTATGTTGCGCTCGCGCAGCACGACCGTGCGCGAGACGACCTCGGTAAGCGGCTGCATCACGCGGTCTCCAGCTCGGCGGCGACCGGCGCCGGTGCGGTGGTGAGATAGGGGCGCGGATCGGTGATCTCGCCGGCGACCGCGCAGGCGGCCGCGGTGGCCGGCGAGGCGAGCACGGTGCGCGCGCCCTTGCCCTGGCGTCCTTCGAAATTGCGATTGCTGGTGGACACGGCCAGCTGTCCAGGACCGACGATGTCGCCGTTCATGGCGATGCACATGGAACAGCCAGGCTCGCGCCATTCCGCGCCGGCCTCGCGCACAATGAGGTCGATGCCTTCGCGCTCGGCCTCGCGCTTGACCTGCTCCGAGCCGGGCACGACCAGCATGCGCACGCGCGGATGCACGCGCCGGCCGCGCAGTACGTTCGCCGCTTCGCGCAGGTCGGACAGGCGCGAGTTCGTGCAACTGCCGACGAACACCACGTCCACCGCGCGTCCCGCCAGCGGCGCGCCGGCCTGCCAGCCCATGTACTCGCGCGCCTTGGCTTCGTCGCCGTCGTCGTTCGCCGGAACGTTGGCGCTGATCGCGGCGACCTGGCCCGGATGCGTGCCCCAGGTGACGGTCGGCTGGATGTCGCGCGCGTCGATGGTCACTTCGCGATCGAAGCGCGCGCCCTCGTCGCTGCGCAGCTGCGCCCAGCGCGCCACGGCTTCATCGAACGCGCTGCCCTGCGGCGCGCGGGGACGTCCGCGCAGGTAATCGAAGGTCACGTCATCCGGTGCGATCAGGCCCGCGCGCGCGCCGGCCTCGATCGACATGTTGCACACCGTCATGCGCTGTTCCATCGACAGCGACCGGATGGCCGAGCCGCGGTACTCGATGACATGGCCGGTGCCGCCGTTGACGCCGATCACGCCGATCACGTGCAGGATCAGGTCCTTCGCGCCGACGCCCGGCCCGAGTTCGCCGTCGATGGTGATGGCCAGCGTCTTCGGCCGGCGTTGCAGCAGGCACTGCGTGGCCAGGACGTGGCCGACTTCACTGGTGCCGATGCCGAAGGCCAGAGCGCCGAACGCGCCGTGCGTGGCGGTGTGGCTGTCGCCGCAGACGATGGTCTGGCCCGGCTGGGTGAGGCCGAGTTCCGGCCCCATCACGTGCACGATGCCGCGCTGCGGGCTGTCGTAGTCGAACAACTCCACGCCAAAGCGCGTGCAGTTGCCGCGCAGCGTTTCGACCTGGGCGCGCGCTTCGGCGTTGACGTAGGGACGCTGGCCGGCCGCGTCGACCGGCAGCGTCGGCGTGGAATGGTCCAGCGTGCCTTTCGTGCGGCCGGGGCGCCGCACCGGCAGGCCGCGCAGTTCGAGTTCAGCGAATGCCTGCGGCGAGGTGACCTCGTGGATCAGGTGCAGATCGATGTACAGGATCGCGGGCGCGGTGTCGGTCTCGGGCGTGACGATGTGCGCGTCCCAGAGTTTGTCGAAGAGGGTGCGGGGTGGGTGGGTCATGTGGGCCACTGGCTTGGGTCTTCCTGGCGTCTGGCATGGCCCCGCTCCTGCGGAACGGGGCGCGGTGGGTTCAGGCGATCGCGGCGGTGCGCGTCTGTGGCGTCTGTGCGCGCTTGCGCTGCACACGGTTGGCGATGTCCAGCCATGCGAGCGCGCTCGCTTCGAGGATGTCGGTGCTGGTGCCCGAGCCGGTGAGCTCGCGTCCTTCCACGCGCGCGATGATCTGCGCCTGTCCCTGCGCATCGTCGCCGGTGGTGACGCTGGACACCTGGTAGCTGTCGATCTCCAGCGCGATGCCGGTGGCGCGTGCGAGCGCGGCGAACAATGCGTGCACCGGCCCGTCGCCGACCGCGGCCTCGCTCACCGTCACGCCGTCCGCATCGACCAGCTGCACGCTGGCGGTGGGCAGGCTGTCCTGCGCGACACCGGTGCTGACGTGGAAGCGCGTCAGGCGATGCCCGCGCGCCATGCGTGCGTCGGCGCCGAGCACCAGCGCTTCCAGATCCGCATCGAACACTTCGCGCTTCTTCTCGGCCAGCGACTTGAAGCCGGCGAACACCGAATTGAGCTGCGCTTCGTCCAGCGCGAAGCCCAGCGTCTGCAGGCGGTCGCTCAGCGCGGCGCGGCCGCTGTGGCGGCCCATCACCATCTGCGACTGCGCCCAGCCCACGTCCTCCGGCCGCATGATCTCGTACGTGCCGCGATGCTTGAGCATGCCGTGCTGGTGGATGCCCGATTCGTGCGCGAACGCGTTCTGCCCCACGACCGCCTTGTTGCGCTGCACGGCCATGCCGGTAATGCGCGAGAGCAGGCGCGAGGTCGGCACCAGCCGGCGCGTGTCGATGCGCGTATGCGCGCCGTAGTACTCGCCGCGCACGCGCAGCGCCATCACCAGTTCTTCCAGCGCGCAATTGCCGGCGCGCTCGCCGATGCCGTTGATCGTGCATTCCACCTGGCGCGCACCGCCCTCGATGGCGGCCAGCGAGTTCGCCACCGCCAGTCCCAGGTCGTTGTGGCAGTGCGCACTGAAGACCACCTGCTCCGCGCCGGAGGCACCTGACTCGCGGACCGCCGCGCACAGGTACTCGAACAGGGCGCGGATCTCGCTCGGCGTCGTGTAGCCGACGGTGTCGGGGATGTTCAGCGTGCGTGCGCCGGCGGCGACGGCCGCGACGCAGACTTCGGCCAGGAAGTCCGGCTCGGTGCGCAACGCATCCTCGGCGGAGAACTCCACGTCGTCGGCGTACTTCCTGGCAAGCTGCACACCCATCACGGCGCGTTCGAGCACCTGCGCGCGGTCCAGGCCGAGCTTGTGCTCGCGGTGCAGCGGGCTGGTGGAGATGAAGACGTGGATGCGCGGATGCACGGCGTGCTCCAGCGCACGCGAGCAGGCTTCGATGTCGCCCGCATGGCAGCGCGCCAGCGTCGCCACCGTGGCGCCGCGCACTTCACGCGCGATGGCGCGCACGGCGTCCATGTCGGCTTCCGAACTGGCCGGGAATCCCGCCTCGATCACATCGACACCGAGCTCGGCAAGCGCGTGCGCGAAGCGAAGCTTCTGCGGCGCGGTCATGCTGCAACCGGGCGATTGCTCGCCGTCGCGCAGGCTCGTGTCGAAAATGCGTACTCGCGATGCGGGGTCGTTCATGCGTAGAGCTCCTCGTGGACGCGCGCGATGGCGGCGGCGCGGGGCGTGGTGGACGGGATGGGGTTCAGGGTGGCGATGGCCGGCTCCAGGGCGGCGGCCTGTTCACGATGGCGACGGCGCGGGCGGCGCGGCGCGCGCGGGCGCACGTCCGACAGCAACTGCGCGAGTACACCCGCATCGAGGTTGCCGCCGGAGACGACGGCGCATTTGCGCTTGCCGGCAATGCGCCGCCCGGCCGCGAGCGCGAGCGCGCCGGCGCCTTCGGCGATGACGTGCTCCTCCAGCGCGAGGCGCACCAGGGTTTCGCGCAGTTCGGCCTCGCGCACGACGATGACGTCGTCGAGCAGTTCCGCGAGCAGGCGCTGCGTGAGCTGGCCGGGTTCCTTCACCCGCACGCCGTCGGCCAGCGTGGCCGCGGGATCGCGCAGGGTCCGATCGCCGCGCAGTGCGCGTGCCATCGCGTCGACGCCTTCGACCTGCGCACCGATCACGCGCACGCCCTGCGACTTCAACGCGAGGGCGACGCCGGAGGCGAGGCCGCCGCCGCCGATCGGCACCAGTACCACGTCGGGTGCGAGCGCGGCCAGTTCCAGTCCGACGGTGCCCTGGCCGGCGATCACGTCGGGATCGTCGAAGGCCGACAGCACGCGGTAGCCGTTCTGTGCGGCGAGTTCGGCCGCGAACGCCTTGGCTTCGTCGTACGAATCGCCGTGCAGGCGCACGGTCGCGCCCCAGTGCGACACGCCGGCGATCTTGGTCTGCGGCGCGCCGCGCGGCATCACGGTGATGGCGTTGACACCCAGGCGGTAGGCGGCCCACGCCAATCCTTGCGCATGATTGCCGGCGGAGGCGGCGATCACGGGGCGATGGTCGCCGCGCTCGCGCGCGGCCAGCAGTGCATTCAGGGCGCCGCGCACCTTGTACGAACCGGTGCGTTGCAGGTTCTCCAGCTTCAGCCAGCAGCCGAAGCGCTCGGCGTGGTGCAGTGGCGTTGCCGACAGGTAGCGGCGCAGGCGGGCCTGCGCTGCCAACACGTCGGCGGCGGTGACGGTCGCGTCTGTGCGTACGTCGGTGACTACGTCGCCGTCCATGGCCTCAGACCACCGTCAGCCAGTGCGCATGTGCGGCGTCTTCGCCGCGCACGACACGCGCGTACTGTGCCTGCAGCACGCGTGTCACCGGGTTGTCGCCGAACTCGCGGCGGTCCAGTGCGCTGATCGGGGCGATCTCCGCCGCCGTGCCGCAGACGAACACTTCGTCCGCGTCCAGCAGCTCGTGATGCGTCACCGGCCGCGAGCGCGCGCCGCTCAGCGCCATCACCGTGTCGCGGGTGATGCCCGGCAGTGCGTCGCGATGCTCGACCGCGGTGACTTCGCCGTTGCGCACCATGAACACATTCGCGCCCGTGCACTCGACGACATAACCGTCGTCGTCGACGAACAGCGCTTCATCGAACCCGCGCAGGCGCGATTCGCGCTTGGCCAGGATGGAGTTGATGTAGGCCCCGCACAGCTTCAGCGGCGGCAGCGACGAGGCGGGGTTGCGCTTCCACGGCGACACGGTCAGGCGCGAGCGCTTGCCGTTGAGGTGGACCACCGTGGGCAGCGTGACGACCATGAAGTGCTGGCTCAGCCCCGGCACGTCCAGGCCGACGGACACGCCTTCCGCGCCCGTGCCCAGCCACGTCAACGGGCGGACGTAGGCATCGCGGTGGCCGTTGGCGCGCAGCGTCTGCAGCGTCGCCTCGAAGGCCTGCGCGACGTCGAAGTCGATGCCCAGCAGATCCGCGCCCTTGCGCATGCGCTCCAGGTGCTCGGGCAGCCGGAACACCGCGGCGCCATCGCGCGTGGCGTAGCTGCGGATGCCTTCGAACACGCCGGTGCCGTAGTGCATCGCGTGCGTGGTCAGCGGCGCCTGCAGCGTGTCGGCGCTGCTCAGTTCGCCGTCGAACCACAGCAGCGGCATGCCGGGGCGGCGCGCCTCGTCGCGCAGTTCGATGGGGCGAGTCGCCGGCTGTGCGGCCGAATGTTGTCGCGCGGGCGGCGGTGCGGGTGTGGCGGTCACTGACATGGCGACACCTCCACCGACAGGCAGTCGTAGAGCTTGGCGAGCTGGTGCTGCAGGTTGGCGTCGTCGCGTTCGCCTTCCACGGTCAGCCGCAGGTACCAGCGGTCGCCGTCGGCCTGCGCTTCGCCGTCGACGGCAAGCGGACGGAAGCCGCGGCGCTCGGCGGCGCCCAGTACCCGCGACAGCGCGCCTTCGGCCTGACGGAGCGTGAGATCAAGCTGGTATCGCATGGCGGGGATCCTCGTTGGGGGTGGGAGGGTTGGACGCGGCGTCGAGCTCCGGATCGAGCATCTGCGCATTGTTGTGATTGGGCGGAACCAGCGGCCACACGTTGGCGGCCTGGTCGATGGCGACATGCAGCAGCGCGGGGCCGTCGATGGCGAGCAGCGCCTGCAGCGCGTCCTCCACGCGATCGGCGCGATCGACGTGCAGCGCCTGCACGCCGAACGCCGCCGCGATCGCGCCGAAGTCGGGGTTGTCGGACAGGTCGACCTCGGAATAGCGCCGGTCGAAGAACAGTTCCTGCCACTGGCGCACCATGCCCAGCGCCTGGTTGTCCAGCAGCACGATCTTGATCGGCAGGCCATAGCGGCGCAGCGTCGCCAGCTCCTGCACGTTCATCAGGAACGAACCGTCGCCGCTGACGCACACGACCTGAGCATCGGTGGATTGCAGTTGCGCGCCGATGGCGGCGGGCAGACCGAAGCCCATCGCGCCCAGCGCGCCGCTGGTGAGGTGTTGGCGCGGATCGCCGAAGCGCCAGTGCTGTGCGACCCACATCTGGTGCTGGCCGACATCGCAGGCGACGATCGCGCCCGGCGCCATTTCGGACAGACGCTTCAGCAATGCGGGCGCGTACACCGTTTCGCCGGGCGCGTCGTAGCGCGCGGCGCACTCGCGCATGCGCTGCTGGCAGGTCGCGCGCCAGGCGCGGCGCGCGGCGCCGTTGCGGCCGTGCAGGTGCGCGGCGCAGGGCAGGGTCAACGAGGTCAGGGTGCGACGGATGTCGCCGCAGACCGCGGCATCGGCATGGCGCAGCTTGCCGATCTCGCATGCATCCAGGTCCATGTGGACCACGCGCGCATTCGGCGCGAACTCGGCGAGCTTGCCGGTGGCGCGATCGTCGAAGCGCGCGCCGACGACCAGCAGCAGGTCGGCCTCCTGCACCGCCAGATTGGCGGCGCGGCTGCCGTGCATGCCCAGCATGCCCAGGTTGAGCGCGTGGCCCGACGGCAGCGCGCCCAGGCCCTTGAGCGTCAGCACCGTCGGAATCTGCGTGGCGTCGACGAAGGTGCGGAACGCCTGCACCGCATCGCCCAGCGCGATGCCGCCGCCGCCGTAGATCACCGGCTTGTGCGCCTGCGAAAGCAGGGCCAGCGCGGCATGCAGCGAGGCGTCCTTCGGCGCGGGCGCATCGTCGATGTCGTGTGGAACGTGCGGCGGCAGATGCGAGGCGTCGCCGATCTGTACGTCCTTGGGCAGATCGATCAGCACCGGGCCGGGGCGTCCGGAACGCGCCAGGCGGAACGCCTCGGCGACGACGTTCGGCAATTCGTCCACGCGGCGCAGCAGGAAGCTGTGCTTGACGATCGGCATGGTCATGCCGAACACGTCCAGCTCCTGGAACGCATCGGTGCCCATCAGCGCCGTCGGCACCTGGCCGGTGATGATCACCATCGGCACCGAATCGAGCATCGCGTCGGCGATGCCCGTGACCAGATTCGATGCGCCGGGACCGGAGGTCGCCACGCATACACCCACGCGCCCGCTGGCCCGTGCATACCCGTTGGCCGCGAAGGCCGCACCTTGCTCGTGCCGGACCAGCACATGCTTGAGATCCGAACCGTGCAGGGCATCGTAGAAGGGCATGATCGCGCCGCCCGGATAGCCGAAGAGCGTGTCCACGCCTTCGGCCGACAGGGCTTGCGCCAGCCAGCGAGCACCGTTCATCACGCCGCCTCTGTCTGCGATTCGCGCTTTCCGGCGGCCGCGGACGGCGTCGCCTGCGGCGCGGTGGAAAGCCATTTCATGTTGGCGCGCAGCTTCTTGCCGACGGCCTCGATCGGATGCTCCAGGTCGCCCTGCTTGAGCGCCTTGTAGTTCGCGTTGCCGGCGGCGTACTCGGCGATCCACTGGCGCGCGAACGTGCCGTCCTGGATCTCGGTGAGGATCTTCTTCATCTGCGCGCGCGTGTTGTCGTCGACGACGTAAGTGCCGCGCGTGAGCGCGCCGTACTGCGCGGTCTCGCTGATGAACTCGTGCATGCGCGTGATGCCGCCTTCATAGAACAGGTCGACGATCAGCTTCAGTTCGTGCAGGCACTCGTAGTACGCGACCTCCGGCTGGTAGCCGGCTTCCACCAGCGTTTCCCAGCCGGCCTGCACCAGCTTGGTGGCGCCGCCGCAGAGCACGGCCTGCTCGCCGAACAGGTCGGTCTCGGTCTCTTCCTTGAAGGTGGTGCGGATGGCGTTCTGGCGCGCGCCGCCGATGCCGGCGCAGTAGGTCAGCGCAAGCTGCTCGGCATTGCCGCTCTTGTCCTGGTGGACGGCATACACCGACGGCACGCCGCGGCCGATCTCGTACTCGCGGCGCACCAGCGCGCCCGGGCCCTTGGGTGCGACCAGCACGACGTCCAGGTCCTCGCGCGGCGTGATCTGCCCGTAATGCACGTTGAAGCCGTGCGCGAACAGCAGGCACGCGCCGGGTGCGATGTTCGGCTCGATCACCTCGCCGTAGAGCTGCGGCTGGACCATGTCCGGCGTGAGCACGGCGACGAGCTGCGCGTCCTTCACCGCTTCGGCGGGCGATTTGACGGTGAAGCCGTCCGCCTTCGCCTTGATCTCGGTCGGGCCGCCGGGGCGCAGGCCGATGGTCACGTCGAAACCGGAGTCGCGCAGGTTCAGCGCGTGCGCGCGGCCCTGGCTGCCGTAGCCGACGATGGCGATGCGGGGTTTGGCTTGGGTGCTCATGTAAGTGTCCGTTGGGTGAAAGGGTGGGCGGGGCAATGCGGTAACGGGTCCGACGGAAATGCCGTCTCAGACCAGGAACAGTTCCTTCGCTTCATCAGGTTCGATGGGCTCCCCGACGACCTGCACGGGGATCTCGCGGGACTTCGCGCGCGCGGCATCCAGCGGGCCCGGCGCAGTGACCGCGCCGCGCGAGGCCGAACTCACCTGCGCGGCGTACTTGGCGAGCACACCGGTGGTGACGCGCGGCGCGATGCGCGCCACCGGCCGCGTCCGCAGGTCGGCATCGACGTCGATGCGGCGCGTGGTGACGTCGATACGCACGCGGTCGCCATCGCGCAGCTTGGCGAGCGGGCCGCCGCGCGCGGCTTCGGGTGAAATGTGGCCGACCATGAAGCCGTGCGTGGCGCCGCTGAAGCGGCCGTCGGTGATCAGCGCCACGTCGTTGCCGAGCCCCTGTCCGACCAGCGCGGCCGTGACGGCGAGCATCTCGCGCATGCCCGGGCCGCCGGCGGGGCCTTCGAAACGGATCACGACGACGTCGCCGGCACGGATCGTGCGCGCCTGCACGGCGGCGAACGCGGCTTCCTCCGAATCGAACACGCGCGCCGTGCCTTCGAAATGTTCGATGCCGTGGCCGGCGAGCTTGAGGATGCAGCCTTCAGGTGCGAGATCGCCGTAGAGGATCGAATAGCCGCCGCGCGGCTTGAGCGGACGCGCAATCGGATGCACCACGTCCTGTGCACCCGGTGCGGGAACCTCGTCGAGCTCGGTGAAGAAACTGCGGCCGGTGACGGTGGGAATGTCTTCGATGAGGCCGGCCGCGCGCAGTTCGCGCGCGACCAGGGCGGTGCCGCCGTATTCGAACATCTCCGCCGCGGTGTAGCGCCCGCCGGGTTTGAGGTCGGCGATGACGGGCGTGCGCGCGGCAGCTTCGAATTCCTCCAGGTCGAACGCCACGCCGGCTTCGTGCGCGATCGCCAGCAGATGCAGCGCGGCGTTGGTGGAGCCCGCGGTGGCCGAGACCGCGCACGCCGCGTTGCGCAGCGCGACGGGAGAGAGAATCTCGCGCGGTCCCGGTCCACCGTTGCGCAAACGCTGCATCACCATCGCGCCGCAAGCCCGCGCGGCGGCGGGCTTGTCGGCGTGGACGGCGGGAATGTCGTTGAGCTGGAGCGGCGACAGGCCGAGGAACGTCAGCACCATCGCCATCGTGTTGGCGGTGAACTGGCCGCCGCACGCGCCCGCGCCGGGACAGGCGTGCGATTCGATCCGATGCAGTTCGGCGTCGTCGATGCGACCGGCCGAGTGCGCGCCCACCGCCTCGAAAACGTCCTGCACGGTCAGCGCCTTGTCACTGCCGTCCTTGCGGCAGTGGCCGGGCATGATGGTGCCGCCGTAGAGGATCACGGTCGGGATATCGAGCCGCGCCGCCGCCATCGCCGCGGCCGGAATCGTCTTGTCGCAGCCCACCAGCAGCACCATCGCGTCCAGGCAATGGCCGTTCACCGCCAGCTCGATGGAGTCGGCGATGGTCTCGCGCGAGGCCAGCGAAGCGCGCATGCCGTCGGAGCCCATCGCGATGCCATCGGTGACGGCGATGGTGTTGAACTCGATCGGCGTGCCGCCGTTCTCGATGACGCCGGCGCGCACGTGCTGGGCCAGGTCGCGCAGCGTGAAGTTGCACGGCGAGACGTCCGACCACGTGTGCACCACGGCGACCAGCGGCTTGGCGATCGCCTCGTCGTCCAGCCCGGTGGCGCGCAGCATGGCGCGTGCCGGAGCGCGTGCGGGGCCTTGCTTGATGGCATTGCTTCTCACGAACTGCGTTCTCCTGACTGGGGAAACCGCAGGCCCAAAACAAAGACCCCGCGCCGTTTCGGGCGCGGGGTCTTGGGTATCGACCTGGGGTGTGTGGTGTCTTACTTACACAAACCCGTACTCCGCGCTGGCAAGCCCGGTAATAAGTACGAGTACAAGAATGAGCGCCGAGAGGGGCGCGATCTTGGTCAGCAACTCGAGGGCGCGGGTGTCCGCGGCCTTGCGCAGCGCAACGGCCGGACGGTGGGTCCGGTGGTGGGCGGTCTGCGAATGGTTGCTGCGTTGCGTCATGGGTTCGAGGTAAACATGGCTTGAATGGGCGTGTCAACAGTTTCGTTCGCAACTGCGGCGAAGTCTCACCGCAGCGCGATGGTTACCGTTGCAACTACGTCGTGCCTCCGAGCAGTTGCGTTCGCAGTGCTTCGTAGTCGGCCGACAGCCGTTCGGCGGAGGCCGGCCAGGCCAGTGTTTCGGCGAGCGCGGGCGGTGCCGGCACCGCGTGGCCGACCAGCGGCTCGACGATGCCGTCGAACTTCGCCGGGTGCGCCGTCGCGACGACCGCCCACGGACGCGTATCGCCGCGCGAGCGCAGTCCTTCGAGCACCTTCAGCCCCGTCGCGGTATGCGGACAGGGCACGATGCCGTGCCGTTCGGGCGCGCGGCGGAGCGTGTCGGTGATGTCCTCATCGCTGACCGAGAACGCGGTGACACTCGTGCGCAAGTCATCGTCGTTGCGGTGCCAGTGGCGCAGGCGCTCGAAATTGCTCGGTGCGCCCACGTCCATCGCATTCGCCAGCGTCGCTCTCGTCGCCTGCGGTGCGTAAGCCTCGCCCGCGAAGAAGCGCGGCAGGACGTCGTTGGCATTGCAGGCGAGGATCAGCTCGCCGATCGGCAAACCCATGCGACGTGCGACGAACGCGGCGCATGCATTGCCCAGATTGCCGGTCGGCACGATGAAGTTGAGCGGCTGCCCGTTCGCGCTCCGGAACCGCAACGCGGCGTGCGCGTAGTACGCCACTTGAGGCAGCAAGCGCCCCAGGCTGATGCTGTTGGCCGAACTCAGCGGTACGTCGCGACGCAATGCTTCGTCCGACAGCGCCTGCTTCGCCAGCCGCTGGCAATCGTCGAACGTGCCCTGCACGCGGAACGTGCGCACATTGTCGCCCCAGCATTCCAGGCCGTGCGCCTGGCGCGGCGAAACACGGCCTTCGGGGTAGAGGACGACGACGTTGAAGCCAGGGCGACGATGGAAGGCCGAGGCCACGGCCGCACCGGTGTCGCCGGACGTGGCGACGACGATCGTGGTCGGCGCTGCGTCGGCATGGCGCAGGCGCGACAGCGATTCGGCCAGGAAGCGTGCGGCGTAATCCTTGAAGGCCGCCGTCGGGCCGTGGAAGAGTTCGAGAAGATGATCGTCTTTGCCGAGCGGTCGCAGCGGTGCATCGAAGGAGTAGGCATGCGTGCAGATATCGGCGAGCGCATCGCGCAACGAGGACGTGGCGAAGTAGGGACGCAGCACGGCATGCGCCGTATCGGCGAGTGTGGCGCCGGGCGTGATGTCGATGTGTGGGATCGATTCGGGCACGTACAGCCCGCCGTCCGGCGCGAGGCCGGCGACCAGGGCGTCGTCGATCGAGGTGGGCGGCGTCTGGCCGCGGGTGCTGAGGAAGTTCATGCGCGTTCGATGACCTCCGCGCGCGGGCCGGCCACCGGCGTGACATAGGCGCGTGAACCGTAGCCCGCCGCGGCGAACGCAGCCTGCATCGACGGCGCCGCGGCCTGCGCCTGCTCGCGCGATTCGAACCACGCAAAGGTGCTCGGCCCTGCGCCGGAAATGCTGGCCCCGAGCGCGCCGTGTTCGAGTGCGGCGGCCTTGGCCTCGACGAAGCCGGGAATCAGTGGCGCGCGGCGCGGTTCGACCAGCAGGTCGTGCAGGCCCTCGCGCAACAGCGTTGCATCACCGCGTTGCAGCCCCGTCAGGAACAGAGCGAGATGCGCGCTCTGTTCGACCACCACCGACAGCGGATACGGATCGGCCAGCACCGCGCGCGCACGGCGTGTTTCCAGCACCTGATCCGGGTGGACCACGACCGCGTGCAGCCACTGCGGCACCTGCAGCGGGATCATGCGGGTGTCGGTCGCCATCACCACGCCGCCGAGCAGCATCGGTGCGACGTTGTCGCCGTGGCGGCTGCCGCTGGACACCGATTCGCCGTCCAGCGCGAATTCGTACAGCGCTTCGCGCGGCAGCGGTGTGTCGAGCAACGCGTTCGCCGCGACCAGCGCGGCCACGCACGAGGCCGCCGAACCGCCGAGGCCGGAGCCGAGCGGAATGCCTTTTTCCAGTTCCACGGTGAAGCCGTGAGCAAGCCCCAGCTTGTTGCGAAGACTGATCAGTGCCTGTCCGGCGGTGTTGCGTTCGGCCTGCAGCGGCAGCGAGTCCGCGCCGGGCACGTGGCCTCGGATCGCGTCGATGCGGACGACGGGTTCGGCGATGCGCCGTACGATCGCGACGTCGCGTACGCCGACGATGGAATGGCCGAGCAGATCGAAGCCCACGCCGATATTGCCGACGCTGCCCGGCGCGAACGCGCGGGCGATGGGCTGTGCCTCGATGTCGTCGCTCATGCATGGACCTCTGCGTGCGCTTCGCCCAGTGGCAGCGACAGCCCCGGCGCGGTGCCGAGCGACTGCGCGATCGCGAGCACATCGCCGAACACGCCGGCCGCGGTCACCTCGGGTCCGGCGCCCGGACCCTGTACGACCAGCGGATTGTCGGCGTAGCGGCGCGTGCGGAACTGCACGAGGTTGTCGGTCAGCCGTGTGTGGCAGCAGGCGTGCTCGGCGGGCAGGGCGACCACGCCGACGCGGGCGCGGCCATCACGGTCGAGCTGGGCGAGGTGGCGCAGCGATCGGCCTTCCGCCGCGGCCTCCCGGTAGCGGGCCAGCATCGGGGCGTCCATTTCCTCCAGGCGCGCGAGGAACGCCCCGCGGTCCACTTCGCGCAGTGCCTGCGGCACCAGGTTCTCCACTTCGACATCCTCCAGCGACAGCGCGCGACCGGCCTCGCGCGCCAGGATCACCAGTTTGCGTGCGACGTCGAGGCCGGAAAGGTCGTCGCGCGGATCCGGCTCGGTATAGCCCAGCGCCTGCGCCTCGCGTACGAGCTGCGAGAACGGCACCGTGCCGTCGAACCGGTTGAACAGCCACGCCAGTGTGCCCGAGAGCATGCCGTCGATGGCGTACAACTCGTCGCCGGTGTCGAGCAGATTGCGCAGGGTGAGCATCACCGGCAGCCCCGCGCCGACGGTGGCTTCGTAACGGAAACGTCCACCGCCACGGCGGCCGGCGTCCTGGATCGCGGCGTAGTTCGCCCACGGACCGCTGCCGGCCAGTTTGTTGGGCGTGACGACGTGGATGCCGCGCGCCAGCCAGCGCGGATAGTGTTCGGCCACGCGCGGGCTCGCGCTGCAGTCGACGATGAGCGCATGCGGGAGGTGTTCGCCACGGACGTGGTCGGCGAATTCATCCAGATCCAGCGCTCGTGCGGCCCCGCCCTGCAGGCGGGCGGCGGCGTCGGCCGGCTCCACGCCGCGTTCGTCGAGCACCATCGCGCGGCTGTTCGCGATGGCGCGCAGGCGCAGGTCCAGGCCGGAACGCTCGCGCAGCCGCGGCAACGCGGCGGACATCTGCACCAGCAGCGCGCTGCCGACCTGACCGGGGCCGATCACGCCGACCGACAGCGTCTGCGGCGAGAGCCAGAACGCGGCGTGCGCGGCACGCAAGGCGCGCGTCGCGTCGTTCGCGCCGATGGCGACGGAGATGTTGCGTTCGCCAGCGCCCTGCGCGATGGCGCGTGCATTCACGCGTGCCTGCGCCAGTCCGCTCAGCAGGCGCGCCGCGACGCCGGGCGTACCGACCATGCCGTCGCCGACCGCCGCCAGCACGGCGATGTCGCGCGTGAGCGTCACGCCTTGCGCCTGGCCGTCGGCGATGGCGTCGGCGAAGGCGGCAGCGGCGGCGTTGCGCGCGCGCTCGGCCTGATCGGCGCGCAGCACGCAGCAGATCGAATGCTCGGACGAACCCTGCGAAATCATCGTCACCGATACACCCGCGCCGCGCAGCGCACCGAAGAGGCGCTCGGCCGCGCCCGGCACGCCCACCATGCCGTTGCCGACGAGTTCTACGATGGCCAGGTCGCGCACCAGGCTCAGGCCTTTGACCGGCGCGGCGTCGTGGCCGCTGTGCGTGGAGATCAGCGTGCCCGGCGCTTCGGGGCGGTGCGTGTTGCGGATCCACAGCGGAATGCCGCGTTCCTGCACCGGCGCCATGGTCTGCGGATGCAGCACCTTCGCGCCGAAGTACGCCAGCTCGCAGGCCTCGGCGTAGGACATCGAAGGCAGGCACACCGCTTCGGGCACCAGGCGCGGGTCGGCGGACAACACGCCGTCGACGTCGGTCCAGATGGTGAGCCCGACGGCATCGAACAGGTTGGCGAAGATCGCGGCCGAGTAGTCGCTGCCGTTGCGGCCGAGCGTGGTGGCATGGCCGTCGGCATCGCGCGCGACGAAACCGGTGACTACGACGTTGCCGTCGGCGTGGCTCGCACGCCACGCGGCCAGGCGCTCGCGCGAGGCGGCCCAGTCCACCGCCATGCCCATCTCGCCTTCGTGCACGACGAGCACGTCGCGCGCATCGAGCCGGTGCCAGCCCGCTGCATCAGCGCCGAGGGCGGCCTGCATCAGACGCGAGGACACGACTTCGCCCAGACCGGGCAAACCGCGAGCATGCACGTCGGCCGATGCATCGCCGCAGGCCAGCGCGAGGAGTTGTTCGTGCAGAACGTCGAAGTCCTGCAGCAGTGCGGCCTTGAGGACGTGATGACCATTGGGGTCCAGGACCGCTGCGGCGACGAGATGCCGCTCGCGCAGCGCGTCCCATTCGGCGGCCCAGTCATCGCCCCGGCGTGCGGATGCCAGCAGGGCGAGGAGGGCGTCGGTAACGCCCTGCATCGCTGATACGACGACGATGCGGGTGCGCGCCGGATCCTGCAGCAAGGCGGCAGCGGCGCGATAAAGCGACGCATCGGCCAGGCTGCTGCCGCCGAACTTGTGGACGTGGCACTGCGGAGAAGGTGGAAGTGATGCGTCTGCGGGGGGCATGGTCGGGCTCCGTGTTTGAGCCCCGCGACCGCCCGGGTGCCAGACCTGCGCACCCGGTTCGGGTGCGGAGGCGTGGTCTTCAGATCAACTGGACACGCCCGTCCGCACCCGCAAGCGAGTGGTACCGGTACCGGTGGTAATCGCAAATACGCCCGCAACGGACGCCACGCCGGTCGGCGCGGTCAGGTCGGTCTGCGGAAGCGTGCTGCGATGCGTCATGGGGTCGAGAAGATCACGCGGTTTCGGGGCTTGTCAACTGTTGCATCTGTAACCGGACAACGCCGTCCGCGCTGCGATTCGGTCGCTCTTGTGCCGGAGCGTCCGAGTCGCAGGTGACCGGCAGCCCATGCCTCCACTAGCATGCGGGCTGCCGGGGAGCCGCGCGCAGGCGCGTACCAACCAACAATCGGACACCCAGCCGACGCATGCGCGGCAGGGCTCAGTGCGGGGATTCGTGAACACGTCGACGGCCAGGACCACTCTGTCGCTCCGCGAAGCTTTCGCGGTCGCGGCGATCTGCTTCGGCCTATCCGTCCTGGCGTCGGTGGAGGCCGTCGTGGTGGGGTTTCCCGATCAGGTCTTCTCGGACGCCTCGAACGTCTGGGCCGCCTTCATCGAAATCATGTTGGGTATGGCCGCGGTGTTCTACCTTCGCGTGCGCGATTTCGACGTGCATTCACTGATGCCGCGCCCCGACCTGAGCGGAACCGTGGTCGGCATCGTGCTGTTCTTCGCCACGTGGATGGCGTGCGCGGCGGTCCTCGCGATCCTCGGATTGGAGCGTGCGGTCGTCGGATTCTCCTTTACCGAGGCCTCTCTCGGCTCGACCGTTCTCATCTCGATCGTCAATGGAACGTTCGAGGAAGTCTTCCTGCTGGGCGTGCTGACCCGCAGCTTGAGGGAGCACGGTGCCTCCATCGCCATCGGTCTTTCGCTGCTGGTGCGTCTGTTGACCCACCTTTACCAGGGGCCGGCGGGCGCCGTATCGATCCTCGTATTCGGCCTGTTGCTGTCGGTGTTCTATGTGCGCACGGGGCGGCTGTGGCCGGTGGTGTTCGCGCACATCCTTGCGGATGTCGTCCCGATGACCCAGGGCGGGGCGGGCGGCTGAGTTGTCCCGCCCGCGGCCGCGTGGTGAAATGCACGCCGAAGCGGGGGTACCGGCCATGGGGCCGGTTGAGACAGACCCTTCGAACCTGATGCGGTTGAGACCGCCGTAGGGAAGCTTCGCGACACCGCCGTGCGTGCGGTGCGCGCCGCCGCTTCGTCCCGCCGCTCCAGGACGAACGCCATGAATGCTGTCCCCTCCGAACTCCTCCAGAAGGCCGAACAGCTGTCGGCCGACGTCACCCGTCCGATTCCGGGCTCGCACAAGATCCACGTCGAAGGTTCGCGCCCCGATCTGCGCGTGCCGATGCGCGAGATCGCGCTGGCGAAGACGCCGACCATGTTCGGTGGAGAAGACAACGCACCGATCGCCGTGTACGACACCTCCGGCGCCTACACCGATGCGAACGCGCACATCGACCTTGCCCAGGGGCTGACGCCGCTGCGCGCGCAGTGGATCGCCGAACGCGGCGACACCGAAGTGCTGTCCGCGCTGTCGTCGGAATTCGGCCGCAAGCGCGAGCACGATCCCAAGCTCGACGCCGTGCGTTTCCGCAATCGCCCGCTGCCGCGCCGTGCGCTGTCCGGCGCCAACGTGACGCAGATGCACTACGCGCGTCGCGGCATCGTCACGCCGGAGATGGAGTTCATCGCCATCCGCGAGAACCAGCGGATCGAGGCGATCCGCGAGGCGCACCTGCTGCGCCAGCATCCGGGCGAAACCTTCGGCGCGAACATCCAGAAGATCATCACGCCGGAATTCGTTCGCGATGAAGTGGCGCGCGGTCGCGCGATCATCCCCAACAACATCAACCATCCGGAAAGCGAGCCGATGATCATCGGCCGCAACTTCCTCACCAAGGTCAACGCGAACATCGGCAATTCGGCCGTGTCGTCCGGCATCGCCGAGGAAGTGGAGAAGCTGGTGTGGTCGATCCGCTGGGGCGCGGACACGGTGATGGACCTGTCCACCGGCAAGCACATCCACGAAACGCGCGAGTGGATCATCCGCAATTCGCCGGTGCCGATCGGCACGGTGCCGATCTACCAGGCGCTGGAGAAGGTGGACGGCCGCGCGGAGGAGCTCGACTGGGAGATCTTCCGCGACACGCTCATCGAGCAGGCCGAGCAGGGCGTGGATTACTTCACCATCCATGCCGGCGTGCTGCTGCGTTACGTGCCGCTCACCGCGGGCCGCGTGACGGGCATCGTCTCGCGCGGCGGTTCGATCCTCGCCAAGTGGTGCCTGGCGCATCACAAGGAGAATTTCCTATACACGCACTTCGAGGAGATCTGCGAAATCATGAAGGCCTACGACGTGGCCTTCTCGCTCGGTGACGGCCTGCGTCCGGGTTCGATCGCCGATGCGAACGACGCGGCGCAGTTCGGCGAACTGGAAACGCTGGGTGAGCTGACCAAGATCGCGTGGAAGCACGACGTGCAGACCATGATCGAAGGCCCCGGCCATGTGCCGATGCAGCTGATCAAGGAAAACATGGACAAGCAGCTGCGCGAGTGCGGCGAAGCGCCGTTCTACACGCTCGGCCCGCTGACCACCGACATCGCGCCGGGCTACGACCACATCACCAGTGCGATCGGCGCGGCGATGATTGGTTGGTTCGGCACGGCGATGCTGTGCTACGTCACGCCGAAGGAGCACCTGGGCCTGCCCAACAAGCAAGACGTGCGCGAAGGCCTGATGGCGTACAAGATCGCCGCGCATGCGGCCGACCTCGCTAAGGGCCACCCGGGCGCACAGGCGCGCGACAACGCGATGAGCAAGGCGCGTTTCGAGTTCCGCTGGGAAGATCAGTTCAACCTCGGCCTGGATCCGGAGCGTGCGCGCGAGTACCACGACGAGACGTTGCCGAAGGATGCGCACAAGGTCGCGCATTTCTGCTCGATGTGCGGCCCGCACTTCTGCTCGATGAAGATCACCCAGGACGTGCGCGACTACGCGAAGGAGCATGGCGTGGACGAGTCCGCCGCGCTGGCCGAGGGCATGGCGGAGAAGTCGGCGGAATTCCGCGCGCAGGGCGCGCAGGTCTACCGCAAGGCGTGACTTCGCAGGGCGTCGTTGTCGCACAACGACGCCCCTTCGCCCCGCGTTCGGCTACGCTTGGCCGCATCCGGAAGGGACGCGAGGCGACATGGCAGACAACCGCATCGGCAAGCTGCGCTGGCGCGCGCAAGCGCGGCGCCATCCTTCCGCATTCCTGCTGGGGGCGCAGCTGCTGAGTCTGGTGCTGTACCCGCTGTTCGACGAGATGCGCGGCGGGCGCGTGCTGTTCGGTGCACTGGGCGTGGCGGTGCTGATGCTGGCGGTGTGGGTGGTCAACCGCAGCCCGGCGAAAGTGTGGGTGGCGTGGCTGCTGGCGGCGCCTGCGCTGCTGCTGTCGGTCGCGGCCGTCGTGCTGGGCAACGACACGCTGCTGGTGGTGTCCTCCGCGCTGGAGGCGCTGCTGTACCTGTACGCCGCGGCGAGCCTGATCGCCTACATGCTCGGCGATCATCGCGTCACCACCGACGAACTGTTCGCTGCGGGCGCGACGTTCACGCTGCTCGCCTGGGGCTTCGCCTATGCGTATTTCGTATGCCAGGCCTGGTATCCGGGCAGCTTCACCGGCGCGGTGAACCCCGAGGCGCCGCGCACCTGGCTGGAACTGCTGTTCCTGAGCTTCACCACGCTCTCGGCGACGGGCCTGGGCGACATTCTGCCGCTGTCCTCGCCGGCACGCGTGCTGGTGATGCTGGAGCAGTTCGCCGGCGTGGCCTACATCGCCGTGGTGGTTTCGCGCCTGGTGGGCCTGACGATCCTGCGCTACGGCGCCCGCTGACGCTGCGGGCCGGGATCTCCAGACAAAAAAATTCGCGCCGGAGCGCGAATGCTGGAACAGAACGTTCTGTAGTACGTCGGCGAGAGAGGGCCTGAAGCCCACCCCCATGTAAACGGGAGTAAGCCTGCGGACGTTAGAATGTCCAGGCAAGTTTTGCTTTCCCCGTGACGTCTGGGCGTTTTGCCGGATTTGCCGAGTAGTCATGCCAAACCCTTTCGGCACATGACGGCTGTTCAGCTTGCCGCTCAACATCTCCGGATTCATGCCCAGACCTTCCGAACCCTCCACCTCGCCCCTGCCGTCCGAACGACTGCGCGTGGGCGAATGCGTGGTCGACGTGCCCCTGCGCGAGATCCGCGCGCCGGGCAAGCGTCGGCCGTTGCGCATCACCCCCAAGTCCATGGGCGTGCTGCTGGTGCTGGTCGAGCAGGCCGGGCGGGTGGTCAGCCGCGACACGCTGATGACCGAAGTCTGGCCGGACACGCTGCCGACCAACGACGTGGTCACGCAGGCGATCACGCAGCTGCGCAAGGCCTTCGACGACGAGCGTGGCAATCCGCGCTACATCGAGACGATCGCCAAGAACGGCTATCGCCTGCTGGCGCCGATCGAATGGGTTCACACCGCCACGCCTTCGGGCAGTGCAGACACGGTGACCGGCGACGAGCGCTGGGCCGACCCCACGCGCACGACCGCCAAGTACCCGGCGATTGCCGGCGCCGATCCGAGCGAACCGCTGGCGCCGGTGCCGTTTCCGGCCGCGTCGATGCCGCGCGGGACCTGGGCGTCGATCGCCTCGGTGGTGTTTGCCGTGGCCCTGCTGGTCGCGGGCCTGGTCGCTTGGGCCCTGCTGCGCGCGCCCGTGGATTCCGGCGAGGCGAATACGCCGGTGGCGGTGTCGGGCATGCAGGGGCTGCGAAGTGAGCGCCCCTATCGCCTGATCACCTCCGCCGTCGGGTTCGAGCTGTCGCCGACCTTGTCGCCGGACGCCGGCCTGGTGGCGTACGTCGCGATCCCCGAGGGGCAGCGCGGCACCGCGATCATGATCCAGACGACCGAGCAGACGCAGCCGCGCCAGCTCACGCGCCCCCCGGAAGGCGCCGACGACAGCGCGCCGACGTGGTCGCCCGACGGGCGCTGGATCGCCTTCATGCGCACCACGGTGGACAGTTGCAGCATCCGTCTGGTCACGCCGAACGCGCGCTCGGAGCACGAGGTCGGCGATTGCGACCGCCGCAACCCGCCCAGCTTCGACTGGACGCCCGACAGCAACGGTCTGATCTTCGGCGGCATGACCGGCGAGCACGGCAGCCTGGGGCTGCGAGTGCTCGACCTCGACAGCGGACAGTGGCGGCCGATCGAGTACCCGCACGACCCCGAAGAGCTGGACACCTCGCCGCGCTACTCGCCGGACGGCCGCTGGATCGTGTTCGTGCGCAACCCGCCGCTGGGGGATTTCTGGCGCATTCCCGCGCAGGGCGGGAATGCCGAACGCCTCAGCCGCCTGCGTGCCGACCTGCGTGGCTGGGACTGGTCGCCGAGCGGGCGCGGCCTGCTCTTCAGTGCGATGGTCGACGGCGAATACCGCGTGTTCCGGCTCGACACCGGCACCGGCGAGGCGCGGCCGGTCGGGCTCGACGAGGCGCAATCGCCGGTGGCGGCGCGCGCGCGGCGGGCGATCGCCTTCGTCCAGCGCCGTCCGTACTTCGGCCTGTACCGCGTGCGCCTGGACAGCGACGGCTCCGGCCACGGTCGCGTGCACGTGGTCGAGCCACTTTATCCGTCCTCGTCGCGCGACCTCCTGCCGGCGATCGCGCCGGACGGGCGGCAGCTGGCCTTCGTGTCGGATCGCTCCGGCAGCAATGGCCTGTGGGTGGGCGACGTGGACCAGCCCGACACGCTGCGCATGATGGGCGGGGTTCGCCCGGGCACCCGCTACGCCCCGTCCTGGTCGTCCGACGCCCGCCGCCTGCTGGTCACCGGCTCGGACGAAGGCGGCAAGGCGGTGGTCCAGGAAGTCATGGCGGCCAGCGGTCAGGTCGTGACCCTGCCGATCCCCGACCCGGACCCGCTCCAGGCCCAGTACACGCCGGACGCGAACCGCCTGCTCGTCCTGGCCGCCAACGACGACGGCCTCCCGCAGCTGCGCATGTACGACCGTTCCACCACGCCGTGGCGCTCCCTCGGCCGGGTCGATGGCGTCTCGCACTTCCAGGTGGACGGGCCGCGCCGGCGCATTCTGTTCACCCGCCTGACCGAGGCCGGGCTGTGGGAAGTCGGGCTGGACCTGTCGGCCGCGTCGATCCGGCGCATCAGCGCCGCCGACCCGACGGCCGACCGTTACCGCATGTGGTCCGTGGCGCCCGACGGCGAGGTCCGCTACATGGAGCGGCTCCAGGATTGCGCCGCCAGCCTGCGCCGGATCGTCCCCAGCGACACCGCTCCGCCGCGTTGCCTGGACCAGACCCGACGCTCGGCGATCAATGGTTTCAGCCTCGGTGGGCCGCGCGGTGACGTGGCTTATCTGGCCCTGGTCGAGTGGGACGGGGCCGATATCGGTTACATGGAGCTGCCGAAGGAAACGACGGACGTGATGCCCGGATGGATCAAGTAATTGATGCCGCTGGGAAAAGTCCTTTCGGAAGTCCTTCGGTTTTGCCGTCGTTGCGATTTCGGATAAGTCTCGACCAACTTTCCTGATGGCGACCCCGCCTCTCAGGCAAATCCATTGACCATTCTCGGCACATGAGGTGGACCAATGGAGCAAGTGCAATGGGCGGACCGCGGGCAGCTGCTGCAGCTCGACACGCCTGACGGCGCGGTTCAGGGCGGTTGCATCGGGGTTTCCCGGCTGGGCAGCGTCCAGGTTTCGGGCGGCTTCTCGTTCTGGGTGCAGCTGCATGGCAGCTCGTGGGTCGAGGCGAAAGAGGGCAAGTTCCGTCTTCGCAGCGGCGACTGGCTCGCGTTCGAAAAGGACTCCAAGCCGGTCGTCCAGGCCGACCGCTTCGGCATCGCCATCGGTCTCACCCTGTCCGGCGACGCGCTGCGGGAAATGACCCGCTTCGCCGACCGCGGCCTCTACGCCGGCCGTGGCCAGATGACCCGTCACGACGCCCGCATCGCCCTGCGCCTGTGGCGCGAAGCGGCGGCCCGTCTGGCGGAGAACCCCGGCGCCGGCTTCGACGCCTCGCTCCTGCGCCCGATCCTGCTGCACCTCGCCGGCGTCCAGCGCGAACTGGCCGCACGCATCCCGCGTTGCCCGGGCCGCTCGCGCAGCCGCAAGCGTCAGGTCTTCGGCCGCCTGCAGCGTGCCCGCCTGTACCTGGAAGGCAATTGCGACCGCGTGGTGCGCATCAGCGAACTGGCCGAGCTGACCAGCTTCTCCAGCTGGTACTTCTCCAAGACCTTCCACAGCCTCTACGAGGAAAGCCCGCAGGCGGCCTCCGCGCGCATGCGCCTGGAGCACGCGGCGGACCTGCTGACCAGCACTTCGATGATGATCGGCGAAGTCGCCGCGGCCAGCGGCTTCGACAACTGCTGCAGCTTCGCCCGTGCCTTCCGCGCGCGCTTCGGCGAGTCCGCCACGCGCTACCGCGCCGCGTCCGCTCGTGGCGATGCGAGCCGCGCGTTGGCGGTCTCGCGCAAGTCGCTGGAACGCAAGTCGCTCGCGACTGGCAACTGATCGCGCACGCACGCGTTACCACAAACGGCCGGCGATTCGCCGGCCGTTTTCGTTGTGCGTTCTCTTTGCGCGCAGGTTCTGCGAGCGCGGTCTCAGCTTGATGTCCTGCGTCGGTCGCGCGTAAGAGACACCGTCGGTTCGGAACGTTAAGGCCGTGTCCTCGCTGGCAGACTCAGCAAAGTCTCTCAACGGCACACGCAAAGCGATGGAGCTCCCCAGAACTTAAGTTTGATGAGCGTTTAACACGCCCATAACAGATATCTGGAGAGAGATAGATGAACCATCGCAATTTGCGCACCGCGATGCGCGTCGGCATGCTGCCGGCAGGCATCGCGATCGCACTGGCGCCGGCGTTCGCCGTCGCGCAAGAAGGTGGCGAGCAGGGTGCGACCACCCTGGACCGCATCGAAGTGACCGGCTCGCGCATCAAGCGCGCCGACGTCGAGACCTCGCAGCCGATCTTCACGCTGAGCCGCGCCGAGATCCAGAAGCAGGGCGTGACCTCGGTCGCCGACGTGCTGCAGCGCATCTCGAGCAACGGCGCCGCGCTGAACTCGACCTTCAACAACGGCGGTGACGGCTCGGCCGGCATCAGCCTGCGTAACCTCGGTGAAGGCCGCACGCTCGTGCTGGTCAACGGCCGTCGCTGGACCCAGGGCCTGGGCGGCAGCGTCGACCTGAACACCATCCCGGCCGCAATGATCGAGCGCGTGGAAGTCCTGAAGGACGGCGCCTCGACCATCTACGGTTCCGACGCCATCGCCGGCGTGGTGAACATCATCACCCGTTCGAACTTCGAAGGTGCCGAAGCCGGTGCGTACATCGGCCAGTACCAGCAGGGCGACGGCGAGCGTCAGGCGTATGACTTCACCATCGGCACGGGCAACGATCGCGGCAACGTGATGCTCGGCGTGTCGTACGTGAAGGAAGAGCCCGTCATGGCCGGTGATCGCAAGATCTCCGCCGGCGGTCCTCCGTTCTTCGGCGGTCAGAGCACCACGGGCTTCCCGGGTTCGTTCGTCGACACCGACAATATCCGCTACATCATCGATCCGACCACGGGCGCCAAGACGCGCTTCAACTCGGACATCCACGGCTACAACAGCGCCCCGGACAACTACCTGCTGACCCCGCAGGAGCGTACGTCGCTGTTCACGCAGGCCAACTACGACATCACCGACAACGTGCGCTTCAAGACCGAGATGCTCTACAACGAGCGCATCTCGGAGCAGCTGCTCGCGGCGATGCCGGTGACCGGCATGCGCCTGTCGGCCAGCAGCTACTACAACCCGACCAATCCGAACGGCTTCTACGCCGGCACGCCGGCCTTCCAGACCGGTGGCGCGCGTGACCTGATCGGTGTTGCCCGTCGCTTCCAGGAGTCCGGTGGCCGTTCGTTCAATCAGAACGTCAAGAACTGGCACTTCTACGGTGGTTTCGAAGGCTACTTCGAAGTCGGCGAGCGCACGTTCGACTGGGATGCGGGCTACCGCTACGACCGTTCGGACGAGAATGACCTGACCTACGGTCTGTTCAACCGCTCCAACCTGGCCCTGGCCTACGGCCCGAGCTTCAACGACAACGGCACCATCCGTTGCGGCACCGCGGCAGCTCCGCTGGCCGACTGCGTCCCGGTCAACCCGATCGGCACCGACGGTTCGATCTCGCAGGAAGCGATCGACTACACCGCCTTCACCGCGCACGACTCCAGCCGCGTCACCTCGAAGAGCTACTACGCCAACATCAGCGGCGACATCGTCGACCTGCCGGCTGGCGCGCTTGCCTTCGCTGCGGGCTATGAGCACCGCACCGAGAGCGGCCAGTACGATCCGGACGCGTTCATCGCCGCCGGCCTGAGCACGGGCAACGGTTCCAAGCCGACCGCCGGTGGCTACAAGCTCGACGAGTACTACCTCGAGCTCGCGGTGCCGGTCCTGGCCGACCTGCCGGGCGCCAAGCTGCTCGACTTCTCGCTGGCCACGCGCTACTCGGACTTCAGCAACTTCGGCAACACGCTGAACAGCAAGTTCGGTTTCCGCTGGAAGCCGATCGACGACCTGATGGTCCGCGGTAACTGGTCCGAGGGCTTCCGTGCTCCGACGATCAACAACCTGTACGCGGGCAACCAGGATTCGTTCGAGAGCTACGACGATCCGTGCGATGCACGCACCGGCCAGCTGGGTAACCCGCAGGTCGCCGCGCGCTGTGCTTCGGAAGGCGTCTCCCCGACGTTCACGCGTTCGCAGCGTCAGACCGCCGAGGCCTTCACCTGGACCTCGAACGACAACCTGCAGCCGGAAACCTCCACCACCAAGACCCTGGGTTTCGTCTACAACCCGAGCTGGCTGGAAGGCTTCGACATCTCGCTGGACTGGTACGAGATCAAGATCGAGAACGCGATCTCGCGTCCGGAAGCTCAGTTCATCCTGGACAAGTGCTACGCCGGTACGGCGGGTGAGCAGGCCGTGTACTGCGGTCTGTACTCGCGCGATCCGGCTTACCCGGGTGCGCCGAACACGATCACGAACCTGGAAATGCCGCTGCTGAACCTCGCCGAGTACAACGTCGAGGGCTGGGACATGACCGTGAACTACAAGTTCCCGGAAACGTCGTTCGGCAAGTTCGCGATCACCTGGGACACCGCGTACACCTCCAACTGGTCGACCAAGGCCACGGTGGATTCGGTCGAAGAACAGCGTCAGGGCCTGTACCTGCCGCAGGATCCGTACTGGCGCATCAAGTCCAACATGTACCTGGACTGGACCTACGGCGACTTCGGTGCGACCTGGGGCATGCGCTACAAGTCCGGCCTGTATGAGACCTGCGTGCTCGACAACGACGAAGGCCTGGCCGATGCGTACTGCTCGGATCCGGACCGCGTGACCGCCGAGGGCCCGTCCCCGCGCAACTACCTGGGCGCCGTGACCTATCACGACATCCAGGTGCGCTACAACACGCCGTGGAACGCGACCGTCTCGGTCGGCGCCAACAACGTGTTCGACAAGGAACCGCCGACCTCGTACAGCTCGCCGTACAACAACTTCGATCCGCAGTACGACCTGCCGGGCGCGTTCTACTACGTCCAGTACCGTCAGCGCTTCTGATCGGTTGAAGTACCGCAACACGTAACACCGCCACGGCCCCGAAAGGGGCCGTGGTTTTTTGTGCCCGGCGTCGAGGGTTTGCGGAGTCTGGCGCGGGCCCGCGCGGGCGGTACGATAGCGGCTGGTTTCCGGATCGACCTCCCGATGAAATTGCAGGTGCCGTTCATCCAGTTGCCCGTGCACTTCGACGCCGCCGCGCTGGCGGCCGAAATCGCCGCACTGGGCGAGGGGCCGTGGCGGCCGCACCCGCAGGGCTTTGCCGGCAATTCGATGCTGCCGCTGGTGTCCGCGCAGGGCGAGGCGGCCAACGAGGCGTTTTCCGGCCCCATGCGGCCGACGCCGGAACTGTTCCGCTGCCCGTATCTGACGCAGGTCTTCGCCAGCCTCGGCGCGACGGTGGGCCGCAGCCGGCTGATGCGCCTGTCAGGCCACGCCGAAGTCACGCGTCATGCCGACCAGGGCTATTACTGGACCGAGCGCGTGCGCGTGCACATTCCGATCGTCACCCAGCCGACCGTGCGTTTCGAGTGCGACAGCGCCGTGATCAACATGGCGCCGGGCGAATGCTGGATCTTCGACACCTGGCGCCAGCACCGCGTCCTCAACGATGCGGTGGAATCGCGCATCCACCTGGTCGTGGACACGGTCGGCGGCGGGCGTTTCTGGGACATGGTCAACCGTGGCCGTCCGCATGACGCGCCTACGGCGGGCTGGCAGGCCGTGCCGATCGCACCGAAGCCCGGCGAGGTCGCACCGTTCCCCTGCGAGCGCGTGAACGTGCCGGTGGTGATGAGCCCATGGGAACTCAACGATCATCTGGGCCTGCTGTTCGCCGATGCGGTGCCGCATCCGAGCCTGCCGCAGGTGCGGCAGATCGCGATGCGCTTCGCGCGTACGTGGCAGGGCTTGTGGTTCGAGTTCGGTGAACGCGAGGAAGGTCACGCGCGCTACGCGGCCGCGGTGCAGCGCCTCGTCGAGGACATCCGCGGCCCCAGCCAGCCGTTGATGCTGAAGAACGAACTGCGCTGGTTCAACGCGCTGATGACGATCGTGTGCAAGTTCGCGGTGACGGCAGGCGATGCGCAGTTGCCTGCGACGGCGCAGCGGCAGCGCGAGATGGGCGATAACGCGTAGGGGACATCTCCCGGAACGTCAGTCCAACGTCATCCCGAGGAACGGCCAGAGGTGGTGCCATGGTGTGAGCCAGGCATCATGAAGAAAAAGGCCGCCCGGAGGCGGCCTTCTTCATTCGCGAGGAGCCAGGCCGATCAGAACTTCGGCTTGTCTTCTTCCGCGTTGTAGCGGGCGATGGCGTCGTTGAGGATCGACTTGGCCTCGGCGGCGTTGCCCCAGCCTTCGATCTTCACCCACTTGCCCTTCTCCAGGTCCTTGTAGTGCTCGAAGAAGTGGCCGATGCGATCGAGCCAGTGCTGCGAGACCTGCGCGATGTCGGTGACGTGCGCGTAGCCGCCGAAGATCTTCGGCACGGGCACGGCGATCAGCTTCTCGTCGCTGCCGGCCTCATCGCTCATCTTCAGCACGCCCACCGGCACGCAGCGGATGACCGAGCCCGGCACCAGCGGCAGCGGCAGGATCACCAGCACGTCGGCCGGATCGCCATCGCCGCACAGCGTGTGCGGGACGTAGCCGTAGTTGCACGGGTAGCGCATGGGCGTGGACAGGATGCGGTCGACGAAGATCGCGCCCGAAGCCTTGTCGACTTCGTACTTGACCGGCTCGGCATCCTTGGGGATTTCGATGATGACGTTGATCTCATCCGGCGGGTTCTTGCCGGTGGGGACGAGGTCCAGACCCATGTGGTGCTCCAACTGCGTGGGGGCCGCGCCGGACGGCGGGCGGGGTTTTCGGGAATGCGGGCCGGCATTTTACGTGGATGACTGCTGCGGCGCAGCAGCCGGAGTGCCGCTCCTGGGCGGGCGCCGCGCCCCGTTCAGCCCCGAAAACGAAAACGGCGGCCCGCAGGCCGCCGTCCCGTGAACCCTGCGCGGGAGCCCTTAGAGCAGCGGCACCATCAGCAGCGCGACGATGTTGATGATCTTGATCAGCGGGTTGATCGCCGGGCCCGCGGTGTCCTTGTACGGGTCGCCCACGGTGTCCCCGGTCACCGCCGCCTTGTGCGCGTCGGAACCCTTGCCGCCGAAGTTGCCGTCCTCGATGTACTTCTTGGCGTTGTCCCAGGCGCCGCCGCCGGTGGTCATCGAGATGGCGACGAACAGGCCCGTGACGATCGTGCCGATCAGCAGGCCGCCCAGCGCCTTCGGGCCCAGCAGCAGGCCGACGATGATCGGCACCGCGACCGGCAGCAGCGACGGCACGATCATTTCCTTGATCGCCGACTTGGTCAGCATGTCCACGGCCTTGTCGTACTCCGGCTTGCCGGTGCCTTCCATGATTCCCGGGATCTGTCGGAACTGGCGACGCACTTCCTCCACCACCGCACCGGCCGCACGGCCCACGGCTTCCATCGCCATGGCGCCGAACAGGTACGGGATCAGGCCGCCGATCAGCAGGCCGATGATCACCGTGTGGTCCGACAGATCGAAGGTGAACACCTCGCCCGGATGGGCCGCCTGCAGGTTGTGCGTGTAGTCGGCGAACAGCACCAGTGCCGCCAGCGCCGCCGAACCGATCGCGTAACCCTTCGTCACCGCCTTGGTGGTGTTGCCCACGGCGTCGAGCGGATCGGTGACCGCGCGCACTTCCGGCGGAAGCTCCGCCATCTCGGCGATGCCGCCGGCGTTGTCGGTGATCGGGCCGTAGGCGTCGAGCGCGACGATCATGCCGGCCATCGACAGCATCGCCGTCGCGGCGATGGCGATGCCGTACAGGCCGCCCAGGTAGAACGCGAGCCAGATCGCCACGCACACCGAGATCACCGGCAGCGCGGTCGACTTCATCGACACGCCCAGGCCCGCGATGATGTTGGTGCCGTGGCCGGTGGTGGAGGCCGCGGCGACATGGCGCACCGGCTTGTACTGCGTGCCGGTGTAGTACTCGGTGATCCACACGATCGCGCCGGTCAGCACCAGCCCGATCAGCGCGCAGCCGTAGAGGTTCATCGCACCGTGGCTGTTGTCGCCCATCAGTTGCGTGGTGATCGGGTAGAACGCGATCGCGGCAAGCACCGCCGAGACGATCACGCCCTTGTACAGCGCGCCCATGATCGAGCCGCCGGCCTTCACCTTGACGAAGAACGCGCCGATGATCGAAGCGATGATCGACACGCCGCCCAACACCAGCGGGTAGAGCACGGCGTTGCGGCCGGCTTCGCTGGCCATCAGGCCGCCGAGCAGCATCGTCGCGATGACGGTCACCGCGTAGGTTTCGAACAGGTCCGCCGCCATGCCCGCGCAGTCGCCGACGTTGTCGCCGACGTTGTCGGCGATGACCGCCGGATTGCGCGGGTCGTCCTCGGGAATGCCGGCTTCGACCTTGCCGACCAGATCCGCGCCGACGTCGGCGCCCTTGGTGAAGATGCCGCCGCCCAGTCGCGCGAAGATGGAGATCAGCGACGAACCGAACGCCAGCCCGACCAGCGCGTGCAGCGTGTGCTCGACGTCGTAGCCCATGTAGCGCTGCAGCACGACGTAGTAACCAGCAACGCCGAGAAGGCCGAGGCCGACCACGAGCATGCCGGTGATCGCGCCGCCACGAAACGCGACGTCCATCGCCGGGCCAATGCCCCGGCGTGCGGCTTCGGCGGTGCGCACGTTGGCGCGTACCGAGACGTTCATGCCGATGTAGCCGGCGGCGCCGGACAGCACCGCGCCGATCAGGAAACCGATCGCCGAGGCCCACGTCAGGAAGAAGCCGATGAGCACGAACAGCACCACGCCTGCGATGGCGATGGTCGTGTACTGGCGATTGAGGTAAGCGCGCGCGCCTTCCTGGATCGCGCCGGCGATCTGTTGCATTCGTTCGTTGCCGGCGGGCTGCGCGCTGATCCAGCGCGCGGAGATGATCCCGTAAAGGATCGCGATGACGGCGCAGACCAGCGCCAAGGCCAAACCGTACTGCTCCAGCATGAACCCCTCCCCGTAGAAGTGGACACCAGGAATTTCGAGTTTTCGTAAACCTTTCGAGTTGTGGTGCTGCGCGGATCGTGGGGTGCCGCCGCAACGGCCCGACTATCGCACAGGCGCCGGGCCCGACGCACGCCGTAGACGCAGCATTCAGCGCATCCGTGCCAGCCTGCGGTCCCGGTCACGGAAAGGTCGTCCCGCTGCCATGCGCATGTCGCCCCTCCTTCTCCTGATGTTCACGGCACCGGCACTGGCGGCCGGTCCCGGTGCTGCGAAGCCCGAGATCTCGCGTGGTCCGGTGGCGCCGCAAGCCCAGAACGCCGTGCACACGCTGCGACAAATTCCTGAGGCCTGCGCGCGACTGGAAGGCATGTTCACCGGCCAGGCCGCCGAGCCGTACACCTTCGCCGTGGTGCGCATCAGCCCGCAGTGCCAGCCGCGCGCACGCTTCGTCGACGCGGCGAAAGCCAGGCCGGAGCAGAACGGCTGGGTCCTCAATGACGTGATCCGCGTGCCGAACGCGGCCTGCCCGTCGCAGCAGGCCGTCGTGCATGTGTGGCGCAAGCCGGTGGACAAGACGCCCAAGCTCGACGGCCAGGGGCAGGCGCGCATCTACCTCAAGGAACAGTCCGACAAGGCGAAGGCGGGGCAGCTCGACGCCGTGCCGATGTATGCCGCGCAGATGGACGTGGAAGGCACGTCCTGCGGCCGCTGATTTCCGTCACGGAGGCGACGAAGGGGGGCCGCATCCAGCCCCTTCGCGTGATCCGGCCCGCTTACTTGGCCGGCTTGAGCTTGCCCGCCATCGCCAGGAACGTGGCTTCGTCCGACGGCGACAGGTTGGGCCGGCCCGCGACGATGCCCATGCCGAGCGAACCGAGCACGTAGTAGGTTTCGCCGGCCTCGACTTCCATCGTCAGCACGTCCTTGGTCTCGCCGTGCACGTTGTACTCGTGCTTGCCGGGTTCGACGTGGGCGACGAAATACTTGCCGCTGCGCAGCTTGCCCAGTTCGGCCTCGCCTTCGCGCACCTTGAAGCCGATCGCGCCGCCGACGAACTTCGATTCGCGGAAGAACACGATTTGCGCCTTGTCCTGCGGAGCCGCGGTGATGAGCGTGTTGGCGGCGGGTGCGGTCACGACAGCGGTGGTGGCTTCACCATCCTTGGCGATGGCGAAGGCGGGTGCGACGAGCAAAGACAGGGCAAGGCTGCAGGACAGCATGGAACGCATTCGGTTTACTCCTTCAAAGTGAGGACGCGGGCTCGGCGTCATGGGGACTTGGGGCTTCGGGCGCCGGCGCGGTGGCGTCCGTGTGCGGAGGTGACGCGTAAGGGATGCGCGCGGGCGCAAGGTCCTGCGCGAGCTTTGCGAGCGCGCGCGTACCTACGGGGATCTCGATCTCCCCTCCGTGCACGAACAGTGCGAAGGGCCCGGCCACAAACGACGTGGCGAGCGATGCATTCATGTTGTCCTTACCGCGCGCCGCAAGCTTCATGGCACGCAGCGTGAGCGGGCCGTCGGGGAGTTCGAGGAACCGAGCCGCAAGCAGCAGTTCGCCGGGTTTGCCACCGCCACGAGAGGCTTGCGCGTGGACTACTTCACCAATGCCGGGTGTGCCGGCCGGCACGACCACTACGCCGTCGCGGATAAGGGGCTTGGCCAGGCGCAGCCGGAAGCGATAACCGTTCTTGTGGCTGGCCGAGCCGACAGGTTCCGCCAGTTCGAGCTCGACCTCCTGCCCCGCACACAGGGACGTGCACTCCGCCAATGGGGCATTCGCGAACTGCGCGGCAGGCGGTTCGATGATCGCGCCGCTCGTTGTTTGCGGTGCCGATTGCGCGAACGCCTGCCCGACGGCCAGGCTGGCCGCCAGCGCCCATCCATTCCAATTCATCCACTGTCCCTTGCGATCCGCGAGGCGCGACGGACGCTAGTGGAAAGGGGTTACTCCGCCAAGGGCGGCAATTTCTTGGGCACCAGCACGTTCTTCATCGCCACGTACTTCGGCAGCCCGTCGCGGCCGTAGGGCGGCGGCGCTTCGCCGCGGATCAGCGGTTCCAGGTAACGGCGCGCGGGCGGCGTGATGCCGTAGCCGTCCTTGCGGATGAAGTTCGCCGGCATCATTTTTTCGTGGTTGGCGATCTTCGACAGCGGCGCGGCTTCGATCTTCCAGCGATACGGCGAATCCGACGTGCGCACGATCACCGGCATCACCGAGTTCATGCCCTTCAACGCGAATTCCACCGCCTTGCGACCCACGGCCTGGGCCTGGTCGAGATCGGTCTTCGACGCAAGGTGCCGCGCGGAGCGTTGCAGGTAGTCGGGCAGGGCCCAGTGCACCTTGTAGCCGAGCGCGTCCTTCACGCGGCCGGCCAGGAACGAGGCGACACCGCCCAGCTGCGTGTGGCCGAACGAATCCTTGCCGCCACCTGCGTCGGCGACGAACTTGCCGTCCGGCGTCTGGATGCCTTCGCTGGCGACCACCACGCAATAGCCGACGCGTTCGACGGTGGCCTTCACCTTGGCGAAGAAGTCGGCTTCGTCGTAAGGGCGCTCGGGGAACAGGATCAGATGCGGCGCGGCGTCCTCGCCTTCGCCGGCCAGTCCCGCGGCGGCGGCGATCCATCCGGCGTGGCGGCCCATCGCCTCGTAGACGAACACCTTGGTGGACGTGTCGGCCATCGCCGCCACGTCGAGCGCGCACTCGCGTATCGACACGGCGGTGAACTTGGCCACCGAGCCGAAGCCCGGGCAGCAGTCGGTCACGGCCAGGTCGTTGTCCACCGTCTTGGGCACGCCGACGCAGGTCAGCGGGTAGTCGAACTCCGCCGCAAGCTGCGACACCTTCAGCGCCGTGTCGGCCGAATCATTGCCGCCGTTGTAGAGGAACCAGCGCACGTCATGGGCGCGGAAGACCTCCAGCAGTCGCTGGTAGCGGACGCGGTCCTGGTCGAGCGACTTCAGCTTCACCCGGCACGAACCGAATGCGCCGCCCGGCGTATGGGCGAGGCCGCGGATGGCGGCGGCGGACTCCTTCGAGGTGTCGACCAGTTCCTCCCGCAAGACCCCGAGGATGCCGTTTCGGCCGGCCAGCACGCGCACCTTGCGGGCGCGGGCGGTCTCGATGACGGCGGAGGCGGTGGCGTTGATGACGGCGGTGACGCCGCCCGACTGCGCATACAGCAGGGTTCCGGAGGCCATGTCCAATTCCAGTCGGAGATCGGGATAGGGAGCGGGATGCGGTAAAGTGGCCGCAATATTGGCCCGGCGGGGCCGGACGCTGCGAGTGTAGCGCCGCCTCGCGGGCGGGCGACGGGGCCATGCCAACGTCGTCGGCCCCCCTGAGGCCGAAGAATTTTCCCGTTCTAGGAGTGATGTTGATGCGATTGGTACTTCTGGGCGCGCCCGGCTCCGGCAAGGGCACGCAGGCCACGCGCCTCAAGGAGCATCTGCAGGTCCCCCACATCTCCACCGGCGACCTGCTGCGCGCCGAAGTGGCGGCGGGCAGCAAGCTGGGTCTTGAGGCGAAGGAGATCATGGCCTCGGGCAACCTCGTCAGCGACGAGATCCTGCTGGGCATGCTGGAGGACCGCCTCTCGCGTCCCGATACCCAGGGCGGTTTCATCCTCGATGGCTACCCGCGCAACCTGGCCCAGGCCGCTGCGCTGGACAAGCTGCTGGGCCGCATCGGCCAGCCGATGGACTACGCCGTGCAGCTGGAAGTGCCGACCGAGATGCTGGTCGAGCGCATCGCCGGCCGCGCCAAGGCCGAAGGCCGCGCGGACGACAGCCCGGAATCGGTGCGCACGCGCCTGACGGTCTACAACGACCAGACCGCGCCGGTGATCGACTTCTATCGCCAGCACGGCCAGCTGACCGTGGTGAACGGCGTGGGCTCGCTGGACGATGTGTTCAACCGCATCGTCGAGGCGTTGTCGCCGGCTAAAGAAGTCGGGTGAGGCAGGCCGCTCACGCGGCACTGCCGCGTGGCCTGCCGAACGACCGGCCATGGATGGCCGGGCCGGGCGACCCGAAGCCGATCGCGCTTCGCCATGGACGGCCGCAAACACCCATCTGATGCAGCATCCGGTCACTGCTGACGTTCAATAAAGCGAGCGTTGAGGAAGTCGCAATCTTGAAGATTCATATCCTGGGCATCGCCGGCACCTTCATGGGCGGCGTCGCCGCGCTCGCGCGCGAACTTGGTCATGACGTCGAAGGCAGCGACCAGGCGGTCTATCCGCCGATGTCGACGCAGCTGGAAAACCTCGGCATCGCGCTGCGCCAGGGGTACACGCCCGAGAACATCTCCGCCGACTGCGAACAGATCGTCGTCGGCAACGCGCTCTCGCGCGGCAATTCGGCGGTGGAGCAGGTGCTCGACGACGGTCGCCGTTACACCTCCGGCGCGCAGTGGCTCAGCGAGAACCTGCTGCCCGGACGCGACACGCTGGCCGTCGCCGGCACGCACGGCAAGACCACCACGACCACCATCCTCACCTACCTGCTGCAGGCGGCCGGGCGCGAGCCGGGCTTCCTGATCGGCGGCGTCGCCGAGGATTTCGGCGTTTCCGCGCGCATCGGCGCGGGGCGGGAGTTCGTGGTGGAGGCCGACGAATACGACACGGCGTTCTTCGACAAGCGCAGCAAGTTCGTCCATTACCGTCCGCTGGTCGCCATCCTCAACAATTTGGAATACGACCACGCCGACATCTTCCCGGACGTGTCCGCGATCCAGCGCCAGTTCCACCACCTCGTGCGCACGGTGCCGCGTCGTGGGCGCCTCATCGTCAACGGCGAGGACAAGCACCTGGCCGAGGTGCTGGCGATGGGTTGCTGGACGCCGGTGGAAACCTTTGGCCTCGACGCAAGCCTGCTGCCCGCGACGTCCGCCGGCGGCAGCCACGGCGACCGGGCCGACGAGCGCGCGACCGCGCGCGCCGCCTTCGACTGGACCGCGCGCCTGATCGCGCAGGACGGCAGCCATTTCGCGGTCGTGCACCGCGGCGTTGAAGTCGGCGAGGTGCGTTGGCCGTTGCTCGGCCGGCACAACGTGATGAACGCGCTCGCCGCGCTCGCCACGGCGAATGCGGTGGGCGTCGACGTGGCCGGCGTGCTGCCTTCGCTGGCGGACTTCCGCAGCGTGAAGCGCCGGCTGGAAGTGATCGGCCAGGCGCAGGGCGTGACGATCTATGACGACTTCGCCCACCACCCGACGGCCATCGCGACCACGCTCGCGGGCCTGCGTGCGAAGGTCGGCGGTGCGCGGATCGTGGTAGCGATGGAACCGCGCAGCAACTCGATGCGCCTGGGTGCGCATTCCGATGCGCTGGCGCCGTCGCTCGACCTCGCCGATACCGTGGTGTTCCTGCATCGGCCGGAACTCGCATGGGACGCCGGCAAGGTGGTCGGCGCGCTGCGGGGCGAGGGCGTGGCCGTGCCGGACGCCGACGCGCTCATCGCCGCGCTGCGTGAACGCGTGCGTGACGGCGACCACGTGGTGTTCATGTCCAACGGCGGTTTCGACGGTGCACCGCGGCGTTTCCTCGCGGTGCTGCGCGAGTCCTGAGGCGCGGCGCGCCTTCGCGCCACCGGCACCCGATCGGCCCTAAACTGCCGTCGATGCCTGCAGACGACACCGCACCGCAAACCCTGGGGCTGTTCCCGCTGCATACCGTGCTGGTGCCCGGCGCGGCGCTGGGTTTGCGCGTGTTCGAACCGCGCTACCTCGACCTGATCCGCGATTGCAGCCGCAACGGCAAGGGCTTCGGCGTGTGCCTGATCATCGACGGCGAGGAAGCCGGTGCGCCGGCCAGCGCGGCGGCGTACGGCACCGAGGCGGTGATCGAGGATTTCGGCCGTGGCGACGACGGGCTGCTCACCCTGCAGGTGCGCGGCAAGCGGCGGTTCCACGCGCAGAGCGTGCGCGTGCGCGACAACGGCCTCCAGGTGGCGCAGGTGAGCTGGTGCGATCCCGATCCGGACGATCCGCTGCGCCCGGAGCACGGTCTGCTCGGCAAGCTGCTGGAGCAGATCGTGGAGCAGATCGGCGGCGAGCACGCCGGCGCGCCGAAGGCGCACTTCGACGATGCGGCCTGGGTCGGCTGGCGGCTGGCGGAACTGCTGCCGCTGGAGAACGCGCAGCGGCAGGTGCTGCTGCAGACCGAGGATCCGCACGCGCGACTGGATCGGCTGCTGGCCCTACTTCCCTGACGTTCCGCCGGCGTTCGTGGTGCGCACGCGCAGCACGGGCGTGTCGCCGTGCGGATGCGGGGCTTCGACGGTGTCCAGGTCCTTCAGCGCCTCGCGCACCAGCGCGTGCGCGCGGCCGTCGTCGATGGCCGGCAACCACAGCGAAGCGGCGGCCAGCGGCTTGTTCAGGCGCAGCGTCTGGCTGGTGCCGAGCCACAACGGCGTGCCGTCGTCCAGCAGCACCGGCGCGTGCCACAGGCGCAGGACGAACTGCTCGTCCTCGCTGGCGCCGTCGTGCAGCATCAGCAGCGATTCGGCCTGCGCATCGAGCGTGGCCGGCAGCACGGCCTGATCGTGCGGCGAGGCGTCGTCATCGAGCAGCCCCAGCGTCGCGACCCAGTCCGCCTGCGGCTGCACATGCCAGCCGTGCGCTTCCAGCCGTTGCTGCAGCGGCTCCAGCGGGCCGGCGACCTGAAGGTCGAGCGGCCAGCGGCGGCGCTGGTCGCGTTCGTTGCGCTGGGCGGGAAGCTCGCTCCAGCCGTCGCGCCACCACGCTTCATGGCTCATCACCGAGGTCGGCGTCGCCGCGGCGAAGCGCGCCAGCAGCGTGTCCGCTGTGCGCGGTGCGTGCCAGAGCGCGGCGATCGCGAAGGTGCCGTAGAACAGCCACGCCAGCGGTCGCATCCAGAACGAACGCTGGACGTGGCGCCGGTACGCGATGCCCAGTGCGAGCAGCCACAGCACGCCGAAGAGCGTCCCGCCGACCAGGTCGCTGGGCCAGTGCGCGCCCAGGTACAGGCGCGCGAAGCCGACCAGCGTGGTCACCACGCCCGCCAGCAGGTACGGCCACACGCGTGTACGGCCCGGCAACTCGCGTGCGATGAGCACGGCGAAGAAGCCGAACACGATGGTGCACATCGTCACCGCCACCGACGGGAAGCCGAACCCCGCCGGCGCCGTCGGCGGACGCGGCATGTCGATGGCCGCTTCGAGCAGGGAGGTCAGCGCCAGTCCGAACACGATCGCGGCGGCGAAATGCGCCGCGGCCATCCAACGCTTGCGCCACGCCAGATACGCCAGCGCCACCAGCGCCGCGGGACCCAGCACCGAGGCATCGCCGATGCACGCCAGCGCGGCCATGAGCCGGTCCGCCAGCGGATTGCGCAGGCTCCACATGAACTCGTGGATGGTGTGGTCCAGCGCGAGCGGTCCGCCGCTGGCGAGCAACGTCGCCAGCAGCGTGAACCACGCCCAGCTGATCGCCAGCAGGCACACGGCCAGCATCAGCAACGACGGCGATTCTGGCCGGTTCGGGTCGATCAGCGCCGCCGCGTACGGCCCCAGGCGCGGGTGCTGGCGGGTCCAGCGAAGTGCGCGGGCGAGCAGGGTGTCGGCGTGGTCGGCGAACCAGCGCCAGGTGTAGAGCACCACGGCCCACACCAGCGCGACCGCGACCGCCAGCGCACCCAGCACCAGTGCGAGTCGGTCGGCCACGGCGGCGACCGCGTCGTACGAACGCCCCAGCACCCAGCCCGGCGCGAGGAACAGCAGCGCCCAGGCGATGCAGGCCAGCAGGCTCGGCAACGCATAGCGACGCAGGGGCATGTGCAGCATGCCCGCGATCGCGGGCACGAACGGACGCACGGCGCCGACGAAGCGGGCGATGAAGATGCTCTTCGTCCCGTGCCGGCGGAACATCGACTCGCCGCGGTCCAGCCATTGCGGGTAGCGCGAGAACGGCCAGCGACTTCGCAGCTGCACGCCCCAGCGCTGGCCGACCCAGTAGCTCAAGCCGTCGCCGAGGAAGGCGCCGAGTGAGGCACACACCAATGCGTAAGGGCCGCTTATGTGTCCCAGCCCCACCAATGCACCCACCGCGAACAGCAGCGGCAGCGCCGGCACCACGATGCCCAGGAGCACCACGGCATCGCAGAAGGCGATAAGGAAGATGGCGGCGCCGGCGGCGACGGGGTTTTCCGCGATCCATGCGGTCGCGCTTTCGATCCAGGCCGGTTCCATCAGCCGATTATAGGCAGCGCGTCCATGACGGCGCGATGGCTGGAGCGGCCCGTGACCATCGGCACGCCCGCGACGCGGCCATCCGCGTGGCGCGCACGTACACTGGCGTGATGCCCGATCGCACCGACACCATCGAAGTCCAGGCACTGAAGGCCGACAGCTTCGGCCGCATTGCCCTGATGCAGGACGGACGCGGCCTGTTCGTGCGTCGCGATCTGGGCCACGTGCCGATGTGGTTGCGCGTGCCCGCGTGGTGGTTGGCGCGTCGTGAAGCGCGCGCGCTGGAACGGGCGGAGGGTTTGCCGGACATGCCGCAGTTGCTGCGCTGGGACGGACGATGCCTGGATCGCAGCTACCTCGACGGTGCCGCGATGTACCAGCGCCCGCCGCGCGACGATCTGGCCTATTTCCGCCAGGCCCGGCGCCTGCTGCAACAACTGCACCGCCGCGGGCTGGCGCATAACGACCTGGCGAAGGAGGCCAACTGGCTGGTCCTGGCCGACGGACGCCCGGGCCTCATCGACTTCCAGCTCGCCACGCGCGGCGATCCGCGCTCGCGCTGGATGCGGCTGCTGGCGCGCGAGGATCTGCGCCATCTGCTCAAGCACAAACGCACCTATTGCCCGCAGGCGCTGACGCCGGTGGAACGACGCGTGCTCAAGCGCCATTCGTGGCTGCGCGAGGCGTGGTTCGCCACGGGAAAGCCGGTCTACCGGTTCGTAACGCGGCGCCTGCTGAAATGGGAAGACAACGAGGGCCAGGGGCCCAAGCCCTGATGGGCACGACTCGACGGAGCGTGCCCCCGCGGCGCGACCCCCGGGAACCAATAAGGAGAACGCGCCATGCGCACCCTGTCCGGAAAGACGCTTTTCATCACCGGCGCCTCGCGCGGGATCGGCCGCGCCATCGCGTTGCGAGCCGCACGCGACGGCGCCAATGTCGCCATCGTCGCCAAGTCGGCGGTGCCCAACCCCAAGCTGCCCGGCACGATCCACACCGTCGCGGAGGAAGTCCAGGCCGCCGGCGGCAAGGCCCTCGCGCTGAAGTGCGACATACGCGAGGAAGAAGAGGTGCAGGCGGCGGTCGCCGCGACGGTCGACGCGTTCGGCGGCATCGACATCCTCGTGAACAACGCGAGCGCGATCTGGCTCCGGGGCACGCTCGACACGCCGATGAAGCGCTATGACCTGATGCAGGACGTCAACGCGCGCGGCACGTTCCTGTGCTCGCAGGCGTGCCTGCCGCATCTGCTCAAGGCGCCGTCGCCGCACATTCTCTCGCTCGCCCCGCCGCTCAACCTGGATCCGAAATGGTGGGCGCCGCACACCGCCTACACGCTGGCGAAGATGGGCATGAGCTTCGTCACGCTGGGGCTGGCGGCGGAGTTCGGACCGCAGGGCGTGGCCGTCAACGCGCTGTGGCCGCGCACCGTGATCGCCACCGATGCGATCAACATGATCCCCGGCGTGCGCACCGAGCTGTGCCGCACGCCGGACATCGTCGCAGACGCGGCGCAGATCGTGCTGTCGCGTCCGGCGCGGGATTACTTCGGCCACTTCCTGATCGACGACGACGTGCTGTTCGCCGCCGGCGTCACCGACTTCAACCAGTACGCCGTCGATCCCACCGCCGAGCGCCTGCTTCCGGACCTGTTCCTCACCGAGTCGCAACTGGCGCGCAAGCCGCGCTGAGCCCGGTTGTCCTCAACCGGTCGCCGACGGAAGCGACCGGCCGCAGTGCCGGCAGAAGTGGGCGGCCGGATCGTGGCCTTCCAGTCCGCAGCCCTTGCAAGCGCGGCGGTCCAGATGAAGGGTGTCCTGACTGGCTTCGCGCAGGCTGGTGGCGAGCTCGGCGGTGTAGATGCCGGTCGGCACGGCGATGATGCTGTAGCCGATCAGGATCAGCAGCGAGGTGATGAAGCGCCCCAGCGTGGTCTGCGGCGCGATGTCGCCGAAGCCCACCGTCGCCATCGTCACCACCGCCCAGTACATGCTGGTGGGAATGCTGGCGAATCCGTGTTCCGGGCCCTCGACCACGTACATCAGCGCGCCGAAGATCACCGTGATGGTGATGACCGCGCACACGAACACGAAGATCTTGCGCCGGCTGCGCCACAGCGCGCCCATCAGCACGCCACCTTCTTCCACGTAATGGGTGAGCTTGAGGATGCGGAACAGCCGCAGCATGCGCAGGATGCGCAGCGCGAGCAGGCTCTGGCTGCCGGGCAGGACGAGCGAGAGGTAGGTAGGCAGGATCGAGAGCAGGTCGACCAGGCCCCACAGGCTAAGCGCGTAGCGCCATGGTTTGCGCACCACCGCAAGGCGCAGCGCGTATTCCACGGTGAACAGGATCGTGAATCCCCACTCCAGCAGGTAGAGCAGGTTCGCGTGGCGGGCGTGGATGCGCGCCACGCTGTCCAGCATGATCACGATCACGCTGGCGACGATCGCCACGATCAGCATCAGGTCGAAGTTGCGCGAGCGCTGCGTGTCGTGGCGGAAGACGATGTCGTACCAGCGCCGCCGCCAGCCGGTGTCGCGTGCGGGTTTCAGGTCCGGATCGATCAGCTGCGTCGGCATGGCGGCCTCCAGCGGGCGATTGTGCGAAGCCGGGCGTGGACGCCGTGGCAATCTTCATATTGCCCGTTCCGGCCAGGGGCCCCGCGCTCGCCGCGATCGGCGACAATGTCGCCCCCACGCCTTTCCGATCCGACCCGATGAGCGCTTCCTCCACCGACCTTTTCTCGCTGTCCGAACGCTATTACCTGCCGGTCTACCGGCCGCGCCGGATCGTCCTGGACCACGGTCTGGGCGCGCGCGTGTGGGACCGTGACGGTCGCGAGTACGTCGATTTCGGCGCCGGCATCGCGGTGAACGCGCTCGGCCACGCGCATCCGGCGCTGATCGCCGCGCTGACCGAACAGGCCGGCAAGCTCTGGCACACCAGCAACGTCTTCGTCAGCGAACCGCCGCTGCGCCTGGCCGAGGAGCTGGTCACCGCTTCGCGCTTCGCCCAGCGCGTGTTTTTCTGCAATTCCGGCGCGGAGGCCAACGAAGCGGCGATCAAGCTGGCGCGCAAGTGGGCCACATCGAAGGGCCGCGCGCCCGCACAGCGCGGCATCCTCACCTTCCGCGGCAGCTTCCACGGCCGCACGCTGGCCGCCGTGACCGCGGGCGCGCAGCCGAAGTACCACGAAGGTTTCGAGCCGCTGCCGCCGGGCTTCGTCTACAGCGATTTCAACGACCTCGCCGCCGCCGAAGCCGCGATGGCGTCCGGCGATGTCTGCGCCGTGCTCGTCGAGCCGGTACAGGGCGAGGGCGGCGTGACGCCGGCGACGTCGGAGTTCCTGCTCGGCCTGCGCGCGCTGTGCGACCGCCATGGCGCTCTGCTGTTGTTCGACGAGATCCAGTGCGGCATGGGCCGCATGGGCCACCTGTTCGCCGCGCACGCCTACGGTGTGACACCCGACGTGGTGACGCTGGCGAAGGCGCTGGGCAGCGGGTTCCCGATCGGCGCGATGCTGGTGGGCGAGAAGGCCGCCGAAACCATGCAGTTCGGTGCGCACGGCACGACGTTCGGCGGCAATCCGCTGGCGGCGGCGGTCGCGCGAGCGGCGCTGCGCGAGATTTCATCGCCGCAACTGCTTGCCAATGTCGAGCGTCAGTCGCTCGCGATCCGCGATGCGCTCGCCGCGATCGACGCGGAGCTGGGCCTGTTCTCCGAGGTCCGTGGAAACGGCCTGATGCTCGGCGCGCAGCTGCGCGAGGCGCATGCGGGCAAGGCGGGCGAGATCCTCGACATCTGCGTCGATCATGGCCTGTTGCTGCTGCAGGCTGGACCGGATGTGCTGCGCTTCGTTCCGGCGTTGAACATCAGCGACGAAGACGTGGCCGACGGCCTGGCGCGCCTGCAAGCCGCGCTGCGCGCGTTCGCGAAGCGCTAAATCTCGCGCGATGACCGCAAAAAACGCGGACGGGCCCGGCCTCGTCCGCGTTTCTTTTTTGGCGGAAGTAAACGGATTACGCGCCCGCGAGTTCCTTGAACGATTCGCGCGCCGCGTTCACGGTGTGCGCAATTTCCGCCTCGCCGTGGGCGCTGGAAACGAAACCGGCCTCGAACGCCGACGGTGCCAGATACACGCCACGGCCCAGCATCGCGTGGAAGAAACGGTTGAAGCGCGCGGTGTCGGAGGCTTTTGCGTCCTCGAACGTCTCCACCGGACCCTCGCGGAAATACAGGCCGAACATGCCCGGCGCGCGCGTGGTGGTGAAGGAGATGCCGGCGTCGCGCGCGGCGGCTTCCAGGCCGTCACACAGCACGTTGGTGCGTCGCTCCAGTTCGGTGTGGAAACCCGGCACCTGGATCAGCTCCAGCGTCGCCAGGCCCGCGGCCATCGCCACCGGATTGCCGCTGAGCGTGCCGGCCTGGTAGATCGGGCCGCTCGGCGCGACCTGTTCCATGAGATCGCGACGTCCACCGTAAGCGCCCACCGGCATGCCGCCGCCGATGATCTTGCCGAACGTCGACAGGTCCGGCGTGATGCCGTAACGCTCCTGCGCGCCGCCCAGTGCGACGCGGAAGCCGGTCATCACCTCGTCGAAGATCAGCAGCGCGCCGTGCTTCGAGCACAGTTCGCGCAGATGCTGCAGATAGCCGTCGCGCGGCAGGATGCAATTGGCGTTGCCGACGATCGGTTCGATGATCAGGCCGGCGATGTCGCCACCGACTTCGTCGAAGAGCTTGGTCGCGGCGTCGAAATCGTTGTACGCAATGGTGAGCGTGAGGTCGGCCAGCGCCGACGGAACGCCCGGCGAATTCGGCAGGCCCAGCGTCATCACGCCGCTGCCGGCCTTTACCAGGAAGCTGTCACCGTGGCCGTGGTAGCAACCTTCGAACTTCACGATCCGGCTGCGGCCGGTGGCGCCGCGTGCGACGCGGATCGCTGACAACGTGGCCTCGGTGCCCGAGTTCACCATGCGAACCATTTCGCAGCTCGGCACGATCTTCGTGATGCGTTCGGCCATCGTCACTTCCAGCGCATTGGGCACACCGAAACTGAGGCCGTTGCGCATGGTTTCGGCCACGGCGGCGAGCACGTCCGGATGCGCATGGCCGGCGATCATCGGGCCCCATGAGCCGACGTAGTCGACGTAGCGATTGCCGTCCACGTCGACGATGTACGCGCCTTCCGCGCTCTGCGCGAAGAACGGTTCGCCGCCGACCGACTTGAATGCGCGTACGGGCGAATTTACGCCGCCGGGAATGAGCTCCCGGGCGCGGGAAAACAGGGCGTGCGAGCGTTCGTGGTTCATGGCGTGTCCGTGGAAAGGGGGGAATCGAAACAGCCGCGGTAGGCGCGCGCGGCGGCGGCCGGATCGGCGGCGTCGAAGACACCGGAAATCACGGCCAGAAGGTCGGCGCCTGCATCAACCAGCGGGCGCGCATTGTCCGGGGTGATGCCGCCGATCGCCACTCTGGGAAGGCCCAGCGGCGCGGCATCGCGCAGCAGGTCCAGCGTCGCCCGTCGCGCGTTGGGTTTGGTCGGCGAAGGGAAGAAGGCGCCGAACGCGATGTAGCTGGCGCCTGCGTCCGCGGCGCGTCGGGCCAGCGAAAGGTCGTCGTAGCACGAGGCGCCGAGAATCGCGCCTTCCGGAAGGGTCGCGCGGGCGCTTGCCAGCTCGCCGTCGTCTTCGCCCAGATGGGCCCCGTCTGCCCCGATTGCGGCGGCCAGGCGCCAGTCGTCGTTGACGATGAGCGGCACCTCGAAGCGGCGGCACAGCGCGAGCAGGCGGCGCGCCTGGTCTTCGCGAAGGGCGTCGTCGGCGGCCTTGTTGCGGTATTGCAGCCACGTGGCGCCGGCCTGGAGGACCGTCTCAACCCGGGCCAGCAGGCGGAGTGTGTCGCCGTCGTCCGGCGTGATGGCATAGAGGCCGCGCGGCGGCCGGGGCGAATTCATTCGGGAAGCTTCCGTGTGCGCGGACGCGGTGGGACAATGAGCGTTCCGCAATTCCCGCATTATCCGCCCATGTCCGAGACCGCCGCGACCACCACTTTCCGCACCTGGATGTGCGTCGTCTGCGGCTTCATCTACGACGAGGCCCTGGGGCTGCCGGAAGAGGGCATCGCCCCCGGTACCCGCTGGGAGGACGTGCCGGACACCTGGACCTGCCCGGACTGCGGCGTCACCAAGGACGATTTCGAGATGATGCCGCTCTGAGCGGCGAGGCGCGGCTCAGGGCTGCGCCAGCCCCGGTCCGAAGGTCAGCTCCACGCCGTCCTTGAGCCCCAGCCGTGCCGCCTGGCCGGCGTTGAGTTCCAGCACATACCGCGCCGGCGCGTTGCTGGGGTAGGGCGGACAGCCGTCTCCGAGCGAGCACGGCGGCACATCGCGCTGCTGCGATACCAGCTTCCGCGCCGAATCGAAGTAGAGGATGTCCAGCGGGATCTTCGTGTTCTTCATCCAGTAGGCGAGCGGCTCCTGGCGCTCGTGGATGAAGAGCATCCCGCGGTCGGCAGCCATTTCATCCCGGAACATCAGGCCGCGTGCCCGCTCGGCGTCGTCATCGGCCACTTCCACCGTGTAGCGCTGGCCGTTCAGTTCGACCCAATGGTCGGTACTGCTCGCGCAGCCCGAAAGGGCCAGGCCGCAGCAGGCAAGCAGGAGGCGGAAGGCGGGCATGCGAGGCTCCGGAATGGGCGTGGAAGTGTGAGCGCGAACATCCGGCAGCGCCTTCGGCGAGTCAATAGATCCGACATCGCTCGACCCCCTTCCCAAACTCCGAATGCATGTGCACAATGCGCGCCCCGCCAAGGTGAACTTCACTGAAGCGGGGCGCGGTTGAAGCGGTGGTTTCGAAGGGCGGTTGACGAACTTCGAAGGTGCTGTAAGATGCGCGGCCCGGTCGCCCGGGGCGGTCCGAAAGGACGAGCTGAATGGCGGCGGGGGCGGTCAAAAAGATTTCGACACGGTGTTGACGGAATCGAAATTGACTGTATAGTAGTCGGCTCCCTCGGGCACTTTGGTGCGACGGGGCGAGAAAAGGGAAAGGCGCTGAGGCCGGCCCCGAGATCTTTGACAGTGTGCGCAGGTGACTTGTGCGGGCGTCTGGCTAGTGGATGGTTGTCCACAGCAGATGTCCTGTAACAAGCATTAATGATTCAAAGCATGCAAATGCAAGCGAGTAATTGATGCCTGGAACGGGCTCTGCACTCAAGATATTGGATCTTCGGATCCTGCAATTTTAAGTGAAGAGTTTGATCCTGGCTCAGAGTGAACGCTGGCGGCAGGCCTAACACATGCAAGTCGAACGGCAGCACAGCAGTAGCAATACTGTGGGTGGCGAGTGGCGGACGGGTGAGGAATGCATCGGAATCTGCCTATTTGTGGGGGATAACGTAGGGAAACTTACGCTAATACCGCATACGTCCTACGGGAGAAAGTGGGGGACCTTCGGGCCTCACGCAGATAGATGAGCCGATGCCGGATTAGCTAGTTGGCGGGGTAAAGGCCCACCAAGGCGACGATCCGTAGCTGGTCTGAGAGGATGATCAGCCACACTGGAACTGAGACACGGTCCAGACTCCTACGGGAGGCAGCAGTGGGGAATATTGGACAATGGGCGCAAGCCTGATCCAGCCATGCCGCGTGTGTGAAGAAGGCCTTCGGGTTGTAAAGCACTTTTGTCCGGAAAGAAAAGCATTCGGTTAATAACCGGGTGTCATGACGGTACCGGAAGAATAAGCACCGGCTAACTTCGTGCCAGCAGCCGCGGTAATACGAAGGGTGCAAGCGTTACTCGGAATTACTGGGCGTAAAGCGTGCGTAGGTGGTTTGTTAAGTCTGATGTGAAAGCCCTGGGCTCAACCTGGGAACTGCATTGGAAACTGGCTTACTAGAGTGCGGTAGAGGGGTGTGGAATTCCCGGTGTAGCAGTGAAATGCGTAGATATCGGGAGGAACATCTGTGGCGAAGGCGACACCCTGGACCAGCACTGACACTGAGGCACGAAAGCGTGGGGAGCAAACAGGATTAGATACCCTGGTAGTCCACGCCCTAAACGATGCGAACTGGATGTTGGGGGCAACTTGGCCCTCAGTATCGAAGCTAACGCGTTAAGTTCGCCGCCTGGGAAGTACGGTCGCAAGACTGAAACTCAAAGGAATTGACGGGGGCCCGCACAAGCGGTGGAGTATGTGGTTTAATTCGATGCAACGCGAAGAACCTTACCTGGCCTTGACATGCACGGAACTTTCCAGAGATGGATTGGTGCCTTCGGGAACCGTGACACAGGTGCTGCATGGCTGTCGTCAGCTCGTGTCGTGAGATGTTGGGTTAAGTCCCGCAACGAGCGCAACCCTTGTCCTTAGTTGCCAGCACGTAATGGTGGGAACTCTAAGGAGACCGCCGGTGACAAACCGGAGGAAGGTGGGGATGACGTCAAGTCATCATGGCCCTTACGGCCAGGGCTACACACGTACTACAATGGTAGGGACAGAGGGCTGCAAACCCGCGAGGGCAAGCCAATCCCAGAAACCCTATCTCAGTCCGGATTGGAGTCTGCAACTCGACTCCATGAAGTCGGAATCGCTAGTAATCGCAGATCAGCATTGCTGCGGTGAATACGTTCCCGGGCCTTGTACACACCGCCCGTCACACCATGGGAGTTTGTTGCACCAGAAGCAGGTAGCTTAACCTTCGGGAGGGCGCTTGCCACGGTGTGGCCGATGACTGGGGTGAAGTCGTAACAAGGTAGCCGTATCGGAAGGTGCGGCTGGATCACCTCCTTTAGAGACTAAAGACAGCAAATTGCTGGCCGGACGTCCGCACAAGTGACCTGCATCTAGTTCCGGGAGCTCCCAAGGGGGAGATCCGCGGGAGCGTCCCGTTCGATTGTTTGAACATGGGGCTTTAGCTCAGCTGGGAGAGCACCTGCTTTGCAAGCAGGGGGTCGTCGGTTCGATCCCGACAAGCTCCACCAAACCAGCCGTGCACGACTTTTGGGTCTGTAGCTCAGGTGGTTAGAGCGCACCCCTGATAAGGGTGAGGCCGGTGGTTCGAGTCCTCCCAGACCCACCACCCCGAACGAAACTAGATTGCGCACACATCAAGAATTGAAGCGGTTCGGCGTTGAGGCCGGATCGCGTTCTTTGAAAACTGGGAAAGTAGCGAGCGTTTTGAGACGAATGTCCATGACGTGTCGTAGAGGCTAAGGCGAGTGTCTTCGGACACTTTATTAATTGAGTCGTTATATTCGAGTTCGGGCTTTGTACCCCCGAACCCATGACTCCGAGGCGACTTGGGGTTATATGGTCAAGCGAATAAGCGCACACGGTGGATGCCTTGGCGGTCAGAGGCGATGAAGGACGTGGCAGCCTGCGAAAAGTGCGGGGGAGCTGGCAACAAGCATTGATCCCGCAATGTCCGAATGGGGAAACCCACCTAGCAATAGGTATCCTGCAGTGAATACATAGCTGCTGGAAGCGAACCCGGAGAACTGAAATATCTAAGTACCCGGAGGAAAAGAAATCAACCGAGATTCCCTAAGTAGTGACGAGCGAACGGGGACTAGCCCTTAAGTCGAATGAGTTTTAGCAAAACAACCTGGAAAGGTTGGCCATAGACGGTGACAGCCCGGTATGCGAAAGGGCTCATTCGATGAAATCGAGTAAGGCGGGGCACGAGAAACCCTGTCTGAACATGGGGGGACCATCCTCCAAGGCTAAATACTCCTGACCGACCGATAGTGAACCAGTACCGTGAGGGAAAGGCGAAAAGAACCCCGGAGAGGGGAGTGAAATAGACCCTGAAACCGTGTGCGTACAAGCAGTCGGAGCCCGCAAGGGTGACGGCGTACCTTTTGTATAATGGGTCAGCGACTTACTGTTCGTGGCGAGCTTAACCGTATAGGGGAGGCGAAGGGAAACCGAGTCTGATAAGGGCGCATAGTCGCGGGCAGTAGACCCGAAACCGGGTGATCTAGTCATGCCCAGGGTGAAGGTTGAGTAACATCAACTGGAGGCCCGAACCCACTCCCGTTGCAAAGGTAGGGGATGAGGTGTGATTAGGAGTGAAAAGCTAATCGAACCCGGAGATAGCTGGTTCTCCTCGAAAGCTATTTAGGTAGCGCCTCATGTGAATCTTCCTGGGGGTAGAGCACTGTTATGGCTAGGGGGTCATTGCGACTTACCAAACCATGGCAAACTCCGAATACCAGGACAGAATGCATGGGAGACACACGGCGGGTGCTAACGTCCGTCGTGAAAAGGGAAACAACCCAGACCCACAGCTAAGGTCCCAAATTTCGTGCTAAGTGGAAAACGATGTGGAAAGGCACAGACAGCCAGGAGGTTGGCTTAGAAGCAGCCACCCTTTAAAGAAAGCGTAATAGCTCACTGGTCGAGTCGGTCTGCGCGGAAGATTTAACGGGGCTAAGCACGAAACCGAAGCTTGGGGTGCACAACTTGTTGTGCGCGGTAGAGGAGCGTTCCGTAAGCCTGCGAAGGTGGATTGAGAAGTCCGCTGGAGGTATCGGAAGTGCGAATGCTGACATGAGTAACGATAATGCGGGTGAAAAGCCCGCACGCCGAAAGCCCAAGGTTTCCTTGCGCAACGTTAATCGACGCAGGGTGAGTCGGCCCCTAAGGCGAGGCAGAAATGCGTAGTCGATGGGAAGCTGGTTAATATTCCAGCACCTCGCGTAAGTGCGATGGAGGGACGGAGAAGGTTAGGCAGGCCGGGCGTTGGTTGTCCCGGTGAGAGAGTTGAGGCGGTCCCCTTAGGCAAATCCGGGGGGGCAACGTTGAGACTAAGGACGAGTCCATTAGGACTGAGCTGCCGATATCACGCTTCCAGGAAAAGCTCCTAAGCTTCAGCTTACGCAGACCGTACCGTAAACCGACACAGGTGGGCAGGATGAGAATTCTCAGGCGCTTGAGAGAACTCGGGTGAAGGAACTAGGCAAAATAGCACCGTAACTTCGGGAGAAGGTGCGCCCTTTTTGGTTCATAGCTGAGAAGGGCCGCAGTGACCAGGCCGCTGCGACTGTTTATCAAAAACACAGCACTCTGCAAACACGAAAGTGGACGTATAGGGTGTGACGCCTGCCCGGTGCCGGAAGGTTAATTGATGGGGTCAGCCGCAAGGCGAAGCTCTTGATCGAAGCCCCGGTAAACGGCGGCCGTAACTATAACGGTCCTAAGGTAGCGAAATTCCTTGTCGGGTAAGTTCCGACCTGCACGAATGGCGTAACGACAGCGGCGCTGTCTCCACCCGAGACTCAGTGAAATTGAAATCGCTGTGAAGATGCAGCGTTCCCGCGGCAAGACGGAAAGACCCCGTGAACCTTTACTATAGCTTTACACTGAACGTTGAGTTCTTCTGTGTAGGATAGGTGGGAGCCTATGAAACCGAGGCGCTAGCTTCGGCGGAGGCAACCTTGAAATACCACCCTGAAGTGCTTGACGTTCTAACCTGGGTCCGTAATCCGGATCGGGGACCGTGTATGGTGGGTAGTTTGACTGGGGCGGTCTCCTCCCAAAGTGTAACGGAGGAGCACGAAGGTACGCTCAGCGCGGTCGGACATCGCGCACTGTGTGCAAAGGCATAAGCGTGCTTGACTGCAAGATCGACGGATCAAGCAGGTACGAAAGTAGGTCTTAGTGATCCGGTGGTTCTGTATGGAAGGGCCATCGCTCAACGGATAAAAGGTACTCCGGGGATAACAGGCTGATACCGCCCAAGAGTTCATATCGACGGCGGTGTTTGGCACCTCGATGTCGGCTCATCACATCCTGGGGCTGTAGTCGGTCCCAAGGGTATGGCTGTTCGCCATTTAAAGTGGTACGCGAGCTGGGTTCAGAACGTCGTGAGACAGTTCGGTCCCTATCTGTCGTGGGCGTTGGAGATTTGAGAGGGGCTGCTCCTAGTACGAGAGGACCGGAGTGGACGAACCTCTGGTGTTCCGGTTGTCACGCCAGTGGCACTGCCGGGTAGCTATGTTCGGAAGCGATAACCGCTGAAAGCATCTAAGCGGGAAGCGCGCCTCAAGATGAGATCTCCCGGGAGCTTGACTCCCCTAAAGGAACCATCAAGACCAGGTGGTTGATAGGCAGGGTGTGTAAGTGCAGCAATGCATTGAGCTAACCTGTACTAATGATCCGTGTGGCTTGACCATATAACCTCAAGTGGCCTTGGACTCGACGATACGTCGGACGTTCGGCTCACTCGCTACTTATCCCAACCTATCCGCCGAAGACGGGCAACCGTCCGAAGCAACCCTACGAGAGCGTGTGCGCGACTCAATCCACCGAGATCCGCGACCCTCCACCCTCTCCCTGGTGACAATAGCTGTGTGGTCCCACCCGATCCCTTTCCGAACTCGGAAGTGAAACGCACATGCGCCGATGGTAGTGTGGCTTAAGCCATGCAAGAGTAGGTCATCGCCAGGGGCTTTACCCCAGAAGGCCGGTCCAACAGGACCGGCCTTCTTCTTTTTGCGCGGGCGAA